>JANYKD010000126.1 GCA_025361735.1 Phycisphaerales bacterium
GCCGCGACCGCCAAGATCATCAAGGTCATCGACGAGATCGCCTTCCAGACGAATCTGCTCGCCCTCAACGCCGCCGTCGAAGCTGCCCGCGCCGGTGAGGCCGGTAAGGGCTTCGCGGTCGTTGCCGAGGAAGTGCGCAACCTGGCCATGCGTTCCGCCGAAGCTGCCAAGAACACGGCCAGCATGATCGAAGAGTCCGTAAACAACGCCAAGAACGGCGTCGCCATCACGACCGAGGTGGCCAAGAGCCTCCAGGAAATCACCGGCGCTGCCACCAAGGTCAACGCCCTGGTGGGCGAGATCAGCGCCGCGAGCCAGGAGCAGACCACAGGCATCGACCAGGTCAACATCGCCGTCGGGCAGATGGATAAGGTGACGCAGTCCAACGCCGCCAATGCCGAGGAATCCGCCTCCGCCAGCGAGGAACTCTCCAGCCAGGCTGAGCAGATGAAGGGTATCGTGAGTGAGTTGATCGCCCTGGTCAACGGCGCGTCGGCCCGCCACACGGCCGCCCCGGCCGAAACGCGGTCAACGACGCGCCACGCCACTGCGGTTCACGCGGGCAAGTCCAGGGGCGCCAATGAAATCCCGTTTGACTCAGATACAACCCCATCCGCCAAAGGCGATTTCCACGCCTTTAACAAGGCGGCGTGAGAAGCATTTGATCTGAAAGCGACCCCTGGCGGCGGCCGGCAATCTACCCCTTGTCGACCGCCGCCGCCTGTTGCGCGTGGTGGTTTCAACGCCCGCCTGCAACACGGGCACCCCTCATGGCTATTCACAAGCAATGAGGTCTTCCACACTCCATCGGCTTCTCCTGATCGCCCTGCTTCTGGCCCCCGCAGCATACGCCGACTGGCGCGACGAATTCTCGCCGCTCTGGACGCGTGACAAGGATGCAGGCTCGTCGGCTGTGGACCCCGCCGAGCAAGTCGACGGCAAGCCGACACTCCGTGTCGAGCACCGCGGCCAGGGCGACTGGTCGCTTAACACGAATAAACGCGTGGACGTCCGCGAGGGCGACCTCATCGAGATCACGGCCAACATCAAAACCAGGGGTGCCGGCAATGTCGAGATCGCGGCCGCAGCATTCGACAGCAAGGGCACGTCGCTGGGATGGTCCCTGGGCGCGCAGAATCTCCGCGGCGACCATGCCTGGACGAAGTTGCATACCCGCGTGGTCTGTCCGGCCGGCGCCAAAGTCGCCACGCCCCGGATCATCGGCAACGGCCCAGGCACGGCCTGGATCGCCGATTTCGCCTGGAAGCGCGTCGGGAACCTCGACGACCTGCGCGATAAGAACATGCCGCCGCAGGTCCAGTTCGCCAGCAACAAGCTCGACATCACCTTCAACACCCGCGCGGGCACACTTATTGTGACCGACCGCCAGTCCGGTCACGTCTGGTCACAGGGCGGCGGCGAAACTGGCTGCCTGGTCAAGTCGGCGAAGAAGACCGCGACCGGGCTGCACGTCGAGTTGCTGGACCTGCCCACGAACCTCGATGTCTCGGTCGACTTCACACCGGCCGCCGACAAGGCCGAATTGCTTGTGACGCTTTCCGCCCGAGGCAAGCTCCCGCGCACGCTGGCATTCCCACACCCGTTCCTGACCGAGCGCGGCACCTACCTCGTCATCCCCATGAACGAAGGGATCTCCTATCCTGTCGAGGACGAATCGATCTCGCCGATGAACCTGATCGCCTACGGTGGCCACGGCATCTGCATGCCCTTCTTCGGCGCCACCGACGGCTCCGCGGGCTACAGCGCCATCATGGAAACTCCCAATGACGTGCAGATCCGTATCGCCCGCGAGAAGGGTCTGCTCTGCGTCGCGCCCGTGTGGGAGTCTGAGAAAGGCGAGTTCGGCTACGACCGCCGCATCCGCTACGGCTTCTTCGACAAAGGCGGCCACGTCGCCATCGCCAAGACGTATCGCCAACACGCCCAATCCACCGGGCTCTTCAAATCCTTCGACGCCAAACGCCGCGAGAATCCCAACATCGACCTGCTCATCGGCGCGGCCAACATCTGGTGCTGGGACCGGGACGCGGCGACGATCGCCAAGGAAATGCAGCAGGCCGGCATCAAGCGGATCCTCTGGAGTGCGGCGGCCAAGCCCGACCAACTCACCCAGATGAATGACCTGGGCATCCTCACCAGCCGCTACGACATCTACCAGAATGTCATGGACCCGGCCAAGTTCCCGCTGCTGCGCGGCCAGCACGCCGACTGGACCACGGCCGCCTGGCCGAGGGATCTGATGCTCCGCGCCGATGGCGACTGGGTCCGCGGCTGGGAGGTCAAGGCGAAGGATGGCAGCATGATTCCCTGCGGCACGCTCTGCGACCGCCAGGCGCTGACCTACGCCCGCGAGCGCATCCCCGCGGAACTCAAGACCCACCCCTACCGCGGCCGCTTCATCGATACGACGACCGCATCCCCCTACCGCGAGTGCTACTCGCCCGACCACCCGCAAACGCGCACCGAAAGCCGCAAGTATAAAGCGGATTTGCTGGCCGTCGTCAGCCGCGAAAACCACCTCGTCTGTGGCTCGGAAACCGGCCACGACGCGGTCGTCCCCATGTGCGATTTCTTCGAGGGCATGATGAGCCTTGGCCCCTACCGCGTCCCCGATTCCGGCCGCGACATGCAGCGAATCTGGACGGAGGTCCCCGAGCGAGCCGCCAAGTTCCAGCTTGGTCAGCGTTATCGCCTGCCGCTGTGGGAACTGGTCTACCACGAGTGCGTCGTGTCCTACTGGTACTGGGGCGACTACAACAACAAGCTCCCCGCCCTGTGGGACAAGCGCGACCAGTTCAACGCGCTATACGCCGTGCCGCCCATGCTGATGTTCAGCCGCGCTCTTTGGACGGAGCAGAAGGCCCGCTTCGTCCAGAGCTACCTGACCTCCGCCGACATCACCCGCGCCTGCGGCTACAGCGAGATGACCGACCACCGCTTCCTGACGCCGGATCGAGACGTGCAGCAGACGATCTTCGCCAACGGTGTGAAAGTAACCGTCAACTTTGGCGATAAACCGTTTGCGCTCCCCACCGGCCAGACAATCGCCGCCGGCCAGACGCAGATTGAGGGCCTGATGAAGTAGGGCCAGCGTCCTCGCTGGCCTTCCTGCAGCGTGCCCCGTCTGACAGTCCCGGCCAGCCAGGACGCTGGCCCCACTTGCGGAGCCCAGGAGCCCGTTGAATATGAAAGGCATTCTCCCTCCACTCGGCTGGTGCGTGCTCACCTCGGTTGGCGCTCTCGTGTGCCTGACCGTGGCCGGCTTTGTTGTCGTGGAGGCCTTGGCTACGGGATCCCTCTTCCTCGTCGGCAAGGCGATACTGCCTCTCATCGCTTCCGCCGCGTTATTGGCCTTCGCCCTTGCCAACGGCGCCACGCTCCGCCGCCGCCTCTACTACGGCCGTGGAGGCCACAAAGGATTGCGGCGATACCGTTTTGAACTGTGTGAGCCCATCGTCGTTTCGCTCGGCCCCATCTGCGCCAGCGGCCCGGGACTTCTGCAGATCTATATCACCAGCGACAGTCTTGCTTACTTCGAAGTCGCCCACCAGGATACTCCATCGGTTGCACTCCGCGTCTTCGGCCTGGACGTCCACGATCTTCCTCCAGCCTTTGCGCAGCTACTGCACGGCGAAGAGTACAGCCTGGC
Source organism: Phycisphaerales bacterium (assembly GCA_025361735.1). Lineage (GTDB taxonomy): Bacteria > Planctomycetota > Phycisphaerae > Tepidisphaerales > Tepidisphaeraceae > JANYKD01. Next base: position 3,671 of record JANYKD010000126.1, read on the forward strand.
CTCGGATTCCTGCCTGATCGACGTCCCCATTGTCTCCCGGAAAACGTGGGAGATGGGCATCGAACTCTCCTGGATGGAGGGCATGCCGCAACATTTGCTGCTCGGGGCGATCAACGGAGGCCGCAAACCCCTTCGCATGGACGTAATTCTCACGGGCCGTTTCAGCAGCATCTCCCTCCCCGACGACCTCCTGATCGCGCCCAATCCCGCCATACCCATCCGCGGTTTCGAAGTGGTATTTCCCAAGCGGACCGCACAGCCTCCGGATCAGAGGAGTGGCTGACAACGCACTTTTGTCGCCTCGCACAGTGCTGGCCCTTCAATCCTGAAGAGAACGGCAGTTCACGGTTCCTTGAGTACTGCGGAATCGATCCTGCGCGGTGTCTATTGCTTCCCCGCCGCCTTCAACGGCCACGGCTGCGCTCCGACACGCCTGGCCCACGCATCCCACTTGGCCGCCAGTTCCTTTGCCCGCTGTGGTTCCTTCTCGGCCAGGTCGTGCATCTCGGCCCGGTCGGTTTCCATGTCGTACAGTTCCCACGTCGCCTTGGGTCCGTGCGCCAGAACCAGTTTCCATTTGCCGTCGCGCACCGCCTTGTTTCCCTCGTGCTCGAAAAAGATCGGTGTCGGCCGCTCGAGAGGCTTGTCCTCAAGCACCGGCCGCAGGCTTACGCCTTCCATCGGTTGGATCGCCTTGCCGTTGAGAGTCTGCGGATACTTTGCCTGCCCGACATCGACACACGTCGCCATCAGATCGATCAGATGGCCGGGATCTTTCACAAGGCTGCCATTCCGGCCGGCCGCGATCGTCGCGGGCCAGCGCACGATCAGCGGCGTGCTGATGCCACCCTCGTGCTCCCAGTGCTTGTAATACCGCAACGGCGTGTTGCTGACGTTGGCCCAGTCGCGGCCATAACTGATGTGCGTGTCGGCCGGGCCGGGCATCTTGCCCGCGTTGCGGCTGGCCGCCCGCTGCTGGTCCTCGGCGCACGCACCATTATCCTGCAAATACATCACGATTGTGCTTCTCAGTTGCCCCGTCTTCTCCAGCGCCGACACGATCCGCCCGACGCCCTGGTCCATGCAGTCCACCTGGGCAGCGTAGACCTCCATGCAGCGGGCCTCCCAGGCTTTGTCCTGCACCTTGTCCCAGGCGCCGACAATCGGGCTCACTGTCCAGCGGGGATCGAGCAGCCCCAGCTTCTTTTGCTTCTCTATACGCGCCTGGCGGATGACATCGTAGCCCACGTCGTACTTACCCTTGTACTTCGCGATGTCCTGCGGCTTGGCGTGCAGAGGCCAGTGCGCAGCCGTATAGGCTACGTACATGAAGAACGGTTTGCCGGCCTGTTTGCTCGTGTGGTCGTTGATGAAACGCACGGCGTGCTCGGTGATGGCGTCGGTGTAGTAATATTGCTCAGGCTTGTAGTCCGGGTCGGCCGCCGGATCCAGCGGCTTGCTATCGCGATACAGCGCTTTGGGCGCAAAGTAATTGCCGGCGCCCGCGAGTGTTCCGTAGTAGTGGTCAAACCCCCGCTGAATCGGCCAATCATGCTGCGATCCCTCCGGCCCGAGATTCCGCGCCACATGCCATTTGCCGACAATATACGTGCCATACCCCGCCGGCCGCAGCACCTCGGGAATCGTCGCGCAACGATCGTTGAGTTCGCCCCGATAGCCGGGCAACCCGCGATCGTCCACCATATGCCCCACGCCCGCCTGGTGGGCATACAGCCCCGACAACATCGTCGCCCGCGTCGGGCAGCAGCGTCCGGTATTGTAGAACTCCGTGAACCGCAGCCCGTCCGCGGCCAGCTTGTCGAGATTCGGCGTATTGATCTCGCTGCCGTAGCAGCCGATGTCGGAATACCCCATGTCATCGGCCAGGATGATGACGATGTTCGGCCTGCCGGCCCCCTGCTCGGCGGCGTGGACGAAGCCCGAAAACACCAGTGTCAATATCAACCCGACGCGAAGCGTAAGAACGATCATGACTGGTTCCTCACCTTTAACCTTTTACCTTTTACCTTGGCTCCCCCTCACTCCGCGGTATCAATTCCCAGATCCTTCACCTTCTTGTTCAGCGTATTGCGGTTGATGCCTAGGAAATCGGCCGCCTTGGTCTTCACGCCGCCGCACTTGGCCAGCGACCGCTCGATCAGCGCCGACTCCACCTGATCGATCAGAAGCTGATAAATTTCCCCTTCACGCAGCTCGTAGTCTGTGATCGCCTGCTCCGACAGCCGCTTGCAGAGCGTCTCGATCGACTCCGATGACTGCGTCGTCCGCCGCTGCTGGGCGAACATCCGCACCGGAAGCGGCAGCAGATCTTCGGTGAAATCCTCGCTCCGCGACAACACCACCGCCCGCTCGATCGCGTTCTCCAGTTCGCGCACATTTCCCGGCCAGGGATATCGCATCAAAATCGACAACATCTCCCGCGAAATCTTTTTCAGACTCCGGCCGTTCACCGCGTTGTACTTGTCCAGAAAATGGTCGATCAGCCGTGGAACATCCTCTCGCCGATTGCGCAGCGGCGGCAGATACACATTGACCACGTTCAGCCGGTAATACAGATCCTCGCGGAAATTCCCGCGGGCCACTTCCTGCATCAGATCCAGGTTGGTCGCGGTAATCACCCGCACATCCACCTTCACCGGCTGCGTGTCACCCACGCGCTCGAACTCGCGCTCCTGCAATACGCGCAACAGTTTCACCTGCAACTGCGGTTCCATGGTGCCGATCTCGTCGAGGAAGATCGACCCGCCGTCGGCCGCCTCAAACCGGCCGATCTTGTCGCGTATGGCGCCGGTGAACGAACCCTTCACATGGCCAAACAATTCCGACTCCAGCAGCGTGCCCGTCAGCGCGCCGCAGTTGACGCGAATAAACGGCTTGTCCTTGCGCGGCGAGTTATAGTGAATCGCCTTGGCGATCATCTCCTTGCCCGTGCCGGTTTCGCCCAGCAGCAGCACGGTCGCACGAGAGTTGGCCACCTGGCCGACGACGTTGAACACCTCGTGCATGGCCGGCGAGTCGCCGATGATGTTCTCGAACCGGTAGCGGTCGCGAACCTGAGCCCGCAATTGCGCGTTCTCTTCGAGCAATTGGTCTTTCTGCCGCATCACCAGCCGGTTGATCTGGATCGCCTGCGAGAGAAATGACGCCATAACCGTCAGGAAGCGGATGTCCTGCTGCAGGTCTTCATCCGTGGTAAACAGCCGATCCATCGACAAGGCCCCGGCCACCCGGTTCTCCAGGCGAATCGGGATGCAGAGAAAGGCGATGGCCCGGTCAAGTTTGGCCATGTCGCGTGAGAACGTGCGATTCAGAAAATCGGGCTCCTTGCTGACATCTGGAATGACCCTCGGCAGTCCGGTCGCCAGAACCATGCCGGTAATGCCTTCTCCGACCGCATAGACGCCGCGATCGATCTGGTCCTGCGTGAATCCGACCGCCGACTGGATGCGCGCCCGCCCGGATGATTCGTCGAGCAGTACCAGCGTCCCGCGCAGTATATCCAGCTTGTCCATAAGGACTTGCATGACCTTCGAGAACGTCTCTCCGAGTTCAAGCGTCGAAGAGAGAATCGAAGATATGCTGGCCAGAATGGCCATTTCCTGATCGGCCCGCGGCGTCGTTGCTGAGGAATTGGGCATGGTGGTTAGATTATAGGCAAAACTGGCAGAAGTTACCAGTTGTTGATTCCCAGTTCCCCGCAGGAAACGTGGCGATTCTGGCGGCTTACTCAGGTGCCCAGCCAAACCTCGTGGCACACGCATCTGGCCTGTGGCGCCCGCACCCCGAAATCCCTGAAACCGGCGGCTCTCCCGCGATTAGAGCATGCCCAGCCAGGGCCAACTCCCGCTAAATACATTCGTCATTTTTCTGTTGCATCCGCCTATTCGGCCAGTTAATCTTCGCCTTGTCACCTGCTCTCGCGTACGTCATGGTGACAGAACACGTCTGCGTCGGATCCATCAGAAAGGTCAGCAAAAAAGATCAAGAGATCTATCGCCTGCGCGATTCTCTGAGCGGACTTGGTCCACATTACCCTCCAGAGCCGGGACTGACTCTCACGCCCGCAGTCCCGGCTTCTCTTTTTTCCAATACCGGCGGGGACACCCGCGATCCCAGTTTCTGCCGCGGGCCATAATGTGGGGCCGCATCGCCAGATTCAATCGCGCCCAGGTCTGGAGCCTGTGCCGAGAAACGATCGTTCGGATCCGGAAGGACTTCCGCCGGGTCTATCGCTTCGCCCTGCGGACTCAGCGTGAAATCACATTTCACACCGTTATGGACAGCAAATCCTTGTTCCCCTTCGCCGCGGTCCCTATTCCGCCAGTTCCAGTGTGATCGAACGCATCGCAGGCTTCTTGTCGCAGTGGATCGTGTACGTCTCCTGCGGCGACTTGGCCGCGAAGTCATTGGTCTTGGGCTGGCCGTCCTCGTCCCAGGCATAGCTCACCTTCACGGGCGCGAACGCACCGGTCGGCTCCTTGTAGTCGGCGCTGATACGCAGGTCCATCATGCAGGTGGTGTTGCGCTGCGTGGCGGAGATTCGCACGATGGCCGAGTGGCTGGACGCCGCCGGCTTGTCCAGAACGAGGTACGCGCTGTTTCCGGCGGCGGGGCCGTGGACGTCGCCGACCCTGGTGAAGGTCGTGCCGCCGTCGAAACTCGCCTCGAATGTCCAGGCGTCCTTCGCATCGCGAGCCCGGTAGTGCGTGCCGATGCGCAGGCGAGTGATATCGCCAGGGGCTTCGACAGGGACGGTGATCTGGCCAGTGCCGCCGTCGGGCCGCAGCAGCGCGGCTTTAACACCCTCAAACTTGGGGTGGAAGTCGGCGAAGACCAGGTTCTTGCCCTTGGCACTTTCGGGGTTGAGATTGCCCTGGATGGTAATCGTTCCTTCCTGGGCGCCGGCCGAGAAGCGGATGCGATTGTCGCCCTGTACGAGCACAGGAAGCGGCCGCTGCGAGTGCTGGATGTCCTGGGTCACCTTCACAGCGCTCAGGCCCGTACCTTTGCCGGACATCGTGAATTTCAGCCGATAGTCGTATTTGCGATAAATGGAGTCTTTGAGATCAACTGTCTGCGGCCCGGCTTGAGCGGCATTGGCGAGTTCCTTCCAGTCCAGCCCGTTGTTGAGAGAAATGCTCACGGCCACCGAGCCGCCGTCACCGATGACGGGTGTGAACGCGAGCGAACCGCCGAGGAAGACGTAGCTGCTGGGCATGCGGAAGACGATCTCGGCCGGCTTGGCCGGGTCCTTCACGCGCGGGCCGGCGGGCATGTCGTCGATGTTGTCGACGGTGAGCATGCCGCCGCGATAGACGCCAGCGGCCAGCGGCAGCGCGTATTCGTGCGTGCCGTTGCCGATCCGGCCGGGCGAGCGGTCGCCGAACTTCGGCGAATATCGCAGTTGGCCGCCGGCGTTGGCCGGGTTTTCCTTGAGTGTGGAGCAGCCACCGCCTTCGGCCGCGTTGACATGCAGGCCCTTGTTCGACCAATTGCGCACGAGCTTCTCGCCCGGACGAAGTTGGATGTTCACCTCATAACCCAGGGCGGTGCCGTATTCGTAAAGGAAGTTCTTGCTGCCGCCGAATTCGGCCATACTATCGCCCCAGGCATGCGTGGCGGCCGGGAGCCAGCCGTTTTCGTCATAACCGGTGCCGCCGGCAAGGATTTCCGGGCCTTTGCGCCAGCCGCCGCCGGCCATGAACTTATACAGCTTGTTGCGGTCTCCCTTGTATTGGGGATTCCTGGTAATCCAGTCGAGGGCACTCTTGTTGATCTCCTCGACGCCGGCGACGGAGCCGTCGGGCTTCTTGAAATAGTTCACCAGAGAAGCATCGAACATACACCACTTGCCGTCGATCTTGATCTCGGGAACGCTGTGGCTGACGATCGCCCAGCCGCGGGCCTCGAGCCCGGCATAACGGGCCAGGGCCTCGACCATGGCCGATGCGCAGCAGCACTGGTTATAGCCGTAGACATTGAAGGCTTTGATCGGATCGTGTGGGTGCCCTTCGCCTTCGAGGAACTCCACGGGCGGGTTATCCTGATGGCGGAACTTTACCACGGTCTCCCAGACCGCCAGGGCCTTCTGTTGGTCGGTCATACCGTCCTTGACAACCGACTGCTTCCAGGCTTCCAGGCTGGAAACGTCCTCGACGTTGTCCGAAAGGACTTTGATGTGGCTGACCGGCCCCGCGGCCAGGGCAGAGCAGGCGAGCGCGGCGATGACAGTGGTGGCGATGGTGCGGAGCATGGGTGATTCCTCTGGGGAAGGTACGTTTGGTTGTGGTGGACGTTGTGCCGCGATCGCGTGACCGGTCATCAGGTGAATCCGGTGATCGGTCATCGGTGATCCGGTAATCGGTGTCTGGTCCTCGGTCCGCCGGCTCGACCGATTACTGATCACCGATTACTGATCACCGATCACCCCATCCGCAACTCACTTCCCCCTCACCGATCGCTATACTCTCCCACATGGACTTCTTCGACTTCCAGAAAAAGCTCATGGACGAGCAAAAGGCCGCCACCGCGAAGCCGGCTGGCAAGCCCACGCCGGCTGCCGATGCGCTGACGGTCTCGCAACTGACCTCACAAATCGAGCGGGCGCTACAGGGCGCATTTCCAGGGTCCGTTCACGTACTTGGCGAGGTGTCCAACTTCAAGGCCCACAGCAGCGGCCACCTGTACTTCACGCTGAAAGACGCCTCCGCGTGCATCAATTGCGTCATGTTCCGTTCCGATGCCGCCCGGCTGAAGTTCTCGCCGGAAGATGGCATGGAACTGATCGCCACCGGGCGAATTTCGCTCTATGCCCAGCGTGGCCAGTACCAGCTCTACATCACGCGACTGGAGCCCGTGGGCCAGGGCGCACTGCAACTGGCGTTTCAACAGCTTCACGACAAACTCAAAGCGCAGGGGCTTTTCGAACCCGAGCGAAAGAAGCCCGTTCCGGCCTACCCGACGACGATCGCCATCGTGACGTCAACGCAGACGGCCGCGATACAGGACATGTTCAAGGTACTGCGGCGATTCTCGTTCCTGCGTCTGGTTGTGTATCACGTTCCCGTGCAGGGAGACGGGGCGGCCGAGAAGATCGCGACGGCAATCGCCGATCTCGGCCGGCAACGGTCGTCCCTCGGCGGCATTGACGTCATCCTGCTGGGCCGGGGCGGCGGATCGCTGGAAGACCTGTGGGCGTTCAACGAGGAGGTAGTCGCCCGGGCGATGGCCACCTGCCCGATTCCCATCATCACCGGCATCGGCCATGAGGTGGATGTCTCCATCGCCGATCTCGTGGCCGACCATCACGCACACACACCAACAGAAGCGGCGCAGGTGGCCACGCGCAACTGGCGAAACGCCGTCGAGACCCTCGAGCAGGCAGCCGTGCGACTGCGACGTGAAGCGCGCGGACGCGTGGAGCAGGCAAGGCAAACCCTGACGACGATCGAAAAGCACCCGTTCTTCGAGCGGCCGCTCGATCGCGTCAATGCCGCGAGACAGTTCCTGGATGATCGGCAACGCGCGCTGCAGCTTGGATTATCGGCGTGCCTCCGCCGCGAACAGGCTGGCCTGGCAACCCTGTCCGCCCGGCTCGAAGCCAACCGGCCGTCCACGGTGGTGATGCGGCTGCGGCAGCAGTTCACGGCCGCCGAACAGCGACTCTGGCGTGGCTGGGCCGCCTGGATGCGTACGCGTTCGACACATCTGAGTTCCCTCTCGGCCGCGCTCGCCCGCAACCACCCCGGCCAGCGTGTGCGCTTCGCCGGCGAACGATTGATCGACCTGACCCAGCGTCTGGACCATGCGGCCGAGACCGCCCACGCATTGCGCAAGCAAGCCCTCGACCACATCGCCGCCCGTCTGAACGCCATCGGCCCGGAACAGGTGCTGAGCCGCGGCTATTCGATCACCACCAACCGCAAGACCGGCGCCGTCATCCGCTCCAGCACCCAAGTCCACGGCGGCGACCGCCTCGTGACCCGGCTGGGCGACGGCAAGGTGGAATCGACAGCGGACGATCCGAAGCAGCCGACGTTATTCTGAGGCCGGGCTGTTGTACACACCCTTGCCAAAGCGTAAATTTCCGTGCACACCGAGAAAGTACTGCCTTCTGACGTCCTTATTCTGTATCGCAGCCACATTCCCTTCAAGAACTTGCTGCCAATGGAACTGGGCATGCTTGTGGCCCCGGACTACTCCGTGCGGCTCGTCGACAGCGACAATTATGCCAACAAGAACTTTCCCCTCCTCGAACCGGGTATTCTCACCGTTTCCACGCTGGCCAGCGCCAATGGGTACGATGCCCCAATCGTCTTCCTGATGGGTGCCGATGATCTCACTGACGATACGAAAGGCCGCGCCCAGTTCTACGTGGCGGCCACTCGCGCGAAGTACCAGCTCCACGTATCCGGTATCCGACACGATCAGCGGACACTCGTCGATGAGATTGTCGAAGTCTTGTCCAACAACGTCGGCTGAGAATCTACCCCACTCGCCCAACCAGCACGCCCTCGACCATGCGCTGAGTCATCACCGGATTGCGATAGACCAGCGGAAGGAGAAAGCGAAGGTTCTGCTGCGGGCCGCGGAGGTAGTCACCAAGTGTCGTTCGCCAGATGTGGCGATAGGTCTGGATGGCGTCCTGGAGATGGGGCTGCTTGAGCGATTTCTTGATCACATCGGCGGCGAATACCGTGGACCAGCAGTTGGGATAGATGTCTTCGGTGGTGGCCGCGTAGAAACCGCCGGCGGGGCCGACCATGAGCGTGCGATTGGCCACGCCTTCGTGGGCCAGGGCTCCGCCAACGGGCATGTCGATCGTGTGGACGTGCGCGGGATCGACATTGACGGCCGACTTAAACACGCCGTGCTGAGCAAGCAGATCGGCCCAGCGACGCAGCAGGTTGGCCGGCGGGTTGGCGGCAAAGGTCTCAGGGCCTTGTTCCACGCAAAGCTGAATCTCGCGATCGCCGGGCATCAGCCAGGCCCAGCCGAACAGGCCGGCCAGGTTGAGCGACATCGGCATCATCGGCCGGCTGGGGAGTTCAAGATTCTTGACCTGTTTGAGGCGGATATACGAATACTTGCGGACCACCCCTCGTTCCCATTCCTCGGGCAGGCCGAGAATCTTGGCCTGCTCTGGCGGCAGTGAGTCGCCCAGCACGAGTGCGGTGGGATGGACCATCTGGTTGCCGAAGGATATCTGCACGCCCTTGTCATCCACGCGGAGAACGCGGATTTCTTTGGGCTTTAGGAACACAACGCCTTCGCTGGCGGCCACCTTCTCCATGGCGGTGCGGATTTCCTTGAGGGAACCGACGCCACTGAGGGCGGATTTGGAGCGATACTCACTGTGGGTGCCGTCGTCGGCGATGAACTGGGCGCCGTACAACTGCTTGAGCTTCATCTTGCGGCGCAGGGGTTCGAGCAGCGGATGGAGCGAGAAAAAGTCCGAATGTACGAGCACGAGGCGGTCGGCGTGATGCTGGCCGGGAATCTGCGCGTGGCCGATCCGCAGTTTGGACTTGTGGGCCAGCAGAGCGGCCGCCAAATACGCGGCCGGATGGTCGCCGAGAACGAGGATGTCAACAACGATCGGAGCTTTGGCCATACGTGGACGGAGCAATATAGCGGCAAGGATGGAAAAGGCGAAACGGGACACTGGAATGCTGCGACCGGCGATTGGATGCGGTCGGCCCGACTCCGTCGTCTACCGTTGGAGAGTCCCCAGGGAGGACCGACGAGGGCGTCGGCATCACTTCTCAGCAGCAGCGTAGGCCAAACGCAAATGCCGTGTCAGAAGGCGGTTGCATGTGGTTGGGCGGCGGGCATAATGATCGCTGGGAACTTACGCAGTGGCGTGGCTTCCCGGAAATCACCCGATTGGACCCTCATCTTATCCCACGAAGTTCTGGGCAAAGCCCGGCTGAAGCCCGAGAGCCCCAGCCGGCATCGCGAAAGGACGTCCTATGACAGTACGACCGGCCGCACTTGTTGCACTGCTTCTCATCGCCATCGGATGCAACGCCATTGCCGCGCCGCCCAAGGTGGTGAAGGCCAGCCCGGACAACAAACAACTTGAGGTCGATCCGGCCCTGGCCGAACTCCGCATCGTGTTCGACCAGCCAATGAGTCCCGGCGGACGCTCGCTGGTGAATTCCAGCCGGGGGCTGTTTCCTGAACTGGTCGGCAAGCCAAGGTGGGAGGATGAGCGGACGTTCGTCTGGCCCATGAAACTCGAGCCCAATACGGACTACTGGCTCAGCGTCAACAGCACGCGTTTCGTCAACTTCCGCAGCAAGACCGGCGAGTCGGCCGAGCCGTATCCGATCGCGTTCCGCACGCGCGGGACGGCAACACGCGCCACCTCGCGGCCAACCACGCAGGCAACACAGGCAACGCAGGCAGCGGTCGACCGGTTGAAACAGGCGATCGATCAGGAGTATGCATATCGCGATCTGCGCAAGATCGACTGGGAGCAGCGATTCGCCGAGTTCAAGCCGCAATTCGCGGCGACCGGCGGGCCGGCGGAATTCGCGAGCGTTGCGGCCAAACTGCTCTCCGCGGCGAAGGATGTCCACATCACCATGCGAGCCGGCGAGCGCCGCCTGGCGACTTACCAGCGCGATGTGTTCCCCTGTGTTGACTTGCTCACCGTGCAGCGTGTCGTGCCGGGGTTCAAGAAGGCGTCTGATTCCGTGTTTACCGGCCGGTTCGAAAATGGGACTCGCTACCTCTGCATCGCCTCGCTGCCGGCGGATGATGCGCGGTTTCTCGCGCCGATCTTCGAAATGATCGACGAGGCAGAGAAGGCCGGGAAACCATTGATCATCGACCTGCGGCCCAACGGCGGTGGCGACGAACCGGCCGCCCGCAAGATCGCAGGGTGCTTCATCGAGAAGCCGGCACTGTACGCCAAACACATCATGCGCTCGAGCGGCCAGTTCTCCGAAGTTCGCAACCGTTTTGTAACCCCCAATCCAGACGCGCCGCAGTTCCGCGGACGGCTTGTCGTACTCACGGGTCCGGCCACATGCAGCAGTTGCGAGTCATTCGTGCTGATGCTGAAGCAAGCGCCGGGATGTGTGACGGTTGGCGCGACGACGGCAGGAAGTTCCGGAAATCCGCGGATCACCGACCTGGGCAATGGAACATCGGTGAGCCTGCCGCAGTGGAAAGCCCTGCGGCCGGACGGAACCTGCTTCGAAGGCGAAGGCATCGCGCCGGATGTCGATGTCAAGACTCAACCCGCGGACTTCATCAAAACTGATCCGATCATCGCTGCGGCCCTCAAGCAACTGGGCGATGACGCGAAGAAATAGGGAGAACGCAGCACCATGCGCGGCAACCGACGTCAACGTCTGCTGAAACTCGGCTTGGCCACGGTCGTGGTGTGGCTGATCGTCTCGGCGGTGGTCGCATGGAAACTGAGCAGCCGGCCGCGACCGTGGTTCGCAGAACCGAAACCGACATGGGCAGGTATCGTGATCGAGGAATGCCGGCTGAAGACCAGCGACGGCCAGGAGATCGGCGGATGGCTCCTGCCGACGGACGAGCATCGTGCCGGGATTGTCATGATTCATGGTTTAGGCGGATCGCGGTCGGGGTTAATGGCAAAGATGCGGCGGATTCGGATGCTGGGCTACAGCGTGCTGGCGATTTCAGCGCAGGGCCACGGTGATTCGTCGGGCGATCGCAACGATGCGGGATACAGTTCGCGGCACGATGTGCATGCCGCGGTGGAGTTCCTGCGACAAAGACGTCCCGGCCGGCCGGTGGTGATGTTGGGAGAATCGCTGGGCAGCGCGGCCGCGATCTTCGACGCCAGCGACAGCCACGGAGCCGTGCAGGGATATTTTCTGGAAGCCCCCTACCGCGACCTGAACACGGCCGTGTGGAACCGCGTAGAGATGCGGCTGCCGCCGCCACTGAGCCACATCGGATACGCCGGTCTACGTCTATGGACTCCTGTGTTCGTTCCCGATGCGGCGGCGATCCGGCCTATCGATCACATCACCGGCATTCCCGAGAACGTGCCGGTGGTGATCGTGGCCAGCGAAGCCGACCGGCATGCACGAATCGGGGAGGCCAGGGAACTGTATTCGCGGATCCAGTCACATGGCCGGTTGCTGGTGGTGCCGGATGCGCCGCACTGCGGGGTGTTTACCCGGTATCCGGAGCGGTATATTGAAGCGCTGACCCAACTGCTTGAGCAGGTTGAAGGAGCACCGCGATAGACTCGTCCTACGAGGATTTGTCATGACCCATCATCTCCGGCGTCTGATCATTCTGTCGGCATGTCTCCTCTCTTGGCTGGCCACGGGGTGTGCCAGCAGCCCGGGACGATGGAGGCCCGCGGTCT
>JANYKD010000396.1 GCA_025361735.1 Phycisphaerales bacterium
CGCGTCGGCCAACCGCAATGAGAACTGCGGCCTGCCACTGCGCACGGCAGCGGCGAGCCTGGCTGGCGCTGGCGCGCATTGCGACAGTGTTCATCAACGTGTTCGGCTTCCGTCTCCACTTGGTCCTGGCCACCCAGCACACTCATACCAGCCGGTACGCAGTGCCACCCAGTATTCTTACGACGAGTCGGGTGATTCCTTCTGCTGCGCACGGCGAAACTCCCGGCGCGTGCGTTTCGCATCCACGCGATCGCGACGTTCGTCCTGGCGATAGGTACGCACCGACTCGGGATGCGTCTTCGCCCACGTATCGGGACGCAGCGCCGCGTAGTCGCGAGATCCAGAGAGCAACGCATCCAGTACGCCCTTGACGTAATCATATACGTCCAGGTCGTTCCGCAACGCGCTGCTCACCAGCGTCAAAAAGTTGGCCGCGCGTTCTCCTGCCGCAACGCTCCCTATGAATAACCAGTTTTTCCGGCCGATGGCGACTTGCTTCATCAACTGTTCGACGTCGTTGTTGTCGCTCGGCAGCCAGGGATCGGTCAGGTACAGTCGCAGCGCGTCCCAATGATTCCGCAGATAGCCCAGCGCTTCGGACATCTTCTCTTTGGGCATTAGCTTCGCCGCTGTTTCACCGTCGAGCACCGCGCGGACCCGCTCCCACACGCGCTCACCTTCCTGCATCCGCAAAGAGAGTCGGCCTTCCGCCGGCAAGTCGCGAGCCCGGTCTTCGATGTCGTACAACTCGCGATACAGTGCCAGCAACTGGGCGCCCAGCAGCGGATGATTGTCACGGGCTTCGAAGATCTTCCGCCGTGCGTGGGCGTTGCAGGCAGCCCGCTCAATCTGCGAGTCACTCCGCAGGCTGATCCCCTGATACGCCGAGTAACAGTCGGCCAGTAATTTGCCTTTGAATTTATTGGCCACCAAAAACTCGTCGGCGCCATCGCGGTGCCGGCTGACCGTGAAGTCGAACACGTTCAGTGGTACGGTCAGACCGCGATATGCCCACATCCGCGCCGTGACACTGGGCTTGTTGTCCCGCATCGCCTCGGAGAACACGTCATGAATCCGCCGCGACTTCGGATCGTTCTCGATCGGCGTGGGCAGGACGGAAGGCAACAGCAATGTGACCCGTGTGTCGTCCGTGCCGATGTAACCGCTGCTGCGCAGTTCCTTGCGCAGGTAGTCGATGAACTGCGGCAGCAGATCCCCGGCCGCCGACACGATATTGAGCAGCGTGCTCCGGCTGGGTGTCCAGCCACTCCCGGCAAACCAATCCTGTTGGCGATACAACGGCTGATGATAACCGTACTTCGCCGAGATGATCTCCGCAGCCACCGACGTGTCGAAACGGTTGCCTTCCACCAACCCTTGTGGACGAGCAGGTTCTTTCACACCACACGCCGCCTTGTCTGCACAGGCGAACTTCGGAATCAATGTGACCCGCACGCGGAGCTTGGGCCGTTCGAATTCCAAGGTCTCGGTCCGGTCGTGACCGATGATCTTCCGCTCGCCGTGTTCCGGGCAGAAACGCACGTCGTCAAGGACCGACAACTCGACTTCATAACGGGGCAGGTGCGCGGGCAGTTGTTCGTTTCGCGGCTTGTCTGCCTTTTGCTTGCGGCGAGTGTGGCCCTGGACTTCAATCGCTCCAGCCTGGGACTCGACGACCGCTTCCGCCAAGCCTGCGGCTGCGTCCGCGGCTTCCGGAGTCTGGCCGAAGTCGATAGACAACTGACCCGGATCCTGGATGTAACGTTCCGACCGTTTCTGAAACGCGCGCCGGAACAGTTCAGCGATCTCCAGTTGCTGGGTTTGCACCTGCTGCTCCAGCGACACGATCTTCTGCTGATGTTCGGCGATCACCTGAGTCAACTCGGTAATCAGCGTCTGGCAGCCTGCCACGGTGTCGGGGATGTGCAATTCAACCGTCATGGGTGGCAGCATAATCACTGCCACAAAATGCCCAAGCCCAAATTGAACATTTTTCGAAAAATGTTGAAAAATATTCCTGGGTGGCCACGTGCGGTCTGCCGACGATCGGCTGACACGCTCGACCCGGCCCGGCGTCGAGCTGCGTCGGCACGTGCGTCACGCGTCACGCCGATGCGGCGAACCGTTTGCGGCGGTGAGCCGACGATAGCGTGATGCCGCTCAAGAGCAGCGATAACTCGGTGGCGTCGAGTTCGAGCGTCGTGGCGCCAGGCTGCGGTGTCAGCACCTCGAAGGTGCCGCTTTCCAGGCGCTTGTACCACAACGCGTAGCCATCTCCATCCCACCACAGCACCTTGACTCGGTCGCGGCGTCTGTTGAAGAACAGAAACCAGCTTCCCTCGCGCGGATCCCTGTCGAAGGTCGAACGGACCAGGCCAATCAATCCATCGAAGCTCTTGCGCAGATCGGTCGGCGGAACATGCATGTAGATCCGCGTGTTGTGCGTCAGACTCAGCATGTGCGACCTCCGGGGCGTTCAGCATCCGCCTGGATCACAGCGGCGATCGCCTCTCGCAGCACTTCCGGATCTGATACGGGAATCGTCAGCCGTGTCCCGCTCGGTAGCTCGGCGGTCAATGTCGTCAGTGGGCCGCCGACATTGATCTGACCCCGCAGGCGTACCGGGACGAAGTGTCCCTGGCGGCCCGCTTGCCCACCATGCTGGTCCGCTCGTGCGGACCCTCTCGCAACACGATTCGCGCTGTGGGACCTACCGCCGGCTGGCTTCCGCCCCAGCTTGCGTCGCCAGGCGAAGAACGACGGGGTGGAAATTCCCTCGTCCAGGCAGAACTGTGTGATGGTCGTCCCCGACCGCTCAAACCGAGCGAATCGCTCCTGCCACTCCGCGACTTTCTCCGCACGCATGCCCCTTGCCACGACCGCTCTCCCGGCTGAACCAAGAATTCTCCCCCGACTGCATTTGCATCGGGAACCGGGTCCAGCATAGCCCGCCGGTCAAGACTGGTTGTGGTGAACGCTCACCAGGCAGGTTACCGAGACGGGGGGCGAAGAAACCCTGGGCCACAAGAAGGCGGCCGTGATGATGTGCCGATTCCACGGCTGGGTGTACAACGCCAAGGGCGACCTCGTC
>JANYKD010000138.1 GCA_025361735.1 Phycisphaerales bacterium
TCTTGCTCTGCCGAACCCATCACAAGATGGTGGATGACCAGATTGCGACTTTCACCACGGACATTCTCCGGCAGATGAAGACAAATCACGAGGTCTGGGTGTCAGGGCGATTGTCAGACGGGAAACGCACGCGCCCTGTCAGACTCAGAAGAGTGAAGCAGAACATCCCGTCTCACCTTTCGCGACTGACCACGGGGCAAGAAGTTCTGGCCCTTGTCACGAATGCCATGGCTTACGCGTTTGCCAACGACGAACTCAAGACCCAGGCAGAAGTTGACCTTGTCGGAGCGTTCCTTGGACTTGCGCAAGACTGGGGCGAGATGAGTGCTGAACTCGACGCTGATCGCCAGGTCCAAGTCTCGTACGATCTCACAGCCTCAGTTCACGAACTCGATGACGCTGGGTTCCTCGTGTTTGGCGGACGCGAAGTCCAGTTGCTGGAGGGTGGTGACCAAGTTGCACCCTCCAGTTGGCCCGTCGCGATCCTCCGAGTCCTTCGGAAGGACAATCCGGCAATCGCACGAGTGGACCTTGACGACAAGACCAAGAAGGCAGCCCAACAAGGCGGCGGACGCGTACGGGGAAGGGGGCAGACCGTGCTTCTTAAGCACATCCCGGACGTAGGACGGCGACGCCACATGCCCCAACTTCGCAAGTTCGCCCACGATGCGCACGTAGCCCCAACGGTTGTCTTCGGCCAGTTTGATCACCAGCGCCTCGGGCGTCTCCTCCTTCGGCGGGCGTCCGGTCTGCCTGCGCCGACGGGAGAAATCCCACTTCCTGCGCTTCATGCGGCGGTTCCACGCCAAGAGCGTCTCGGGCCTGACGATGGAGATGACATCGGACATCGCATGTCCCGGTGAACCATGGCGACGCCATGGCGAAGGGCACATGCTGCATCCCCAACACCGTGAAATGCTCGCGGGAGTTGATCTCGACCTTCAGTTTCAGCGGCACCACGGGCGGCATCTCGGATGGCATGCGGTAGGTGAGCGTCACGACTCCAGGACCCTGCTTGCGCTGTGGTTCGCCGAGCAACGGGTTGAGCGTGGCCCGCAGAGCGTCGAAGACCGGACCGATGGGGCCGGCCTCGATCTGGACCAGATCGATGTCTTCCGAGTACCGCCTCGCCGGATGAAAGCAGAGTTTGTGCAAGGCGGTGCCGCCTCGGAAGGTCAATTGCCGGGATAGCACCGGGTTCGAAAACACGGCCACCACACTCCGGGCGATGATCAGATCCTGCTCGACCTTGGCATCGGATCTCCAAGGCGCCTGCGACCGCCAGGCGTCAATATATCCGCGCGGGATCATGGCAAGTCTCCTTCAACTTGGGCGTTCACGAGGAGTGTCCACCGCTTGTTCCGCGTGGCGCCCCGCGACGGCAACGACGGTTCCAGTTTGGCGTCCGGCGGCCTGCGTTTCTTTAGCCAGTCAGCCAGTGGCGCCGCCTTCTTGGCGTAGTCCGTTTGTTCCAGTAACCAGCCCAGGCGCTGGGCGTAGGCCATGGTTCCATCGGCTTTGGCGGCTTTCGCGAGGCGGGCGGCGTCGATGCTCTCGCCCAGTTCCTGCAACACCGTCAGCACTTGGCCGAGTCCACCGACATGTCGGCTGTAGCGCAGCAGGTCAAGGGCCGTAGTTTCCGGGGTGGAGACGGGGATGTAACCCGTGACCCCTTTGATCTGTCCCGTCGGCGTCCCGGACGCGTTGTGCTTGACGAAGAAGCGGATCCCCACGCCCCGGCATGCGATCTCTCGGAGCGGCTTATCGGTGACGACCTGATACTTCTGCGGTCGCTGGTGGGCGGCCCCATGGTATTCAGCGGCGCTCAGCAGGCCGACGTAGAAGGGCTGCCCCAGATACCGCATCAGGTCGACGATGAACCAGTCTGCCGGCACGATGCCGACGCCCGCATGCTCTAGGGGAACCACGACATAGAACCCGCCATGGATGCGTGCGACTTGTTTGGCCCTGGCAAGGCGTGAGGCGGCGCGATTGAACGCCGCGTCCGTCATCCCCAGCAGTTTCGTGGTCTCTTCCCTGCTGAAACTGTAGCGTCCCTGGGATGGCAGGGACACGATCCACTTGGCCAGGGAGTTCACGTGTTTGATGCTGTCTTTCATGGCTTGCCTGTCGAATCTGTCGTTGGCAAATAAGTACACTATATGTCCTGATTTGCAAACACCAATTATCAGGTTCATGCTATGTCATCAGGCGCCAGTCATAAGATTTGGTGGCACATTCGGTGGCACATTTCCGCCGATTTTCAGCCGCCTCGACCACGAAGTTGAGCCGATCTTCCAATTGAATCAAATCGGCGTCGGGGTCGGGGTCGAAAACTGCTTCAGGGTGCGCGCCCTGAGTTGGAAAGCCCAGAACCGACTTCTGCGGCTCGGCAATCGTTGCCAGAAGGCAAGACGGCCACGCTGCCGCTACTGGATGGCGCGCAGGATCCCGTTGGTGAAGCAGGGCAGGTTGGTTCCCCCTCCGGGTACGAGCACAGCGAAGTTGGTGGTCAATCCGCCCGTGATCGCGCCGGCAGGCAAGTTGGTCAGTGCCGCACCGTTGCCTGTGAACGTGCCGGTGACCGCCAAGTTGGAAGCCAGTTGCGCACTCCCCACCGCGCCGTTGGCGATCTGGACTGTTCCCACGGAACCCGGCGCAACCTGCGACTGGGTGCGATTGCAGATGGTGGCAAGGCGGGAGGAGTTTCTGACGACCGTTTCTGACGACAGGAGCATATGTTGGAGTCGCACGGTTGACAAATCGGCGCAGGGCGTCCATTGTGTGATCTGCAATGTACGATGCGCGCCGCGCGAAACGCGAAGGCAGACCGGCGCGGACACGGGAGAAACGACAATGAGACGGGTGCGGACGTGGTCCACGCGGCTGGCGATGGCGCTGGTTTGTACTGGTTTGGCCAGTGCGGGGCGGGCATCTGACCTGGCGATCACCTCCTTCGACGGCGCCGGCCGGTTGGTGTTCAGCACCGTGAACATCGCCACGAACTACTGCGTGGAGTGGGCGTCGTCGCCAGCGGGACCGTGGACCAATTTCATCGGCGCAAACTCGGTCTGGTTGGACAGTATTCCCGCCA
>JANYKD010000168.1 GCA_025361735.1 Phycisphaerales bacterium
TGGGATGTGCCCGTGGATGAGTCGCTGTTCAGCCTCACGCCGCCGGCGGGATACGAGCTTGTGAACATGTCGATGGATTTCTCGCCGGCGGCCGAGAAGGACCTGGTCAACGCCCTACGGTCGATGGCCGAGCTCAACGGCAACCGATTCACTGACACGTTCGACCACACGACGCTGCAGAGCCTGATCCTGACGATGGATAAGGTCGACTTCAAGGATCCCAAGAGCCCGGAGTTCAAGGCGCGGCGGGACAGCGTGATCAAGGCGATGACCACCGTCGGTCGCGGCTACATGTTCGTCGGCGACCCGGCCAATGGCGATCAGTGGCACTACGCCGGCAAAGGCGCCACGCTCGGGGCCACTGACACGCCAGTCTTCTGGTATCGGCCCAAGAATGCCACGACGTACCGTGTGATTGATGCTGCCCTGAATGTCCGCGACGTACCGGAGCAGGAGTTGCCCAAGGTCCCCGCGGTTCCGGTGCGGGCTCCTCAGGCCGGGACGTCCGCCGCAACTCTCGAGTCCAAGCCGGCGGAACCACCAGTTCCGATGGAAGCTCGGCCGCGTGAACAAACACCTCCAACCGAGGCGCGACCGCCAGAACGAGCACTCCCGCCGGAGACGCGAAAGGCTCAATAACACGATGTTCCAAATCGCAGCAGAAGGGCGGCCACTCGGCCGCCCTTCGTCCTTATCTCTCACGCACGGAGCGGAACGCCTCCAAAGCTCGTTTCCGCTCCCGCCACCAAACGTCCCCCAGAAGTCAACCTGCCTCAATCAATTCCTCCAGCATTTCGTCGGTGCATTGCGGATCGACGGCTCTGCAGGACGTCGTAAGCAGTTCCGCCAGCCCGCGCAGGCTGGCCTGCCACACTTCGGGGCTGGTGTCGCGCGGTGTGAGTTGGGCGAACTCATCGCACAGCAGGATCATCCGCAGGAAGTGCTTGAAGATGATGCCTTCCTGCTTCACGAGATCGTTGGCACGAACATATTTGTCGAAGTCCCCGCCCCGGGCGACCAATTCACCGATGGCCCAGACAGGCGTGACGGACAAACCGCCGGCGTGGTCAATCGTGTTCTCGAAGAGCATCCGCATCTTCTGCGCCAGCGGGACCGGATACTTGCGCATGGCGGGCAGCACATCCGTCTGATCGGCCTGGGGATACAGATCCTCCTGAGTCGCCAGCCCGCTGGTCAGGATGGCCGGATCCACCACCTCAATACTGAGCTTGCCAGGCGGCAGTTCATCCGGCCAGGGAACGCGAACGGATTTCGCCACCGAACCCGGGATCTCCAGCAGGCTCTCCAGTATCTGAATCAACTCGTGCGGCTCGGCCTTGCCCAGATAGTCCATGAGGAACAAACCATACAGCGGATGCACCGCCCGGAAGATCATCAGTTGCTTGAGCCGCGGCGTCGGTGTGGCTTTGATCGGTTCATACGACGGCGGCGCCTGCGCAATCTTCTTTGCGACCCCGGCCGCGAGGGACTTGATGGCCGCGTCAATTGCGCCGGCGTCGTTGCCAAGCGTGAGCCGGCCCATCAGTTGGCTGAAATCCTGGGCGCTGGCGGGAACGGTCTTGGCGGCATCGTCCGCACTTTCGGGTGACTCAGCGTCATCGGTGTCGTCCGTTGCATCAGCACCCGGTAGACTCACCCCGGCCGGTTTCACCGCCTGCCGCCACGCCTCCGGCGGCGGCGGATCAAGGACCACAATGTCCATCGTATGCAGCGTCACCAGCATCCGCGTAAGCCGTTTGAGCTCGGCCTGAATCGTCGGCTCGTCCATCAGGCGGTGACGAATGACCTCCCGGATCGGTTCCACCGCGGGGTTTGCATCCAACAAATATGCCAGCCACCGCCAGCTGAGGCTGCCCTTGCTTGTCAGCTTCGCGGGAGCAACCGTCTGCATCTTGGCAAACTGCTCGGCACTCCAATAAACAAACCCCGGCCGGCGCGTCGGCTTCTTCTTGGCCAGTTTCTTTTTGGCCGCCATCAAGCCGGGATCCTTGGTGTCTTCGGGAATTGAGTCGTACTTCTCCCGCCAGTGGGCCAGCTTGACATCATCCTCGTGCGCCATGGCGTAAACGTGGCCTTCGGTGTCAAACTGCGGCCGCCCCGCCCGGCCGAACATCTGCTGGGCAGCGCCGGCATCGAGCAGCTTCTTGCGATCGCGCGCGCCCTTCACCAGCGTCGTCAGCAACACCGACCGCGCCGGCAGATTCAATCCCGCGGCCAGCGTTTCCGTGCAGACGCACACCGGCAGCAGTTTCTCCTGAAACAGTGTCTCGACCACCCTGCGGTAACGCGGCAGCAGCCCCGCGTGGTGAACGCCAACTCCGCGCGTCAGAACGGTGCGCAATTTGTTTCCCGAGCCAACCGAGAAATCGAATGCCTCCAGCCGGTCCAGTAGCGGCTGGCGCTGGCCTTCAGCGAACAAGTCCTTTCCCTTGAGAACCTCCGCGGTGCTCCAGCAGACTTCGCGGTCAAAGCAAAACACCAGCGCCGGCGTCTTACGCGTCAGATCGTCACCACGGGCGATTTTCTCGAGATAGTCCGGCAGCAGTTCATCGCCTACCCAGTGAAAATGGAGCGGAACCTTGCGTTCCTTGCCCTCGACCAGCGTCACCCGGCGGTCCAGACTGCGGGCCATCCAATTGACGAATTCGTGCGCTGCTCCCACGGTCGCCGACAGCAGCATCACGCGGATCTGCTTGGGGAGCAGCGACAGTGCCAACTCCCAGACAATGCCGCGCTGGGCCTCTCGGAAATTGTGGAACTCGTCCATGATCACCGCGTCCACCTCGGAGAAATCAAACACCTCCGGATGAAGCAGGCGGTTCAGCAGCACCTCCGCGACGACGACCTTGATTTGCGCATTGGGATTGACCGTGCGGTGCCCCGTCACCAGACCCACGCGTTCGCGCTCAAAGCCCCAGCGGGCCACGACATCCTGCAGATCGAGGAATTTCTGATCGGTCAGCGCGATGAGCGGCGTCGAGTAATACACGCTCTTTCCCGTCCGCAGGCCCTCGTAGACCGCGGCCTCCGCGACCAGCGTCTTGCCCGTTCCCGTCGGAGCCGACAGCAGCACGCCCTGATCGCACGCCGCCCAGGCGTACATCGCCTCTTCCTGCAGCGGGTACGGAGGGTAGGGCAAGCGTTCGAGGTACTCGAGAATCACTTCGTCGCGAGAGATCATGCCCGGATTCTATCGGATTCCCGGCCGAGGCGATTGCCCCCCTCGTGCGCCACTTTGTGCCGGACACAGCCTATTCACAGCGCGCGTACCTACCCGACCTTGAAAACCCGGTACACCGCAAACCAACGCCCCCATCCTGTGTCTTCATCAAATAGTCATGTTAGCGAAGTTGCTCCAACTTGACTCCCTCGAACCCCGCCGGCATCTCTCCGCCGCGATCAAATCCAGCACGCTGATCATTGACGGTACTTCCCGCAACGATGTTCTCGTCGTCTATGCCCGCCCGGGCACGTTTGTGGTCCAGGATAATGGTCAGACCAGGACATTCCCGCAAGCCGCGATCCACGCGGTGGTTATACGCGGGAAGGCCGGCAATGACCGCCTTTCGGTCAAGGGTCCGGCCGCCGGTTCCCTCAGCGTCCGCCTCGAGGGTGGCGCCGGTGCCGACACACTCAACGGCGGCAATGGCGACGATACCCTCGTTGGCGGCGCGGGCGACGACCTGATCCATGGCAACGGTGGCTCCGATTATGTCCAGGGCGACGCGGGCAACGATCGCCTCTTCGGCGATGCCGGCAATGACCGCATGTTCGCCGGAACCGGCTGGGACACCGTGTATGGCGGCGATGGCAACGACAATGTGCGTGGCGGCTACGAAGATGATCTGCTCTACGGGGATGCCGGCAACGACACGCTCTACGGCGACGATGGCGACGACACCCTCGACGGCGGCAGGGGCAATGACCTGCTTGTAGGCGACGATGGCGACGACCGCCTCTGTGGCGGCCCCGGCAATGACAAACTCTTCGGCAGCGACGGCGACGACCGCCTCCGCGGAGGCTCCGGCCACGACAAGCTCGACTATGGCCCCGAGTCATCCCTCCCGCCCTTCGAGTTCCCGCTCCTGGATTCTACCGAGCCTTACACGCCTCCGGCCGAGGATGCCACGCCCACGCCCGTGGCCGACAACTACGTTCCCGATAACCCGATTCCCGAGAATCCCGTTCCGGACAAGCCCGTCCCGGACGAGCCCATCCCCGACGACTACGTCCCACCCGACGAAGGCTGACACCGACCACGCTCCCGAACGCGGGAGACGAAACCGGAATTCGAAGCTTCGCCTCCAATCACCACTTCGCGCCAAGCCGGAACTCCTCATCAGCAATACAAGCGGCTTGTCCGACCTTGGACTTGACCTTACGATCACTCGGCAAGACACGAGGTCTATGATTGACACGTCGTTTTAATACCGAGGATCTCCATGGTGCATAAGCAGATCGGTTTCCCGTTGGCCGCGTTTGTCTGTGCTCTCTTTCTGCCCGTCTTGTCAGCCCCGGCCGCTGAGCCACAACTCAAAAGCGGCGTCGATCCGGCCAGTTTCGATACGACGGTCAAACCCGGGCAGGACTTCTTCCAATACGTCAACGGCAACTGGATCAGGAACAATCCGATCCCGCCCGAGTACAGCCGTTGGGGCTCGTTCCCCAAGTTGCGCGATGACAACCTCGTGGCACTGCACCAAATCATGGACGGCCTGGCCGCCCAAAGCGGTCCGCTCGATGATGACCGGCGCAAACTCCGCGATTTCTACCTGACCGCCATGGACGAAGCGGGCCTGGAACGACTCGGCGCTGCTCCGCTGGCGGGCTATTTCGAGAAGATCTCAAAAGTCGCCGGCCGGCAGGATCTGCTCGCGACCATCGCTCAGTTCCGGGCGACGGGAATCTCGATGCTCTTCTCGTTCTCCGTGTCCCAGGACGAGAAGGCGAGCACCCGCTATGCCGTCCACCTGCGTCAGGGGGGCCTGGGTTTGCCCGAGCGCGACTACTACATCGGCACCAGCGAAGATTCCAAGCGTATCCGAACCCAGTATCGCGAGCATGTGGCGAAGATGCTGTCGCTCCTCGGCGATTCACCCGAGGCGGCGGCCGCCGGGGCTGACGCCGTGCTGAGCATCGAGACGCGACTGGCCGAGGCTTCGCGTTCACCCGTGCAACTCCGCGACCGCGAAGCACAGTACAACAAAAAGACCCGGGCCGAGCTCGCCGAGCTGACACCGAACCTGGACTGGGACGCCTACCTGAAGGCAATCGACGTGCAGGGCGTCGCCGAGGTGATTGTCGGCCAACCCGAATTCTTCCAGCGCGTCAACGAGTTGCTGGCCTCGGTGCTGGCCGCCGACTGGCGCGCGTACGCGCGCTGGCACCTGATCCATGCGACCGCTTCGTGCCTGAGCGATGCGTTTGTACGCGAGGACTTTCGCTTCTACAGCGAAGCGATGCGCGGCGTGAAGCAGATGCAGCCTCGCTGGAAGCGCGTGATCGGGACCATCGACCGGCAGATGGGCGAAGCCCTGGGGCGGCTGTATGTCGAGAAATATTTCACGCCTGCCGCGAAGCAGCGGATGGACGAACTGGTGAAGAACCTCATGGCCGCCTACCAGGAGCGGATCGAATCACGCGACTGGATGGGACCGGAAACCAGGAAGCAGGCGCTGGCCAAGCTCGCCACCGTCATGCCCAAGATCGGCTATCCCGACAAATGGCGGGACTACACGGCGTTGGAGGTTCGCGCTGACTCTTATGTCCAGAACCTCTTGCGGGCCGAAGCGTTTCAATCGCACTACCGGCTGTCCCGGCTCGGCAAGCCGGTGGACCGCAAAGAATGGCATATGACGCCCCCAACCGTCAACGCGTACTACAACTCGACGCTCAACGAGATCGTCTTCCCGGCCGGCATCCTGCAGCCGCCGTTTTTCAACGCCGCAGCCGACGACGCCGTGAACTACGGCGCAATCGGCGCTGTCATCGGCCACGAAATCACCCACGGCTTTGACGACCAGGGCAGCCGCTCCGACGCCGAGGGCAACCTCAAGAACTGGTGGACGGCGGACGATCGTGCCCACTTCACGGCCAAGACCGACAAACTCGTGAAACAGTACGACGCCTGCGTGCTCGTGGACGACCTGCATGTAAACGGCCGGCTGACGCTGGGCGAGAATCTGGCCGATCTGGGCGGCGTGGCCATCGCGTACGCGGCCTACCAGAAGTCGCTGAACGGCCGGCCCGCACCCGTGATTGACGGCCTCACCGGATCCCAACGGTTCTTCCTCGGCTATGCCCAGGTGTGGAGCGGAGCAACCCGCGATGCCGATCAGCGGCTGCTGTTGCGCACCGACCCCCATTCCCCCGTTCGATTCCGGGCTCTCGTCCCGCTCTCGAATTTCCAGCCGTTCTACGACGCCTTCGGCGTGAAACCCGGCGATGCGATGTACCGCGCGGCCGAGGACCGGGTTGAGGTCTGGTGATTGATTTGTTCACGTTCCGGGTTGGTTGGACATGCTTTCGATCGCGGCCCTATGATGTTCCGTGTACGGGAGACTGCCTGTTACCAGTCCAACTCAGGAACTGCTATGCCCCCTCGCTGCACCTCTTCCTGTTCGCTCAGGACATCGGTTGAGAGCCGGTAACTATCGCTTGGGCGCTAGCACCTGGGCGCTTCGGCACGGAATGTACATCTGTATGCTCTGCTTCCGCTCGCGCATCGGAATGTCCTGTTTCCAGTACGGAACCGCCTCGTCGACGAGTCCGAAACCCTCGAACCGCTTGTTGTCGGTGTTGAGAATGATCTTGTAATCCACCGGATCGGGGACGGGGATGCGCATATCCTTGTGCGAGGTCGTGGCGTGGAAATTGAACACAAACACCAGCGGGCCGCGGCGATAGACCAGCAGCCGGTCCTGTTCGTGGACCATCAACTGCTCGATGAACGGATCGGTCAGCAGGCTGTATTGGATGTCCAGATTCTGCATGGCCGCATCGAATTCGTTGAGCCCCGCATAGCGGAGTAGCGGGCTGTCCACCAGCGACCATTGCCGGCGGGCGTATTTGTGTGAGAACCCGTTGCCCTCGCGCGGAAAATCCACCCACTCCGGGTGGCCGAACTCGTTGCCGATGAAGTTGAGCCATCCTTCGCCGCCCAGCGAGAAGGTCATCAGCCGGATCATCTTGTGCAGGGCGAGGCCGCGATCCACCACCACGCTGGGGATCTTGCGGCTCATGTTCCAGTACATCTCCTTGTCCATGAGCCGGAAGGCGATCGTCTTGTCACCCACCAGTGACTGGTCGTGACTCTCGGCGTAGGCAATGTGTTTCTCGCCGTGTCTACGGTTCATCAACGTGTGATAGATCTCCCCGAGATTCCAGTTCTCGTCGGTGCGTTCCTTGAGCACTTTGATCCAGTAGTCGGGAATGCCCATGGCCAGGCGATAGTCGAACCCGATGCCCCCCTCCGCCACCGGCCGGGCCATGCCGGCCATGCCGGAGACATCCTCCGCGATTGAGATCGCATCCGCCTTCACGGCATGCACGACATCGTTAGCCAGTTGCAGATAGCAGACCGCATCACGGTCGACATTGTCGCCGAAGTAGTCATCATAACTCGCGAACGTCCGGCTCAGCCCGTGATCGAGATAGATCATGCTGGTGACGCCGTCGAACCTGAAGCCGTCAAACCGATACTCCTCCAGCCAGAATCGCAGGTTGCTGAGCAGGAACCGCTGCACCTCGTACTTGCTGTAATCGAACAGCAGCGAATCCCACGCGATGTGCTGGCCGCGCAGGCCGGCGTGGAAATACTGGTAGTCCGTGCCGTCGAACATGCTCAGGCCTTCGTGAACATTCTTGACCGAGTGGCTGTGAATCACGTCCAGCAGAACAGCGATGCCCAGGCCGTGCGCCGTGTCGATGAGTGCCTTGAGATCCTCCGGCGTGCCGAAGCGGCAGGAGACGGCGTAGAAGTTGCTCACGTGATAGCCGAAGGAACCGGCGAACGGGTGCTCCATGACCGCCATGAGTTGCACCGCGTTGTAGCCGAGCCTGGCGATCCGGGGCAGGATCTTCTCGGTGAACTCGGCATAGGTCCCGAAGCGTTCCTCTTCCTGAGCCATGCCCACATGGGCTTCGTAGATTCGCAGGCCGCCCTTGATCCTGGGCGCGCGATTCTTGAACTCAAACGGCTGCGGCGGGTTCCAGTACTGGCCCGTAAAGTTGTTGGTGCGCAGGTCATGGACCACGCGGCGAACATACGCCGGAATGCGGTCCAGAGCACCGAGATCCGAGACGACATGCACCTTCAGCAGACCTTCGTGCTTGAAGCGATCCGCGTACTGGGCGTCGGACAGAAAGATGCTCCAGACGCCAAAGGTGTCGCGGATCATCGGGTGTGCGAAGCGGTTCCAACCATTAAAGTCACCGACGAGCCGGAGTTGCACGGCCTCGGGCGCCCACTCGCGATACCAGACCCCGCTCTGGCCCTCAGACTGGCCACGATTGAATCCGAAGTAGTGATGCCCCTGGCTGATCTCGCCGAGAATGCCGCCGGTCGGTTCAAATTTAGCGCGCGCGGCGAGGTAATAGTCATGGCGCGCCTTGATCTTGTCCGCATAAGGCTCAAGCCAGGGATCCTGGGCAACGAGGCCGATAAGGGGTGCCGCTTTGCTGGTGGGGTCGCTCATACGTGGATAAGGATATCCCCGCCAACGACGAATGGATAGCGAATCGCGGAGGTTTCACTGATCTATCTTCGAAACCGCCTGACCCGGCCGGTCGGGCCGGTATCGGTAGTCAGGCCACAGCGGGCAGTTGAGATCGATCCAGCATTTGACCGCATGAACCTCGTCGCCCGTGAGTTTGACGTCGTGATGGCCGGCATCGAGCACCTTCCAGATCCGGCTCTTGAGCGTGCCGAAGGTCAGGGGCTCCGCCTTGGAATGCCGCAGATTCCAGCGATAGTCGAAGTAGCTGACCCATCCGCCGCCGATGAGCCCGCGATAGGATGCGGGCACGCGCTCGGCATCCAACGTGGCCGAAAGATCGATGCCGTTGGGTTTGCGAGCGTCGTGGCAGGCGACACACCGGGCATTCCAGACGGGCTGAACCACCCGCTCGTAGCCGAACGGCCCGGCGCCCCACGGAGGCGGCTGGAGCTTGCTCGGCTCGCGCAGCCCGGCCAGCGCGGCCCGCGCTGGCGGAGCGGAACGGCGATTTTCATGGCATCCAATGCAGCTCCGCCGCTCGCCCGGCTGCAACTGAATCACGCTACGCATGCGTTGCAGCTCGTTGTAGTTCTCATCAAGCACCTGGAAATAAAGCACCCTTCCGGATGGCGCATAGAAACTCGCCGAACCGTCGGATTCCACGGGAGCCAGCCCGAGCGACGCCTTGGCGATATAGCTCGGCCAACCGCCCGGGCCGCCGACCTTGTGGACGGGCGTGGCGTAGAAGTCCTCAAAGACGGGCCCGTGGTCCTTGCGAAATGCGCCGTCGGGCAATCGCTCCAGGTCCGCGCGGATCTCCTGACAGACGCGGATGTGCTTCACCCTGCCTCGCGCCACCTGCGGCTCCAGACCCTGATAAACGTCGGCCACGAAGAACTGCCCCATCTCCTGGCTGGCAAGTGCCGGGCTGTCGTCGCCTGACACGGGGGGCCGTGACGACGGGCGCAAGGGCGTCGGGTTCATGCTGGCAATTTCCGGGTCGAGATAGAGCAACTCGCGATTTCCATAGCGATCGATGACATAGATCCCGAAGCGATCCGCCGGGGCATGACTGACCAGGAAGTAGTCGCGCGTGACCGGCGCCGGATCGCGGAAACACTCCTTCTGGGCCCAGTTCATGTTGTAGTGTGGCCGGCTGTCCGGCGTGATGTTCGTAATCGCGGCCGCGTCGAACGGCCCGCGCGTCAGGTCAATCAGGCCGATAGGCCCGTTGTGGTCGCCGCCGTGCGAGATGAGCGTGCAGAGGATCTCGCTGGTTCCGGGGATCTCGCGACCGTTCATGTAGCAGTTGGGCGTGTTGTTGCCGAAGACAAGCTCGGGGTGCGTGCCGTCGGGCTGGATGGCCCAGAGCGTGTGCCCGAAGTCGGCGCCCTTGTCGACGTATTCCGATCGCGTCCACAGAATCCGCCCGTCACGCATCACGGTTGGCGACCATTCGCTGAGATTCGCAAACGAGAGCGGCCGGATCTCCTGTCCGGAAGCATCCATGCGAAAGAGCACAAACGCCTGTGGCCGCCAGCAGAGAAACCGCGATCGGCAGCGTGTCGATATGAACGACAGGCCGCCGTCCGGCAACGGACACGGATAGTAGTCGTGGAACGGCCCATCGGTAAGTTGCTGGTTCGCGGTGCCATCCACGTTCATCGTCATCACGTGCCAGTAGGTTTCCTTTCCTCCCGCCTGTTTCTGATCCGGGCGATAGGCGAAGTAGAGTTTCGCGGCATCGAAATCGGTGACGACGTCGCGGGCAATGCCGCCGGCCGCGTCGAACAGTGTTTTGACCTTCGCCGCTGACGGTTCCAGGCGTCCCTGGGATCGCGGAATCTCCAGCACGCACACGCCGCCGCCGGGCCGGAACTGCGAATCGAGGATATCGCTGTAGTTGTGCGATGAGCGGTACGGATGTCGCTTGACGAACAAGATCTTCTGGAGCGGGGCAAGTTCCGGATCGCGGAACATCAGACGTCGCTTGGCAAGGCGTGCATCCAGATACAGTGATTCCTCCGCTTCTGGTGCGTGATTCGGTACGCCGACCATGGCCGCATAGCGCCGGCGGAGTTCAACCACTTGTTCCCGCTCGACATCGACGGCAATGCCCTTGGCCGCAAGCCGGCCGGCCATTTCTTCCATCTGCACGAGCACGCGCTCGACCGGGCCAAGCCGCGCCATGCGGCCCCAGTACGGCTCGCCGCCCGGTAGCGCCGGGCGTTCCGTGCGCAGCGGAGAGAGATGATCGTCGGCCGGCAGGCGCAGCCAGGTGGACCGCTCACACAGCAGCGCGTATCGCAGCAGCGCATCCCAGTTCGGCGCGTCAGGAAATGGGACGGATGGAACATCGGCCGCGACACCGGGCGTCGTCACGCGAGCGACCGTCTTCCACTGCCGGCCGTCGGTCGAGAGTCGTATCTCGATATCCGCCGGCAACCGGTCGCGATACTGACCTTCGCGATCGCGCGAGAACACGACCTTCGCAACGGCGGCCGGCGCGGGCAACTCGATCTGCACCCGTTCCTTGCCAGTACCGGCGGCGATCCAACTGTGGCTATTGCCGTATAGGCCGTCGTTCAGGTTGGCGACCTGGTGTATCGCATAGCCCGCCAGACACGACGAAGCACTGGCTTTGGCGCCGTTCTTCGCCAGCGCCAGGTTGCGCGCTCCATCGGGGCCGTAGACCTCCAATTCGTCGATGCACGCCTGCCCGCCGCGGCTGGCGTGAATCACGAACTGGACCTGGGATGCGTTCTGCGGTGTGAAGGAAATCGTATTCGGCTGCGCTGGGTTGACGACCAGTTCAGCGCCCGAAACTGCCAGCGTGAACAACGACAGCACGCTCACGATTGCGGGCGCGCACTGAAGCGCACAACAGAATCTCTGTGGCATCTTCATGCCACTACTTCACCGTGAACCGATCATCCAGTCAACTGAAAACTATTTCTGGGCCGAGCTCTTGGGCCGCTTCTTTGCGACCACGGGCATCAGGGCTCGCTGCAGGTTGTTCATCGCCTGCTTGAGCCGCTGCTCGTTTTCCACAACCGCGATGCGCACCCAGCCTTCGCCGTTCTCGCCGAAGGCCAGACCCGGCGCCAGCGCCACCTCGGCGTCGTCCATCATGCGCAGGCAGAAATCGATGGTGTTCTCGCCCTTGAGATGCGGCGGGCTGATCTTCGCCCAGACGAACATCGAAGCCCGCGGTTTCTCGTAGGTCCAGCCGAGCTTGTCCAGGCCGCGGCAAACCACGTCACGGCGTTTCTGATAGATCTTCGACTGATCCAGCGGCGTCTCCGCATGCTCGCGCATGGCAATAATGCTGGCGATCTGAATGGGTGCGAAGATCCCGTAGTCGTAGTAGCCCTTGATCGTCGCCAGCGACTTGACCATCTCGGCGTTGCCGGCACAGAAACCACAGCGCCAGCCGGCCATGTTGTAGCTCTTGGACATGGTCGTGAATTCGACGCCAAGATCCTTGGCTCCCGGCGCGGCCAGCAGGCTCGGCGCCTTGTAGCCATCAAAGCAAATCTCGCCGTAGGCGAAGTCGGAGATGAGCATGACATTGTGGCGGCGGCACAGTGCGATGGCGTGCTCCCAGAAACCAGGCTCTATGGTCACCGCGGTCGGATTGTGAGGATAGTTGAGAATCAGCAGCTTGGGCTTGGGAAACAGGTTTCCGATCAGTCCCTCGATCTTGTCGAGAAACGCCCTGTCGTTGCCCAGCGGAACGCGGATGGCGTTGGCACCGGCCATCACCACGGCGTAGAGATGGATCGGAAACGCCGGATCCGGAACCACGGCGGTGTCGCCGGGACCAAGCAGCGCCAGGCAGAGATGGCTGAAGCCTTCCTTCGAGCCGATGGTGGCAACAACCTCGGTTTCCGGATCGAGCTCGACTCCGTAGCGATTCTTGTACTTCTTCGCCACTTCACGGCGCAACGCAGCAATGCCGTGCGACACCGAGTAGCGGTGGTTGCGCGGGTCCCTGGCCGCTTCAGCCAGCTTGGCCACCACCGACGGCGGCGTCGGGTCCGTGGGGTTGCCCATGCCGAGATCGATGATGTCGATCCCGGCCACCCGCTTCTCATACTTCATCTTGTTGATCCGCCCGAAGAGATAGGGCGGAAGTCGCTGGATGCGGCCGGAAGTTTCGATTTTGAATTTATCAGTGCTCATAAGTTCAGTTCCAAGTCAATTTAACCACAGAAACCACGGAAATCACAGAGAGGATTTCCGGATTCCAGCGGATACTGCAAGCAATCAGAGGCAAATGGTGGAAAATACAACCGTTGTGCGGCCTGCCCGGTCAATTACCGGGCCTGGTAGCCGGCGGCTGGGCCACCTCGGACCCGGGACTGACGGTGACGCCGCCGGCGGCCGGCTGGTTGTCGATCACGATATTCTGGCGAAGCGTATTCGTATCCTGGGATGAGCCGGCGGCATGGTCGAGCATCTGCTGATAACTGCGGCGGATGATGGGATCTTCGATGCGCAACGTTCCGCGGACCTCGGCGTCGAATGACTTGCGAAGCTGCTGCACGCGCAGGTCGGTCATGAGCCCGGTTAGTTCCTCGCGAATCGACTCCTTATGGTCTTCGTACTTCACAACCTGCGGCGGTATATGCTCTTCGGCCTTAATCAGATAGTAGGCATTGCCCGCGTTGACAGGCTCGGAAACCTCGCCATCCTTGAGATCAAACGCGGCCGTCTTGAACG
>JANYKD010000189.1 GCA_025361735.1 Phycisphaerales bacterium
GACGACCACGCGGGAAACGTGTCCAGGAATCTCTTGGGGCGTTGCCAGAACAAAGGCCAGGATGATGACCTTGTGGCCGACCTGGGTCAGCCGGGCGGCCGCGCCGTTGACGCCGATGATGCCGCTGCCGCGGTCGCCGGGAAGGATATAGGTTTCGAAGCGGTTTCCGTTTTCACAGTCGGCCACGGTGACCGCTTCGTTGGGCAGGAGGCCGCACGCATCAAGAAGATCGCGATCAATGGTGATGCTTCCGTGGTAGTTGACGTCGGTGTAGGTCACCGTGGCGCGATGGATCTTGGCTTTGAGAAGCTTCGTGAGCATTGGACAAGGGATTGTAGGCGAAAGATATTGGGTCAACAAACGCGAGATCGGGACTTCCGGTTCCAGCGGGCTGAACGCCGCGACTTTCCAGGTGTAGAAGCTGTGTACGTTTTCACCGAGGACACTGCCATGCAACGTCTATTCGCGTCCATCCTGCTGTTCCTGTCTTTCGCGGCCTGGGCTGATCTTCCGGGGTCGCTCGCGGACATCAAGAGCTTCAAACTCGGCGACGATCGCGCTGCCTTGCGGGGTATTGAAGGCATGGTCGCGGCCGCCTCAAAGGACGCCGCCGGGCGAAAGACGGCGGCCGATGCACTGGTGGCGGCCATTCCCGGATGCACACCCGAGGCGCGGCGGTTCGTTCTGCAACAGCTTCGGCTCGTGGCGTCGGCGGAGCATGTTCCCGCGCTGCTCCCGCTGCTGAAGGATCCGGCGACGAACATGGATGTGCGACTGATCCTGGAAATCATGCCGGGCGACGAGGCGGCGAAGGCCATGCGGGATGCGCTGAAGGATCCTGATATCCAGGGGCCGGTGTTGCTTGGAATCGTCGGAAGCCTCGGGGTCCGTCACGATGTCGCATCGGTGCCGTTGCTGGCGCCGCTGCTGAAGTCCACGCTTCCGGAAGTTCGCAAACAGGCGGCATGGTCGCTCGGACAGATCGGCACGCCCGGCGCGGCCGAGGCGCTGTTGGCTGTGGAACCGAGTCGCGATGTGGCCGAAGCCCTGGCGATGGCCACGCCGGCCGCGAAGGAGGATGGAGAACTGAATCGAGCGATTCACACGCGCCTGATTGAGCCGGCCAATGCGGAGGATATCAAGGTCATCGGGCACACGGGATTGCTCTTCCGGCACGGCCGGGAAGAGGCATACATCCTGGCGCTGGGCGATGCGGACAAGTTGCGGCAGGCGGCGGCCATTTCCGCGTTGCGCACGTTGAAGAATCCTGCGTTCTTCACAGCGAGCGTGAAGTTCTATCCGAAGGTCGCTGACGAGTTTAAGGCGGAGCTGCTGGCGTTGCTGGCGGACAATGCCGTGGCCGAGGCGCAGCCGCTTTTCATCGCGGCCGTCGCTGGGAATGATCGGCTGCTGCGGCGAATTGGCGTGGAAGGGTTGGCCAGGGTTGGCGGCGAACAGGCACTGGAACCATTGTTGCAGGCGGCCGAGAAGATGCCGGCCGGAGAAGTGGATCTGCTGTCGGGTGCGCTGGCGCAGATCAAAGGCGATGCGGTCAATGACCGGCTGTTGGCCGCATTGACGACGGCCAAGGGTCAGGTGGCGATCATGCTCACGCGGGCGCTGGTGGAGCGGTCGGCGGTCAAGGCGGTTCCGGAACTGCTGAAACTAGCGGCGGCGAAGGATGCGAAGGTGGCGGCCGAGGCGATCGGCGGTATCGGCGAACTGGGTGGGCTCGACATGGTCGGCCAATTGACGCCGCTGCTCGCGACACCGCACGACAACGCGGCACGGTCGGCCATCGCCTCGATCTGCCGGCGCAACGGACGGGATATCTCGCCGATTTCCAAGGCATATGACGGGGCGGATGCGAATCTCAAGCAGGGATTGCTCAGGGCTCTGCCGGCCATCGGTGGCAAGGCATCGCTGACGCTTTTGCGTCGCGAAGTCGCCAGTACGGATGCGGCCGTGAAGACCGAGGCGATCCGGTCGCTGTCGGTCTGGACCGATGGCGAACCGGTCGAGGATCTCTTGCAGATTGCCCAGAAAGCGGCCAACAACACGGACAAGACGCTGGCCCTGCGCGGCTTGGCGAAACTGGTTTCGCAGTCGCAGTTGCCCAAGGCACGGCAGATGGAGATTCTCAATGCCGCGATCGGGTTGGCGTCCGACACACAGACAAAGGGGATGCTGCAGGCGACGCTCAAGGATGTGCAAGCCCCGGCGGGTACCCCTGGCGAAGCGGGCACTCCGGGCGCTGCGGGTGCGGCGGGGGCGATGAAGATCGTTGAAACTCCGAGTTCATTCGCACTGGTTGCCGGTGACACACCGATCTGGAAATTTGACTACGACACGAAGTTTGGCAAGCCGCACTTCTCCGTGTTGTCGCCGGTCGGTGGGGCGTCGATCGCTCGTGTATCGCCCGGCGACCACATCTGGCATTACGGCCTCTGGTTCAGTTGGAAATATCTCAACAAGCTCAATTACTGGGAGGAGAACAAGGAACATAAATCGGAGGGTGTGAACGAGTGGAAGAATGTGCGGTGCAAGGCGGAGGCCGATCAATCGGCCCTGATCACGCTGGATCTCGAGTATCGCCCCAAGGGCCAGGCGCCGATCCTCACGGAGAAGCGTGCGATCCAGATCTCCGCCCCGGCCGCTGATGGTTCGTATACGATGGACTGGACCAGCACATTCACGGCGGGGCAGACGGATGTGGTCTTTGATCGCACGCCGATTCCTCCCGAGCCGGGCGCGCAGGCCTGGGGCGGCTACGCGGGACTGTCGCTGCGGATGCAGGTGTTGGCCAAACACAGTGTCATCACGGAAGCCGGCCCCATCTCGTTTGGCCCTGCCAATCGATTTCGCGGGCCGGGCATCGCGATGGACTATTCGGGGGAACTGAGCGGCAAGATGATCGGCGTGGCCATTCTCGATCATCCGGCCAACCTGCGCCACCCGACGGCGTGGTATGCCATTCGCGACGGGGTGATGAACTTTTTCAACCCGGCCATTCTTATTCCCGGTTCGCACACGCTGAAGGCCGGTGAGTCGTTCACGCTTCGTTATCGAATCCTCGTCCACAACGGCGCCCTGGACAAGGACGCCCTGACCAAAGCCGCCGCGGCGTACAAGTAGGGCGTGCTGTAGGGTGTGCTTCAGCACACCATGGTGAATTTGAAATCTGAAACACAACATCTGAAATCTGAAAATTGAAATCTGAAATTTGAAATCCCCTCTCCGGAGTCCCGATGTCACACATATCCCGTCGAACCCTTCTGAAATCATCCGTCGCCATTGCCGCTCCGCTCATCGTTCCCTCGAGCGTCTTCGGCCGGGCGGCGCCGTCGAACAAGATCCACCTGGCCATGTTTGGATTTGGCACGCAAGGCTCGGGCGTGATGAAGAACCTGGCGGGCAATGATGACGCGCGCTTTATCATGGTGTGCGACCCGTTCAAATCGCGTCGCGAGGCCGCGGCCAAGTATCTCAACGGCATCTACAAGGACAACTCCGTCCTCACCACCTCCGATTATCGCGAGGTGATGGACCGCGACGACATCGACGCGATCGCCGCGGCCACGCCGGATTACTGGCATGTTCCGCTGGCGCTGGCAGCGGCGGTGAAGGGTAAAGACGCGTACATCGAGAAGCCGCTTTCCTGTTCGCTGGCGTGGTCGTTCCATCTGCGGCAGGTGATGCAGAGGCATGGGCGGATCATGCAGTACGGCACGCAGCAGCGGTCCAGCCGCACATTCCGGTATGCGTGCGAGGTCGTCCGCAACGGCTACCTCGGGAAGATCAAGCACATCGACGCCTGGGGCGCTGACGGCACGCGGGCCAAGCCCTGGATGACGGCGGCGTCGCTCATTACCGAGCCGGTGCCGGCTGACCTGGACTACGAGAACTTCGTCGGTCCAGCGCCGTTCTTCCCGTACAGCAACTTCCGCACCAACCGCGAGGGGCACTTCCACTGCTACGACTATTCCATCGGCTTCCTTGGCGGCTGGGGCGCGCATCCGCTGGACATCGCCCAGTGGGGCATGGGCACCGACGACACCAGTCCCATCGAATATTCCGGGACAGGCAAGATTCCCACGCAGGGCATGTACAGCACGGTATACGACTGGGATATCAACTGCCGCTACGCCCAGGGCGCGACCATGCACTTCATGTCAACGAAGATCGCCGAGCCGG
Organism: Phycisphaerales bacterium; assembly: GCA_025361735.1. Classification (GTDB taxonomy): domain Bacteria; phylum Planctomycetota; class Phycisphaerae; order Tepidisphaerales; family Tepidisphaeraceae; genus JANYKD01. The sequence goes on from JANYKD010000189.1 coordinate 4,195, forward strand.
TCTTCATGAAATACCGCAAGCGAAACAGCGATCACGGCACCACGTTCTTCGGTGAAGATGGCTGGCTGAGTGTCGATCGCGGCGGGATGGAGGCATCCGATCCGAAGTTCCTGTCGATACGCCTCAAGCCGACGGATACGCGGCTGGTGGTCAGCAATTCACACGCCCGCAATTTCCTGGATTGCATCCGCACGCGCCAGCAGCCGATCAGCCACATGGAGGCGGCGATTCGGTCGGATACGATCAGTCATATGTCCGACCTGACGGTGCGCCTGGGCCGGCCGATCCATTGGGATCCGGCGAAGGAAGTGGTCGTCAACGACGAGGCCGCCAACCGCATGCTCCACCGGGCGATGCGGCCGCCGTATGTGTTTTGAATAAGAAATTGCCGGTTGCCAGTTGTTAGTTGCCAGTAGATTGGAACTGCCTTCCTACTGGCAACTAACAACTAACAACTGGCAACTACGAAAGCAGCAATTCCAGATCATTCCGATCCAGCGTGCGGATCAGGGAATTGTCGGCGTTGATGATCGCGTCCGCGAGATCCCGTTTACTCTGCTGAAGCTGCAGCACCTTTTCCTCGACCGTGTCCTTGGCGATGATGCGGTAGGCAAAGACCTGTTGCGTCTGGCCGATGCGGTGGGCGCGGTCGATGGCCTGGGCTTCGACGGCCGGGTTCCACCAGGGGTCGAGCAGGAAGACGTACTCGGCCGCGGTCAGGTTCAGCCCGAGCCCGCCGGCCTTGAGGCTGATCAGGAACAGCTTGCACTTGGGATCTTCCTGGAATTGTTTCACCGCGGCCTGGCGGTCGTGGGTCTGGCCATCGAGATAGGCGTAGGGGATCTGCTGGCGATTGAGTCGGTTGCGTACGATGTGGAGCATCGAGACGAACTGCGAGAAGATCAGGGTCTTGTGGCCTTCCGCGATGGTCTCGGCCAGCCGCTCGAGCAGCACTTCCAGCTTGGCTGAACTGGAATTGGCCCGGGCTTTGTCGATCAGTCCGGGGTGGATCGCGGCCTGGCGCAGGCGGAGCAGCGCTTCGAGGATCTCAATCTTCGAGTTGTTCAGGCCATCCTTGTCGACCTTGCCCAGCAGCAGGATGCGGTAGTGATTGCGCAGCTCGTCGTAGAGTTTGCGTTGCTCGGAGTCCAGTTCGCAGTAGACGGTTTGCTCCGTGCGCGGCGGCAATTCCGGGGCCACCTGTTCCTTGGTTCGGCGCAGGATGAATGGACGCAGGGCACGGGCAAGCACGTTGCGGAGTTCGGGGGTTGGGCTCTTGCCGATGGCGCCGGCAAAAGCGGAGGAGGCGCCGAGTAGGCCGGGGTTGAGGAATTCGAACAGGCTCCAGAGTTTGCCGATGTGGTTCTGGATGGGCGTGCCCGAGAGCGCGAGTTTGTGCTGCCCCTTGAGCAGTCGCACAGCCTTGGCGGAGTCGGTTGATGCGTTCTTGACGAAGTGAGCTTCGTCCAGCACGACATAGTCAAAGTGGATGTCCTTGAGGTGCGGCACATCGCGGACGAGCGTGCCGTAGGTGCAGAGCACGAGATCATACTGTGCCAGCGACTCGCCCGAGCGGTCGCGCTGCGAAGAGGTGTTGTCGAGCACCGTGAGCAGGGGGGTGAACTTCGCGGCTTCGTTGAGCCAGTTGAACACCAGCGAGCGCGGCACGACGACGATCGAGGTCACTTGCGCTTCACCGGCGGCCATGCGTTCGCGGCGGCGATTGTCCAGCAGGGCCAGCACCTGAACCGTCTTGCCCAGGCCCATGTCGTCGGCCAGGCACCCGCCGAAGCCGAAGCTGCGGAGGAAATCGAACCAGCCGAGCGCCTCGCGCTGGTATGGCCGGAGTTGGCCGGTGAAATCGGCCGAGGGATCCTGCGGGGCGATGCCCGCGAACTTCCGCAACGCCGCGCGTGTTTGTGCGAAGATCTCATCCACCTGCACCTGCGGCTCGGAAGCCAGCAGTGCATCCAGCAAAACCGCCTGGCCGCGGGCGAAGCGCAGATGATCGGCGTTGGTGTCGCCGGCCGATGCCAGCAGCGCGTATTTCTTGAGCCAGTCCTCGGGGATCATGCCCATGGAGCCGTCGTCGAGGACGATGGTGTTTTCGCCCTTGCGCACGGCCGCCAGCAGCGTCGGCAGTTGCACGCTCTTGCCCTCGAAGTCGATGGCTCCGCTGACCTCGAAGAAGTCGATGCCGGATGAGATGCTCAGCCCGCTCCAGTGGCCGGCGTGGCGATAGAGTTTGCCTTCGGCCTCAACGTGCCAACCGTCGGCCAACAGCGCGCGGACGGTCGCCGGGAGTTTGTTCTGCAGGAGCACGAGTTGTGTGCCATATTCGTAGGATTCGTACTCGGTGAATCCGAGTTCGAGAAGGCGAGCGACCAGTTTCCGTTCGGCGTCGGGATTGCGCCGGGTGACCTTCCGTCCGTCGAGATACAGGATCTCGTTGCCGGTGGTAAGTCCGAACTTCAACTGGGCGACGCCGTAATCGAAAGTCAGTTGGCCGCGGAGCTTCTTGCGATAGGTTTCGTGGATTGTTGCGGCGCGGATCAGCAGCTTCGGCGCGGGCTTGCCGACGCACTCCTCCACCTGCAGTTCCTCAGGCATTTGCAGGCGAGGGATTTCGCGCATCTGCAGGAGTTCCTTGAGCATGGATTCGGCGTCGGCGAACGGCACGGGAATCTCTCCGGCGGCGTGCAGATCCGCGAGCCAGCCGGCCGATCCGCGTGCGTTGAGCCGGGACAGGCGTCGTGCGTGGATGAGCAACCCTTCGCCAAAGATCACGAGCGGCTCGCGAAGGCTGATGACCTCGCCGTCCCGTTGCAGGGAGCCGCTCATGAGGTACGCCTGCCGCTTGTCGTCCTTGGTTGTACGCAGCCAGAACTCCCATGCCGGTCCGTCATCCCAGGTCAGCGGTCCGACGTCGCCAAATTCTTTTCCGGTATCGGTGTTGGCATACAGCCGGCCGGTGGCGGCCATCGCCGGCAGGACGATGTCGTACATTTCCGGGATGACGCTGACGTCCTGTTCCCCTCGGTAGTATCCGTAGTCGGAGTCGCGAGCTCCAAGCAGCATCGAGAGAATACGCCGATCGGTTGGATCGCTGAGTTCCGCCAGGTCGATATCTTCGATGTTCAGCCGTTTGGCACGCGTGCTGCCGTCCTTGAGACTTCGCAACTCGGCGAGCGCGACTGTCAACTTGCTCGCGCGGATGCTGCCCTTGATGTCCAGGATGTAGGCGAGATCCTGCAGGTGGGGCGGAATGATGGCTTCCGGCGAGGCACACGCCTGTAATTGCGAAAGGCCGCGGAAGCGCCTCCGCCAGGCGGGAGTCGGCGGGGGCACCCCAGGAATGGCCATCTCCGGGTCCATCACCTGGAGAGCCGAAGCGGCGGCGTATACATGTTTGCACGGCGCTGTATCCGTCGCTTTGCCGCACTGGCATCGATACCAGTCGATACGCCGGCCGTCGAGGCCGATTTCGCTGGTGATCCGGACGTAGCCATCGGCGTAGGCAACCGCCTGTATACTGTCGGCGTTGAAACGGTTGATGACGACTCTGCCGCCTCTCGTCAATTGCTCCGCGGCGCGCAGTTCACTTGCTGGAATGGAACTCAGTTGTTCGATGAGACTCATGCCGACCTCCGCGGCTAAACCCGAAGCCCGTTCGCGGAGACCGTCGCAGATATCCTTCTGGAATCGGCCTCCGTGCCGGAGCGCTCCCTGGGGAGCATCCTGAACCGGAAGACTACCTTTTTCGGGCGGTGGGAGCAAGCTTTTTGGGTTGTGGTGTTGGGTCGTTTCGTTCGTAGTACCGGCTTTAGCCGGCCTTCGTCTGGACAGACCGGCTGAAGCCGGTACTACGAACCAGCACATTGGCCTGTTCATGGACTCCGCATACAATCCCTCTCGCAATGATAGACATCAACACCTATGTTCAGGAACTGGGCAGCAATGCCCGCAGGGCGTCCCGGCAACTGGCCGAGCTTACGGACAGCGTGAAGTCGGCGGCGCTGCGGCGTGTGGCGGCCGCGATCCGCGAGAAGACGGCCGCACTGATCGAGGCCAACGCGGCCGACATCAAGGCGGCCACGGAAGCGGGGCTGGCGGGCAATCTCATCGAGCGCCTTAAGCTCAACGACAAGCGCGTGACGGGCATGGCGGACGCGGTCGATCAGATCGCGTCGCAGGTCGATCCGGTCGGGCAGATCATCGAAGGCTACGTGCGGCCCAACGGACTGCGGGTGCAGAAGGTGCGCGTGCCGATTGGCGTCGTGCTGTTCATCTATGAATCCCGGCCCAACGTCACCTCCGACGCGGCCGCCTTGTGCCTCAAGAGCGGCAACGCGATCATCCTGCGCGGCGGCAAGGAGGCGATCCATTCCAATCGGGCCATCGCGGAGATCATCGCCAGGTCGCTGGCAGATTCGCAGATCGACCCGGCCGCCGTGCAACTGGTTCAGTCCACCGACCGAACCCTGCTAACGCACCTGGTCAAGCTCGATCAGTACATCGATCTGGTCATCCCCCGTGGCGGCGAAGGACTCATTCGCACAGTCACGCGCGAGTCGACGATCCCTGTGCTCAAGCACTTCACGGGCAACTGTCACATTTACATTGATCAGTACTTTGCGGGCATGGAAGAGCAGATCCGCAAGGTGTGTGTCAACGCCAAGACCAGCTATCCGGGTGGCGCGGTTTGCAACGCGGTCGAGCACCTCCTGTTCCATAAGGATGCCGCGGCGGCGCTGCTGCCACTGGTGTGCAAGGATCTGGCCGACAAGGGCGTGGAAATCCGCGGCGACGGGAGTGCCCGCAAACTCTATCCCGCCGCAATTCCCACGACCGACGCAGACTGGGGCACGGAGTATCTGGCCATGGTGGTGGGCATCAAGGTTGTCGATTCCCTCGACCAGGCGGTCGAGCACATCAACCACTATGGCAGCCATCACACCGACGCGATTCTCACGACGTCGATGCAGAGCGCCAACAAGTTCGTGAAGGGTGTCGATTCCGGGAGCGTGATGGTCAACGCGTCCACGCGCTTCGCCGACGGCGGCGAGTATGGCCTGGGCGCCGAGGTCGGCATCAGCACCGACAAGATGCACGCCCGCGGACCCATGGGCGCGACGGATCTGACGACGTACAAGTGGATCGTCACTGGCGAGGGGCACTGCCGGTAGTTGACATTTCGCAATCATGCGGGTTATGATGCCAGTTTGGCTACTGGGTGCACGAGAGCGCCAGGCCGTTGATCCGGGATGGGCATTATGGGTAAACGGGCGGGGAGTATGTCTGTTGTGGTGTTGCTGGCGGCCGCCTGCGTGTCGCAAGCGGCCGATGTCGCCTGGATTGGGCCGGACGACGGCCTCTGGAGCAATGCGGCCAATTGGTCGTCCAATCCTTCACTTCCGAGTTCATCGAGCGCGGTGACCATCGGTGATGCCGGCCACACGGCGGGGTCGGTGACGATCAACTCGGGCACGGCCTCGAGTCAAAGTCTTACTGGCTATCGCGACGTCATTCTTTCCAGCGGCACATTGGCACTGGGTTCGGGTCTCAACGAACTGAAATCGGACGCGCTGTTTCGCTGGCAGGGAGGGGCACTGACCGGTTCCACCGGGCCGTCGATGCGATTCGTCCTGGGCGGGGGCTTGTCGTTGGAAGGTACCGCCCAGAAGCAATGGTACGGCGCGTATGTAGACGTGCAGGGTAACAGTTCCTGGAGCGGCGGCGATCTGTGGAGCAGCGGTGGTCTTGAACTACGATTCCTGCCGGGCTCCACACTGGCGATTACCGGAAACAACAGCGTATCGTCAGTCTATCTTGAGAATCAAGGGCAGTTCCGCAAGTCATCGTCAACTGGCACAACGATGTTCGGGGGGGAGTTCGTCAATTCCGGCCAGATGGTGATTGACACCGGGACGATTGCATGGAGTGGCATATTGACCAATTCCGGCACCGTCACCCTCGCGACTGGAACGAAGGCAATTGTAAGCGGCAGTTCCAACTCCATATCGGCTGCGGGGTCGATGACTGGTGCTGGCTCCCTGGTTCTTGGGGACAGCGTCAGCGGCGGGTATTCCACCATAACGGGGACAGTGGACTTGGGTGGCACCGTGCAGAATGACACGAGTACCGTGACGGTCTGGGGCAAACTGGCGGCTGCCGGCGGAGTCACACTCGGTCTGGTGGGAGGAGCGAGTTCGACCAGTTTCACGTTCAAGGCCGGATCCGTGGGCGGGCCGTTTGGCCCTTCGATCATCAACAAGGGCAGTTTCATTATCGGCAATGGACAGACGATGGTCTTCGACGCCCTGACCCTCAAGGCCGGGGCCGTATCGATCAGCGGCACAACTCCTGCCGGCGTGCGGGTGAATGGTGCGTTCAATTGGGAGAGTGGCGACCTGAGTCCGCGCGGGACGGCTGAATTGCTTGGCGGCGGCACATGGTCCACGAGTAGTGACAAGCGGATATATGGCCAGATCAAACTTGGTGGCCAGACAACCTGGTCGGGAGGCAAACTCACCTGGATCGGGGGCACGGCAACTTCGGTCGCGATTCCCGCCGGCGCGACCCTGACCAATTCGTTTGATGGTACGGTGGATGCCAATGTGCCGATCATCAATCAGGGCACGTTCATCAAGAGCGCAGGGACTGGGGCGACGCAGATATCCTCGCCGTTGACAACGACCGGGCAAGTCACAGTCCGGTCGGGGACGCTCAGTCTGATCGGGGCCGGGAATCAACTCGGTGGAACCATCACGATTGACGCCGGGGCGTCGTTGCAGTCGTACACGTCGTATGGCCCGAGTTTCACGCTGTTGGATGGTCTTGCCGTACAGGGATCCGGGACTTTCATCTCGCCGAATTCGATCACGGTCGGCGGCAATGCGCGGTTCGCCGTGCCGTCGGCCGCGCTTCGTGGAACATTCCAAGGTTCGGGGACGGTGACCAACGGTGGTGGGATGACGTTGTCGGCAAACATCGTTGGCGCCGGGCCCGTCAAGTTTGTCAATGAGGCGGGCATGACCCTGACGCTGGAAAACTTCGGCCAGTACGTCAACGGAGCGTCGAAGTTGGTAAACCGGGGAAACCTGATTATGCCACTGGGTTGGACAGGGATTATTGCAGGGTCTTCCATCGAAAATACCGGCACGATCAAGGTCATGGCCGGCCAGAGTCTGCGACTCGGGACCTCGACGCTTGGAGGAACGGTGACGCTGGATTCGGCCGGCGCTATCACTCTCGATGGACCTCAAACCCTGCTTGACGGTGTCAGTATTTCCGGTGGGAGAATATCTCCGGGTATGGGTTTCACGCAGATGACGCTCGCCGCCGGCGCGAGCGCGCGAATCCAAAGCCAGCTGAGCCTGTGGGAGATTCCCGGGCCATTGCGTTTGGAGAGCGGATCGACCTTGAATGTCAACAACACGGTTTCCCTGGCTTCTGTTGAAGGACCAGGCCGACTGTGCATTACCGGTGGCACGACAACATTGCGGGGCGCTGTCTCTGGTGACGCAACCATTCGACTTGAGACCGGCCAGCTTGAGGCCAAGTCCGTTGCGGACCTGTCTACGCCCGCAGGCATGGACGTGCAGATCGCTGGAGGCACCGCCACCTTCAGTGCCGTGCAGCATCTGCGAAGTCTGTCGCTTGAGGCAGGCACGTTGACGCTGGCCAAGAGCGGCGAGAATCTGCTGGCGACACATTCGCTGGTGGTCACTGCTCCCGGCAATGTCAACGTCAACGACAATGACATGATCTGCTTCTACGGCCAGCCCGCCAGCCCGCTTGCGGACATCACTGCCATGTTGAGCGACGGCCGAATTCGCACGGATCTGGGTAGCGTGAGTGAACAACCGACCACGCTGGCCGCGTTTGATAACAACCGGCTTCACGTATTGACATGGAATGGTCAGCCGGTTTCTGACGGGACCGACTTCAATCAGGTGCTGGTAGCCTTCACGTACTCCGGCGATGCCAACCTGGACGGTCAGGTTGATGAGTCCGACTATCTCAACATCATTGCCAATCTGGGCCACTCGGGCGGATGGCTTGAGGGTGACATGGATCATGACGGAGTCGTTTCTTTGCTCGACTACGGCATGGTGACATCGCATCTTGGCGCTGGCGTCGCAAAACCGCTCTTGAGTTTCACCGTGGCCGTTCCTGAACCGGGCGCGTTGATGGCGCTGCCCGTGGCGCTGGTCGCACTGCTGTACCGTCGGCGACGAGAGGCGTGATCCAGCGCCATTATGAATGCAGTGGTCAATACATCCCAGACGAGACGGGGCTTCGGGCCGATGACTGCGGGTTGAGCAGGTGCTTGCGGCTCTCGAAGCGCTTGAGGAGGCGGGCTTTGAGGGATTTGTGGCCGGGTGCGTAGGTGTGGCCGGTTTTGGCGATGGCGATGAAGAGTTCGACCATGTTGCGCCAATCGGCGACGTCGATGAACTCGGGGGCGATGCGCTTCTTTTCCTTGTCCATGTTGTGGTAGTTGGCCAGGGCGACACAGATGGAGCCGGCGTGGAAGCCGAAGACGTCGTAGACCGTGGCCTCGCAGGTGCCGCCGGGCATGACGGTGCGCTGGAATTTAAAGGACTTGTTCTCTTTGGCCAGCGCCGCGGCCTGCTCGGTCAGGAAGTAGCTCAGCGAGGAGTTGAAGATGGAGGTCTTGTCGCCGAGGCGAATGATGGGACCTTTGCCCTGCGGGGCGTAGGGTTGGACGGCCGAGTTCTCGATGGCGATGATGCGGTCGGTCTTGCGGAGCAGTTTGGGCTTGATGGAGGCCGCCAGAGCGCCGACGAAGCCTTCTTCTTCGGCGCGGGTCAGCAGGACGGCGAGATTGGCGGCAGGGGGGTTGCGATGCAGGCGATCGAGCATGGCGAGCGCGCCGGCCGCCCCGGCCAGATCGTCGCAGACGCGGCAGAGGAATTTGCCCTTGCGGATGCGGCCTGCGCCCTGGTCCCACATGCCGGGCGTGCCGGCTGGGACAGGCGAAGCGATACGGAGCCGGACGGCCTGAATCCGGCCGGTGTTCTTCTCCGGGGTGACATGGGTGATGACGCCGGGGATTTCCGTACCTTCGTGGAAGAAGAGGACTTTCTCACGCTTGGCGTAGCTGGCCAGCACCCAGCCATAGAAATCGGCCTCGAGGGTGCGGCGATCGATCATGCGTCGGGCGACCAGGCCCGGGTGATCCATGTGGGCCGTGAACACCCAGCGCGGCGAGGCCTTCTTCCGGCCGGGCAGTTCGATCAGCAAGTTGCCGTGGATATCGCGGGAAAGACGCAGGCGTTTGCGCTGGCGGACGAATTCCTCAACAAAGGCGACGACGCGGCCTTCTACAAAGGGAGCCGTGGGGATGGAACAGAGGCCCTGGAGGATGGCAAGTGAGGGGTTGGGGTTCATGGCTGATACAGGTTAAGGGAAGAAGGGGAATCACGAAACTCGAAATTCGAAT
>JANYKD010000265.1 GCA_025361735.1 Phycisphaerales bacterium
CGCCGCGGGCGCCGGCCGCCCGGCGTACCGCTGCGCCACCTCCGCATGCAGCCCCGCCACATGCTGGCCCAGCGCTTGCACCATTTCCTGCCCGAACATTTCAAAGCCCGGCTCCTCGAAATGCGCCTGTTCGAACACCGCCCACGGCCAATCGCGCGGATGCGTCGCCGCCAGCCACGTCAGCGCGTGCTTGTTCGCCCGCAGCGGAATCAGCGGAAACGGCACCCAGTTCTCGTGCCGCAGGCAGTCAATACTGCCCGGCCGGCCCAGGAACGCCAGAAACGCCGCGATATTCGGAAAGAACTGCAGCACCCGCCCCGTGTCCAGCCGTTCCAGCACATCCGCCGGCTCCGGAAAATTCAGCAGCAGTTCTCCCGGCCGACGGATCAGGCTGATCGGCTTTCCCGGCGCTGCAAACCGCGTCGACGCCGGATCGGTCCGGGCCCAGTTACTGATATCCTGGAGCAACAGCGGATACCGCCTCGCCAGTGCGATGGCCGGCGTGTCATCGGTCGGTACGGGAGCAAGCATGCCATGGTTATCGGCTGTTGGAGGCCGTTCGCAACAACTGCCCGATCACGCTACTCCTTCGCCTCCACAGCCCCCAGATCCGCCGTCGTCCCGCGGTATCGCTCATTCCCGTAATGGTCCTTGGTGATATAGCTCACCCGCCCCGTCGCCGCGTTGCGTGCGGGGCTCGTTTTGGTCGGCACAAACGTCTCCAGGTCCGCCAGCCCCGCCTCGGGCAGCGTCTTCACCACCAGGTTATTCTCGATGACCACTCCCTTTTGCGGCCCGGATCCCAGGTGGCACACATAGTCTCGCTTCGGGTCCCACGGCATATCCGATTCCGGGTCGATCACCAGGTTATACTTCACCGTCACTTCCGGGCTGTACACATCCACCAGCGTCCCGCGATACGGATCCTTGCTGTCCGATGCGATCCGCGACCGGTACATGGTGTTGAAATACACCTCCGACGACGTCCTGGAGAACCACGGCGCCGCCTTGTCCAGGTCCGCCTGACGCACGTTGTTGTGCTCGTACATCGGATACTTCCGCTTCTCCCAACTGATGTTGTTGTAGAACCGGTTCACGGCCTCCGGCCCGTCGTACCCCAGCGCGTTGAGCTTCATCGGAAAAACCCGCACATCGTTGGCCCACTGCCGCGTGAAGCGGTTGTTATACACCTTGAAATATCCGGCCCCCACGATGCAGACATTATGCCCGATCGGCGATTTCGCCATTCCCATGTCGCTGAAGTTGCATTCATGCACCTGCAGGTTGAAGCACTTGTCAAACGCGATCGCGCCGAACGCCTGCAGCGTATTGTCAAAGTTCCGGAACGTGCACTTGTACACCTCAAAGTCCAGCACCACCGACTTCAGGTTGCCGATGTTGTAGTCCGTATTCGTGAGCGCGTGCCCGTTCACCTTGCCGTCGATCAGGCAGTTCTCCCACTTGAAGTTGTAGAACGTGCTCGCCTTGGTCCCGTCAAACACTTTGTTCGCATCGTACACATGGAAGCAATACCCCGACGCCTCCTTGATCGTGAAGTTCTTGAACAGCAGGTCGTGGCTGTTGCCGCCGATCTTCATGCACCCCGCGTTGTATTTCTCATACCGGAAATTCTCGAAGCGCACGAACGCCAGGTTCGTGAAATCGTTCGACACCGGCGTCGGCGTCGTGAACACCGCCTCCGGATCGCACATCACCGTAATCGGCGCCTCGGCCGTCCCCGCCATATTCCCCAGCGAAATCCCCCCGTATTTCCCGGCCGCCACATACACCGTATCCCCCGGCCGAAGCTTCAGCGTCTCCTGCGCATCCGGATACTTCAAATACCCCGACCCGGTCCCGATCGTCACCCGCCGCCCCTCGGCCGCCAGCCCCCACACCGGCCACAGCACCCCCGCCATAACCATCCCCACCAGAACCCCAAGCGTCGCCCGTTGTGTGTTGTGTTTCATAGTTGTCCGTCGTTGTTGGTTGCTGCTTGCTCGTGCTCCGCCAGTAGGGCCGACGCCCTCGTCGGCCGTGCGTGAAAACGCTGCTCGAGGAAGCCGGTGAGGGCACCGGCTCTACTTCTTTGGCAGTTGTCTGTCGCTTCACCCATCACAAGTTCTGTGACAATGCCTAGTCCGCGCCCGCGCAATTGTTGAACACCCCCGGCCAATCGCCCCCAGTGCCGTCGGTGATCCCAGGCCCAGCGGGCCGTTACTTGTGGATAGCCGTGGCCGTCAGGCCACGGAACTCAACCCCCTCGCGAACCAAGGCCCAACGGGCCGTCACTTGCGGTAGCCGTGGCCGTAAGGCCACGGAAATCAGCCCCCCCCCCCCACAATCTTTAGAGGCCCAACGGGCCGGCACTGTGACACCGGCCATCAATGCCTTCCCAACCGGAGGTGATTTCTACCCCCGTTGCCCCCGCCGCCTGCCTCTTTCACTTCGTGCCTCCGTGCCTTCGTGCCTCAATCCCTTTGCTTGGCCACTCCGTGCCTTCCGGCCCTCGTGTTTAATCTTCTTTGGCCTATACTCCCACCCTGATGCCCCCCCGGCCGGACTCCAAGACGTTGTTTGATGCAAGAGGCGCACATTCCTGGTGGCCGCGGATCACCGGATTCCCGTAATCCATCTGCGTGCCCAGGGCCAGCGCATGCAGTGCCGCCGGTGTCCTCACCGGCGGAATCCGAAGCGTCCACACAACACCAAGACAGCCAGTTTGCGGGCTCCGGCGGCCTCGGCGAACGCTTGGCCGCATTCGCCCCGCCCGACGACTCGCCCGCGTTCCGGATATGGATGCTCACCGTCAGATGTGCCCACGAAGAAGCACGAAACGCACACGAAGGCATGCGGGAGAAGTCATTGTTCACGCCAGCACTTGGACGCCGCCCGCCGTCAGTCGATCTGCTGTTGCAGCCAGCCAGTCCGCGTTCTTCGCCGCCTCGCAACCTTCTGGCACCCAGATGATCATTCCGCGACGCGCACGCGTTAGCAACACTCTGTACTTGTTGGCAATATATCGCCGCTTAGTCGCATCCTTCACGCGCTTCCATGTCGTCCCGCTAAACTGCCAGCATTCCCACTTCCCAGTCTGCGGGTCGATGACGAAATCCCCGCCCCAGCACACGCCTGCCCAGTCTATTTCCAGTCCCTGACAATCGAACTCAGTGGCAGCGATCTCCAGTTTGTAGGACGACCGCACATCCGCCACGTCATTCAAGAACCAATCCGCATACGACAAACCCTTCCGAAATCCAGATGACAGTTCGAGACCGTGTGCGCGCAATCGGATTGCGCCCGAACTGGCCAGCAACCCGGTTCGCTGCTGCTTCTCTTCTCGCTGGCGCAGCCATCGGCGAGCCTGCGTCAAATCACGTGTCAGAACCACAGGAAATTCCCCGTCCGGAGTTGGCCCGGGTGTGCCCGAGGGCACATCGGACAACATCTGGTTCACCCACGCTCCGATGAACTTCGCCCGGTGACTCCGAACGTTCACGCGTAAATGAAGTTTCGGAACATCAACCACATGCACACTCGAAGGCACGCCGTCTGGAAATAGCTTCTGACCCGCCACTGACTCTCCGCCGCTCAGCACTTCCGACGACACCAGCACGCGCCATCGCCCCGGTCGATCTGCCAATGCTCGTCCCCACTCGGGGAGCCCTGCCTCACCCGTGTTGATCTCTTGGCCGCCGCCGACGAGCGCAATGACGGTCGCCCAGCCGGACACGCGCTCCATGATGTCCAGCACCATCGCTGGTTCCGAGCAGTTGATACCGTGTGCTTTCTCAACCGCCTTAGCGGTCCACGCTCGCTGCGCTTCGTCGAAGATGATCGCATGCTGATTCGGGGCTTCGCCCGTCTTGTCGATGCCAAACGTCTTGAGGAAACCGTGGACGTTTGCGATGAAGGACGAGGCCACATCCCGAGCTTCGCTCTTTCGTACGCCCTTCTTCGCTTGTTCGCGCGACAGCGACTCGCGAATCACTTTCACCAACGGCCCATTCCCGGACAGAAACACCGCGCTTGACTGACTTTCCTTCGACAGAGAAGGGCTATGCACAGCGTTCAGCCCGACGAGCGTCTTGCCCGATCCCGGAATGCCGGTCACAAAACAAATTGTGCGGCAACTATCCCGTTGAGACTGTCCAATAGCGCTGACAATGGCCGCCGACGTCAAATCCAACGTGTCAGAAAACGCGTGGGATAGGTCTTGCACCTGATGTCCGCCAAACAGCGTCTGTGCAGCCTCGATGATCGTCGGAGTCGGTAAATATCTCGCTGCTTCCCATTTAGTCGCATCGATCGCGGCAACCGTGGCTTTGCACTCTGTGGCGGCGAAGTGGCGAAGACAGGACCCCAAAGTGACACAGTTGGTCTCCTGTACCGGAAAGGATGCCGCTCGCAATTGCGTCCCGATCAACCGTTCCGAGAACGCGGTCCCCGGCGCATGCGTGGCAACAAGAATCGGGACAATTGTTTTGTCACAGCAGCCGGGATGAAAGTCGCGCAAGTCGAGTGCGTAGCTTTGAACCTGCCATGCGGCCACGGAATCGTACGACTCCGCGCCGACCTTGAATTCGATCACGAATATGACGTTGGTCCCGAGGATCACCGCGTCCGGCCGACGGTCACGCAAGGGGATGCTGTATTCGAACAGCACATGCCAACCGCGTGCCTCCGGCCTGTCACCGATCAGTTGCCGAACCGCCTCCTGCAACGCAGGAAGTTGCGTCTTCCAAGCGTCGATCGCACTTGCCCATAGCGCTGCAAACCCCATTTCAGCGTAGGCGATGGCCAAGCGACCGAGCACCTCGTCCTGAGAGACGTCGAGCAGACCTTCCAGCGTGTAGCGTACGACCGCCATCAACGCTACCCCTCCCTCGACTTGGGAGACGACAGCAGTGACGTCACTGGCGCATCCAGTGCCTTGGCAATCTTCGCGATGTTATCGATGGAGATATTTCGCTCGGCTCGCTCGACGGACCCAATGTAGTTTGGGTGAAGGCCGGCTTTCGCCGCGAGCTTCTCCTGCGATAGCCCCTTGGCCATTCGCAGACGCTTCATGTGTCGAGCGAATACCTGTCTTGCGGAAGCCGGTTTATCCCGTCCCGTGGCCATGTTGACCAGGATCGGGCATCCGGCGTGCTCGGTCCACACACTATACGTTGGGAGACAGCAACGGTCGCTCGAAAATCCGGTTGAGCCGGTGCCCTGCTGCTGAGCAGCCGGCATAAGCATTCAGCGGCTGGCACGTAGCCTTGAGTAACGTAGGGCGAGACAGCTTGAAGCGATTCATATTGCGTCGCATGGCCCCATCTCGGTTGGGCGCGCTTCAGGCCAAGCCTGTAGGGCCTCATCCAGCGATCGGTAGGCCGAATCGACTACCGCAGCGTTGCCACGATCATCCGCGACGATGACTGCAAACAGGTGGTCCTGCGTTTCATTGCCGCACTGAAGGAAGGTATCACTCCCTTCAAAACTCTCCAGTTTCAAAACAAAGTACTGCTTCTTTGGGTGACGTTGTGGCATCGCGGAATGGCACCATATTGCACCCCGAAATGCAAATTATTGTTGATTGGCGACAGCCTAGCGTGTAGCGAATCACCTACTACTGAGGCCGGATATCCACGATGAACGTGCAATGCGGATAGTTGGAGCAGCCCCAAAAAGGATTGCCCTTGTTGGGGCCACGGCCGGCCATGCGGCGGACCAGCGGAATCTTGCACTTGGGGCAGATTGGAGCGGTGATGGATGGCGCGACAGGCGTGGCCGGTGGAGGCGTGGGTTGCGTATAGACGGTAACGGCTGGGGCTATGGGATTGACTGACTGGAGCAATGCTATGAGTTGATCGCCGTCAATGAGCCGGATCGGTTTGCCGGCCGCAAACTTCTGCGCTGGCTCCGTATAGCGGCCACACGTGACAAAGATTCCTTCGCAGCGCGTGCGGCGCGCGGCCATAACACCGAAGAAATCGCGAATCTCGGGCTCGCCCACGCTCCATGATTGGTAACGTTTGCATTGGACGAGGTGCTCGGCGGCCGGATCGCCGCCACCGTGGAGGACCAGATCGACTCCGCCATCGGATTGGCCGCCGACCTCGTCGACACGGTAGCCATGGCGACGGAAAAGGTCTGCAACCAGGCGCTCAAAGTCGTCCCAAGGCATGGATTTGATCCGCTCAAGTGTCAAGGACGACGGATCAACACCGGGACGCGCGGAAACGGTGCCACGCACTCCCCCGATGAGTTGATTAAGCAAGCTGGGCACAGCGTTCTGACGCGCCCCTTGGAACCGCTGCTTGAGCCAACCGACGAGCGCGGCCACGAGAATAATCAGGCCAACCACGAGCGCCAGCATTCCGAACATCCAGCCGAGGCCAAAGAAGAGATGTCGGCCGGGGCCCGAAAAAAGCCAAGTGCCAACAGCGAGGAAACAAACGCTGAGCACAACTCCCACCGCGGGATAGTTCTTCGCAATGCCGACCAGCGCTGGCAACACGTCGTCCAAAGGGCCGTCGTCGTGGCGAGGGCGGGATCGTCTCATGATGTAGTCAGTTGGAACATCTTGGGTGGCGCTTGTCAATGGACGTAGGTGCGTCGGACACCGTCATCGACGGATACGAAGGCGAACACGGTTACCTGCGATACTGGGACGCAGCGAAGATCAATCGGGCGCGGGAATTGCTCGATTCACTCCCGGAGGCGTAGGCCGTCCAGGAGGCATCGGTATCGCGGAAGTTCGAGGCTTCCGCGATACCCAAACAAAAACCGCCAATCCACCCTTGACGCTAACGAACACATCACGTACAATGCGCCCATGCCGCCAACCTCTTTCACCCAACCCCCAACCCCGCCCGCCGGCCAGCACTTGGCACCCCTCACGACCGGCACCGGTCGCCGCACACCCGGCTGGCAACTGGCAACTTGCAACTGGCAACTGGCAACTGGCAACTATCAACTATCCACTATCAACTATCAACTCCCCGCCCATTCAGGGAGCTTTCATGGAGCGTTAGGGGAGGTTTCGGGGTTGGTTTGGGGGCGCTTTGGGGGCGCTTTTTTCGCTTCACACTTCACCACGGAGAATTATAAGATGCGAATACATAACAGGTTATGATTAATGCGGTCGCCTAGGACACCCCACCGCGCGTTTTTTTTGCGTCACGCGTCGCCACCCGCGCAAAACCCGCCTGCCGCGTCCATTTTGCATTCTCCATTTTACCGCTCACCGCTCACCGTTTACCGTTTACCGTTTACCTCCTACCCTTCACCTTCGCCCCGTCGCCTGTTATCGGACTTCACTGATTTTCCACCCACCCTTTTGCCGATAGTAGCAGCGACGGGTCGGAGCCCCCATATCTGGTGGCAGACTCGCTCGCGTCAAGGAAGACCCATGAGCGTCTATCGACGAATGTCAGGTCGCGAATTGCCTTGCGGACTGGGTGACCTCCTGCGTATCCAGCCCGCCGGCCTCCAGCATGCCGAACACCAGCGACTCGCCGACCGCGCCACCCTCGGCCAGCTTTCCCCGGCCGAAACCTATATCCTTGCCAGCTCACACCTTGCGCTCGATGAGCCAGGCCTCGCGGCACAGCGCATCACGGCCGCCTTGCGGTCGCATCCCGATGATGGCCGGCTGCGGCTTATCCTTGCCATCGCCATGGAAGCGCTCGCCCGACACGACCGCGCTGCGGATCACCTGACCCAGATTCTCGCCGATCCCCATTCCGCCTGGGATCGCCTGCCGGCCAAAGCCATGCTCTGCTGTGCCGTCGGCCTCGAACATGAACGCGCCGGCGCCTGGCGCTCGGCCGTCCGCCAATACATCGAGGCCCTGCGTCTGGCCCCGGCAGAACTGTTCGCCCATCATCGCCTGGTCGCCATCTGCCTCGCCCATGGCCAATTCTCCCAGGCCGCGCTGCATCTCCGTGCCATTCTCAAGCAAACCCCGGCCGACAAGACCGCCCGCGTTTGCCTGGCCCATCTGCTGCAGCTTGCCGGCCGGCACGAAGAGGCCGTCTGGGAATACGAGCAGGCCCTCTGCCTCGAGCCCGACTCCTGGGATCTGCCGGCCGACGCCGCCCGCGACCTGATCCAGAGCGAAGGCGAAAGCGCCATCGCCATCCTCGAAAAACTCGTCAAGTCACAGCCGCAGTTCCCCGACCTGCGCATGCGTCTGGGCAACTTGTATTCCCTCCGCGGCAACGACGAGGCCGCCACCGTCCACTATCGCCGCGCACTTTCGCTGCATCCGGAATATCTGGACTGCCACATTGCCCTGGCCCGGCACGAACTCCGCATGGGCCGGCTCGATGTCGCGGCCGAGCACTTCCGCCGCGCCATCGACATCAACGAACTCAACGTCGAAACCTATGTCGGCCTGGCCATGGCGCTGGCCGATTCCGGCCGGGCCCTGCAGGGCAATGAGATCATCGCCTCCGCCGGCCGCATCGGCCGGAACAGCGCCGTGCTCGTCGCGCAGCTCGCCTTCCTCGAACGCGCCGCCGTTTGCGACGACGACGATTCACACCACTGCTCCGACCTCCACGACGACCGCATCGAAGACCTGCTCAGCCGCGGCCTGCAAACGCTCACCCGGCACGGCCAGTGGAACGACGTTCGCCTGCACTGCGGCATGCTGCAGCTCATGCTCGGCCGCCAGGACCAGGCCCGCATCACGTTCCAGCAGGCCGTCCAGGTCGACAACAGCTCCACCGAAGCCTGGCTGCAGCTCGGCCTGTCGCTGGCCCACGCCGGCCAGCCCGACGCCGCCCGCGCCGCCTTCGGCCGCGCCCTCTACTTCGACGGCCGCCGCGGCCGACTCGACTACCAGCTCGCCCTGATCCGCTGCGGCCGGCTCGAGTTCGAGCTCACGCTGGAGCGCCTCGAAGAATCCGGCCCCGACCCCATCGACACCAACCGCCGCATCTGGGTCGCCGTCGACGCCCTGCACCTGACGGGCCTGACGCGTCACGGCGCTCACAGCCCAACGACGCCGATGGCGGCGTGAGGGACGGTTAAGCCGGAAATCCGAATCCCGAAATCCGAATGACGAATCAAATCCGAAACTCGAATGCCGAATATGGCGATGGGTATTCGTCATTGCTCATTCGGAATTCTTTCGGGATTCGGGTTTCGGAATTTGGTATTTCGCCATGCGGTCTGCCCGCAGCCACGTCGCGGCGTCTGCGGCGTACTATACGGCATGAGCAACACGCGGATCACACGGCGGCGATTGATGCAGGCAGGCGCCGGGGCCCTTCTGGCGGCCGGCATGTGGCCGGGCGCGCTGGCGGCCGAAGGCGCGGCGGCCGGGGACTTTGACTTCGTCTGCGTCAACGACCTGCACTATGTAGACAAAGGCTGCGTGCCCTTCTTCGAGAAGATGGTCGCCAAGATGAAGGAGGCCGCCCCCAAGTCCAAACTGCTGCTGGTCTGCGGCGATCTCTGCGAGAACGGCAAGCCCGAGCAACTCGCGGCCATGCGCGACATCCTCAAGACCGTCGGCATGGAGGTTCACACCGTCTGCGGCAATCACGACTGGGCCAAGAACGACGACCGCAAGGCGTTCGAGGAGCTCTGGCCCGGCTCGCTGAACTACACCTTCGACCACGGCGGATGTCAGATTGTTGCCCTGGACACCACCGACGGGACCAAGTCCAACGTCGAGATCCGCAAGCCCACGTTCGACTGGCTCGATGAGAATGTCGCGAAGCTCGACCGCAAGCGGCCGCTGGTCATCGTCACCCACTTCCCCATGGGCGCCTTCACGCCCATGCGTCCCAAGAACGCCGACGACCTGCTCGACCGCTTCCGCGACTTCAACCTCCGCGCCGTCTTCTGCGGCCACTACCACGGTTTCACCGAGCGCGCCCGCGGCAACGCCACCATCACCACCGACCGCTGCTGCTCCTTCCGCCGCGACAACCACGACAAGACCAAAGAGAAAGGCTTCTTCGCCTGTAAGGCCAGGGACGGCAAGATCCTGCGCGAGTTTGTCGAGCTCGCGAAGTCGGCCTGACGCGCCACCAGACATGCATCGTGAGGTAGGGACCGCTCGCCGAGCGGTCTGTGTCGCACGCCAAGACGGCGGTTTCGGCGAAACCGAGCCTGCCGCGGGCCACGGAATGGGGCCTAAGGAGCGAGGCCGAAATAGCTTCCCGATTTCATAGCAAGGGCATTTTGGGGTGGCATGCTACGCCGCAAACTGTCTTGGCCGAAAACAGTGATTTTGGCCGAACAATCGCATCATTATGCGATTTTAGTTTCAGCGCGAAAAAAGTGGCGCAAAACGCTGGGA
>JANYKD010000344.1 GCA_025361735.1 Phycisphaerales bacterium
GGCGGGCGCGGCCGAGCGTGTATCGAGCCTGGCACAAGGGATATTCAAGGTACTTCACCTCAATGCGGATTTGCACGGTTGCGAGAGGCTGGCCGACGGCTCGCGCGGGCGACACATCAAGGATGCGCTGCGCGAGATCCACGAGCGGCTCGTGAAAGACGGCCGGCGCGACGAGATCACGTTGATCGTCGGCGGAGGGATCGCCCTGGCGGAACACATGGCAAAGGCGATCATCTGCGGCGCGGACCTGGTGGCGGTGGGTCCACCGCTGCTGGTGTCGTTGGGGTGCAGGGTTTGCCGGGACACGCCCGAGGGCGTGTGCGGTACATCGCGGTGCCTGGCAGATATCGGGAGCGCGGAATTGCCCTACGCGACGCAGCGGATGACGAACCTGATGGGCGCCTGGCATTCGCAGTTGATCGAGGTGCTGGGAGCCATGGGCATTCGGGAAGTGCGGCGTCTGCGCGGCGAAGTCGGTCGTGCGATCTTCCTGGAGGATATCGAGAAGGAGGCGTTCGGTGACCTTGTCCGGAAATAACATCGCGGTCTACGCCGGGTCAAGTGCCGCCGGAGGCGGTAGTGACCGCTCGCCGAGCGGTCTGTCGCACGCCGAGAACGGCGGTTTCGGCGAAACCGCCCTACCGTCGGCCGGTCAAGCTTCGGTTACGGTATCCCGCGAGGTCCGTTTTACGCCGGACCGCTATCGCAACGCCCTCGGTAAATACAAGATATCGCGCTCGGCCGACTGCGCCGCCTGTGGCCTGTGCGCGGAATTATGCCCGCACGGCGTTCACTGCAAGCCGGAAGGCTATGCGTTCACGCTGCGGCCGCAGGATTATCTCTGCGTCGGCCCGACGTGTGCGACCACCGATCATTATTGCATCGACAAATGTCCAAAGCACGCACTGCAACTGATGCGCAATCCGAGCATCGACGTTTTGAGCGATGCCCGCTGGAGCAGCGACCTGATCCTCTCGACGTGGCATATGGCCGCCACCGGGCACGCACCGCCAGCGGGGCTGGAGTACCGGCGCGGCAACAGCGGCGGGGGCTTTGACCGCCTGCACATCGACCTGCCGGACGATGCCAAGCCCAAGATCGATCCCGCCGAGATCGACACGGGCCTGGATCTGAACCGGCGTGGCGACAGCCGCCCGCAGATACACATCGACATTCCCATCTACGGCGGTGGCATGTCCTTTGGCTCGGTGAGCATTCACACGATGCTGGGCAAGGCCCGCGCCGCGGTCGCCTGGAACACATTTACCTGCACGGGCGAGGGCGGCTATCCGGATCGGCTCATGCCGTATGACGAGCATGTGATCACCCAGGTGGCCACGGGCCTGTTTGGTGTGCGCGAGGAGACGATGCAGCGCGTGCGCATCGTCGAGTTCAAATACGCCCAGGGCGCCAAGCCGGGTCTGGGCGGGCACCTGCTGGGCGACAAGAACACGCCGCCGGTGGCGCGGATGCGCGAGGCGGTGGCGGGCAACGCGCTCTTCTCGCCGTTCCCGTTCCACAGTGTCTACAGCGTCGAAGACCACAAGAAGCATTTGGACTGGATCAAGGAAGTTAACACCAAGGCACTGGTGAGCGTGAAGGTGTCCACGCCCGCCGACGTGGACATGGTCGCCGTGGGCAGCTACTACGCCGGCGCGCACATCATCCATCTCGACGGTAGCTACGGCGGAACCGGCGCTGCGCCGGACATTGCCAAGAAGAATATCGCCATGCCGATCGAGTTCGGCATCCCCAAGGTCCACAAGTTCCTGACGGCCGAGGGAATTCGCGACAAGGTGACGCTGATCGCCAGCGGCGGCATCCGCACGCCGCACGACGTGCTGAAGTCGATCGCCCTGGGCGCCGACGGCGTGGTCATCGGGACGGCGGAAATGGTGGCGCTGGGATGCGTTCGCTGCGCCTGCTGCGAGAGCGGCCGCGGCTGCCCGCGCGGCATCGCCAGCACCGACCCCGAACTCATGCAGCAGATGAGCCTGGACTGGGCGACGCAACGGCTGATCAACCTGCTGGCCGCCTGGCGCGAACAGATCGTGGACGTGCTGTCGAAACTGGGCATCCGTTCCACCCGCGAATTGCGCGGACGGACGGATGTGCTGTATTACAAGTAGGAGTTGATAGTGGATAGTTGATGGTTGATAGATACGAGTTGGTAGTGCGTCGGCAGTTCACTATCAACTATCAACTACCAACTATCAACTACGAAAAAGCAATGAGTCATCACGCTGAACATCTTCTGGCGAGCCGCTCGCAGGTTTATGGGCCGGATCCCGTCGAGAGAGGCAAGTCGGCCGAGGAGGGCGGCTGCGGGGTGACTGGCTTCGCCTGCACCGTCCCGGTTGGCGGTCGCTTCATCTACGAGCCTTCGATCCAGATGCAGAACCGCGGCAACGGCAAGGGCGGCGGCATCGCCGCCGTGGGCCTGGTGCCGGAGGAGATGGGCGTGTCCCGCGAAGTGCTCGATTCTCACTACCTGATCCAGATCGCCCTGCTGGACAATTCGGTGCATGCCGAGGTGGAGCGACAGTTCATCCTGCCTCACTTTGATGTGGCGTTGTCGACGCGCGTGTCGCACATTGACGATTATCGCGACCTTTCCGGGCTCGATGTCCGCCCGCCGGATGTGCAGCGATATTTCGTACGCGTCAAACCGGATGCGCTGCGGACGTTCGCCAGGGCGACGGGGCTGGAGGCGATGTCCTCGCGCGAGCTGGAGGATGAGTTCATCTGGAGGAATTCGTACCGCCTGAACGACACGTTCTATGCCTCGTTGGGTGAGAAGCGAGCGTTTGTCCTCTGCCATGGCCGCGATCTGACGATCTTCAAGATGGTCGGTTTCGCCGAGCAGAACGTGCAGTATTACAACCTGCAGGATACCAAGGCGCACGTCTGGATCGCCCACCAGCGCTATCCGACCAAGGGCCGCGTCTGGCATCCGGGCGGCGCTCATCCGTTCATCGGCCTCAACGAGGCGCTGGTCCACAACGGCGACTTCGCCAATTACCACTCGGTCTGCGAGTACCTCAAGCAGCGCAACATCCGCCAGCAGTTCCTCACCGACACGGAGGTCTCGGTCCAGCTCATTGACCTCTGGGACCGCGTCTACAAATACCCGATGGAATACATCATCGAGGCGCTGGCGCCCACGACCGAACTGGATTTTGACCGGTTGCCGGCCGAGAAACAGGAGATCTACCGCCAGATCCAGGCGACCCACATTCACGCCTCGCCCGACGGCCCGTGGTTCTTCATCATCGCTCGCAGCCACCCGGATCGGAAGCAGTTCCAGTTGCTGGGTATCACGGACACTGCGATGCTCCGGCCGCAGGTCTTTGCCGTGGCCGGCAGCGGCGATGTTCAGATCGGGCTGATCTGCTCGGAGAAGCAGGCCATCGACGCGACGCTACGAAGCCTCGCGAAGGAGGATCCCCGCTTCTGCCCCGTGGCCGACCGCTACTGGAATGCCCGCGGTGGCAGCCACACCGACGGCGGCGCGTTTATCTTCACGATCGGCGAGGATGCCAGCGGGCGCAAGACGTTCACCTGCACTGACAAATTCGGCCGCGCGGTGGAGGTCGATGCCGGCAGCGTGCGCTGCGACATGGCCGATGCCGGGGCTGTGCCCGATGCCGCCATAGTTGCCCCTGATTCCATTGGCAACTGGTTGCACGATGGCAATATCCATGAACTTTATAACCATGTGGTCCTGGGATTGCCGACGTGGTCGGCGGGCGGCTTGAAACGGTTCTGCGCTGCCGTGCTCGCCAAAGCCGACAGCGCCAAGTCCCGGGCAACCGCGATTGAAGCGCTGACGATGTTCCACGACCGCCGCTTCGACACGGGCGACAAGCGGCGCAGCAGCGTGCTGCGTGTGCTGGACGACTCACTCGAAAAGCTGTTCGACTCGGCCCCACTCTTCGGCGAACCGGCCACGCGCTACTTCCGCCGCATCAACTGGAAGACGCGCGATCAGCTCACCGGTCCTGGCAACGGCGAGGAACTGCTGGTCATCGACGCCGAGAAGTTCCCGCCGGAGGGCGACGACTGCGATGCCCTCCTGCTCCGCGATGCGTACCACCAGGGCTGGCGCAGGTTCGTAGTCTACCGTCTGCGCGGCCAGCGTTTCACGGGCGCCAGCCTCGGGGCGAATACAGCCGGCGTCCGCATCGACGTCTATGGCTCCAGCGGCGATTATCTCGCCAGCGGCATCGACGGCATGGAGATCCAGGTCCACGACAACGCCCAGGACCAGGTGGCTCAGATCTTGAAGCTGGGGAAGCTGGTCATCTACGGCGATGTCGGCCAGACATTCATGTATGGCGCCAAGGGTGGTGATGTGTACGTCATGGGCAATGCCGCGGGCCGGCCGCTGATCAACGCTGTCGGCAAGCCGCGCGTCGTCATCAACGGGACCTGCCTCGATTTCCTGGCCGAATCGTTCATGGCCGGCGATCCGATCAACGGCGGCGGGTTCGTGATCCTCAACGGCATCGCGTTCGACGAGCACGGCAAGATGATCGAGCAGGCGTCGCCGTATCCCGGCAGCAACCTGTTCTCGCTGGCCAGCGGCGGGGCGATCTACATCCGCGACCCGCACCACAAGGTGGTCAAGGAACAACTCAACGGCGGCGTGTTCTCGTCGCTGGGCGACAAGGACTGGCGGCTGATTCGCCAGTACCTGCAGGAAAACGAGCGACTGTTCGGAATCCGCGTCGAGGCACTTCTGACGGTCGACGGCCAGGTCCGCGATCCGGCCGAGGTCTATCGCAAGGTCAGCGCGGCCAAGCTCCAGGTTCTGGCCGCCGCCACGGAGAAGAAAAAATGACCGCACGCGCACCCGTGAAACCCGATCTGGCCGACGACTTGGCCGCGAGCCTGGCCGCCGCCAACGTGATGGCGTGTCTACAGTGCCGCAAATGCACCGATGGCTGCCCGGTCGCGGCCCGCGCCGATCTCAAGCCGCATGAGCTGGTCCGCATGGTCCAGTTCGGCCAGCGAGCCGAAGTCCTGGCCAGCCGCCTGATCTGGGAATGCACGTCGTGCCAGACGTGCATTACGCGCTGTCCGCAGAAAGTGGACATCGCTGCCATGAACGATGAACTGCGTCGCATCAGTTCCGCCGAAGGCAAATCCGGCGATGCCGCGGCGGCGATATTTAACAATGCTTTCCTCAACGGTGTGCGCCGGCGCGGGCGTGTTTATGAAGTCGGTCTGATGGCGGCGTTCAAGCTGCGCACGCGGCGGTTCTTCGAGGATGTCGGCAAGCTGCCCATGATGCTCCGCAAGGGCAAGCTGCCGCTCCTGCCCAAGTCCGTCGCCGGCCGCGCTGAGCGCGAGGCCATGTTCCAGCGAATCGCCCAAGCGGGAGGCAAGAAGTGAACAGCTACGCCTTTTACCCCGGCTGCTCGATGGAAGGCACCGCCCGTGACTACCAGCTTTCGACGCTGGCGGTCGCCCGGGTGCTGGGAATCGAACTGCCGGAAATCCCCGACTGGATCTGCTGCGGCTCGACGGCCGCCCACGGCACCGATGCGCTGCTGGCGGCGGCGCTGCCGGCACGGAGTCTCTTAGCGGCGTCGCACATGCCATCGACCAACGGTTCGCCGAAGGTGGCCGTCGCGTGTGCCGCCTGTTTCAGCCGGCTGCGGCTGGCCAACCTGCACATCGCCGCCGAACCGTCCCTCCGCGCCAAAGTGGCCAAAGCAATCGGCGCCGATTACGACGGCCATGTGCCGGTGCTGCACCTGCTGGAAATCCTGGCACGGGACATCGGCTCCAAGGCCATCGCGGCCAAAGTCCGGCACAGCCTGCGAGGGCTGAAAGTGGTGTGCTACTACGGATGTCTGCTCTCGCGCCCGCCCAAGGTCGCCTTCGACGACGTGGAGAATCCCACGATGATGGACGAGCCGGTCCGCGCCGTCGGCGCCGAGGCGCTGGACTGGCCACACAAGACCGAGTGCTGCGGCGCGAGCTGCTCGATCACCGAACCGGCCATCGTTCACGAGTTGGGCCGCGAGATTCTCTCGATGGCCAGCGCCGCCGGGGCCGATTGCGTTGTGACGGCCTGCCCACTGTGCCAGCTCAACCTCGACATGCGCCAGAAGGACATCGAAGACAAGTACAGCGAGCGCTATGGCCTGCCCGTGCTCTACATCACGCAGTTGCTGGGCCTGGCCCTGGGCTGCTCGTACGAGGAACTGGGCATGGGACGTCTGGTCGTTGATCCGCGCGAACTTCTGGCGAGTAAAGGTGTCGTATGATCGCTGAGAACGAAAACGTCAAGAAGATCGGCAGCGCCGGGCAATCGCATGTAGTGCCGCCGGTGTCCTCACCGGCGGAATCCCGGGGCGTGCATACAACGCCAACCACCAGGGAGCGTGTCGCGCTGATCGGCAGCGGCGATGAAACCGTCGGCGCGGTCATGGTCGTGGGCGGCGGCATCACCGGTATCCAGGCCTCGCTGGATCTGGCCGAGTCGGGATTCAAGGTCTACCTGGTCGACTCCTCGCCGGTCATCGGCGGGAAGATGGCCCAGTTGGACAAGACCTTCCCCACCGGCGACTGCTCGATGTGCATCCTCTCGCCCAAGCTCGTGGAGTGCGCCCGCAATCGCAACATCGAGATCATCACCCTGGCCGATGTCCAGAGCATCAGCGGCGAGGCTGGCCGCTTTGTGGTCGAGGTCCGTCGCCGGCCGCGCTATGTCGATGAGGACAAGTGCAACGCCTGCGGCGACTGCGTCGAAGCCTGCCCCGTGAGTCTGCCGAACGAGTTCGACCGGCGGCTGGCGACGCGCAAGGCGATTTTCCGGCCTTACCCGCAGGCCATTCCCAATCTGTACGGCATCTCCAAGGCCGCCGCACCCGCGCCGTGCCGCAGCGCCTGCCCGGCCGGCGTGAACGCCCAGGGATATGTCGCCCTGATCGCGGCCGGCAAGATCAAGGAAGCCTACGACTTGGTGCGCAAACGCTGCCCGCTGCCGGCCGTTTGCGGTCGCATCTGTCATCACCCCTGCCAGGACCACTGCAATCGCATCGACCTGGGCGACGAGCCGGTGGCGGTGCGCGATCTCAAACGCTTCGCTGCCGACTACGTGCATGCCAATCCCGACAGCTTTCCCGTCGATCCAGTTCCGACCGTGGCGCCGCGCAAGGAGAAGGTCGCGATCATCGGCGGCGGCCCGGCCGGACTGACTGCCGCCCATGATCTATCCGCGATGGGCTACGGCGTGACGATCTTCGAGTCGCGGCCGTTCCTGGGCGGCATGCTCCGCCTGGGCGTACCGGCGTATCGCCTGCCGCGCGAGGTGCTCGATTACGAAATTGAACAGCTAATGCAGGATCGAATCCAAGTGCGCCTGAACACCAAACTCGGCACCGACATCACCCTCGAGGGCCTGCGCCAGCAGGGCTTCGCCGCCATCTTCATTGCCACCGGGGCGCACAAGAGCAAGCCCCTCTCCCTGCCGGGCGATTCGGCCAAAGGCGTCCTCTACGGGCTGGACTTCCTGTGTAAGGCCAATCTCGGCGAGAGCGTGCCGGTCGGCCGCAAGGCCGTGGTCATGGGCGGCGGCAACGTCGCCATGGACGCCGCTCGGGCGGCCCTCCGTCTCGGGGCGGCCGAGGTCACCATCGTCTACCGCCGTGGCCGCGCCGAAATGCCCGCCCTGCCCGAGGAAATCCAGCAGGCCGAGGAAGAGGGCGTGCGCTTTGAACTGCTCACCAATCCGATTCGCATCGCCGCCTCGGCCGACGGCAACGTCAGCGGCTTGGAGTGCCTCCGCATGACCCTCGGCGAACCCGATGCCAGCGGCCGGCGGCGGCCCGTTCCCGTCGAGGGCTCGAACTTCACCATCGCCGCCGACACCGTCATCTTCGCCATCGGCCAGGAAGCCGACCTCGCGGGCGTGCCGTTGACCGACGGAAAGATCGCCGCCGACAAATCCCTGGCGACAGCGCTCCCCGGCATCTTCGCCGGCGGCGATGTCGTGCTCGGCCCGGCCTCGCTTGTCGAAGCCATGGCCCATGGCCACAAAGCCGCCGAGGCGATCCACGCGTATCTTGGTAGGGTGGGCACTGCCCACTATTCTTCGCCGAGTGACGAACAACGCGACGCCGCAACTCAGGACTCAGCACCCAGTACTCAGCACTCCTGCGCGCCCAACCCCGATCCCTCCGCCAAGCCCCAGCCTCGCCAGCCCATGTCCGAATCCGTTCCCGCCGACCGTCTCCGCGACTTCCGCGAGATCAGCCTTGGCTACACGCGCGAGCAGGCCATGGCCGAGGCCCAGCGGTGTCTGGCCTGTGGCCTGTGCAGTGAGTGCGGGCTCTGCGTCAAGGCCTGCGCGCCGGGCGCGATCATCCACGACATGCTGCCGGTCACCCGCGCCATCAGCGTCGGCTCGGTGATCCTCACGCCCGGCTTCGACGAATTCCGGGCATCGCTTCGCGGCGAATTCGGCCACGGCCGCTATGCCAACGTCCTCTCCAGCGTGCAGTTCGAGCGCATGCTCAGTGCCGCCGGCCCCACCAGCGGCCAGGTGCTGCGTCCCTCCGACGGCAAACACGCTCGGAATATCGCGTTCATCCAGTGCGTCGGCTCGCGCGACACCGCCCGTGGCTGCGGTTATTGCTCCAGCATCTGCTGCATGTCCGCCACCAAGGA
Source organism: Phycisphaerales bacterium (assembly GCA_025361735.1). Taxonomy (GTDB): domain Bacteria; phylum Planctomycetota; class Phycisphaerae; order Tepidisphaerales; family Tepidisphaeraceae; genus JANYKD01. Next base: position 8,683 of record JANYKD010000344.1, read on the forward strand.
GGCGATGGTCGCCATGGAGCACGAGCCGGACCTGTCGATCTCCATCTTCTGCATGGATATCCGCGCCTTCGGCAAGGAGTTCGACGCCTACGTCACCCGTGCCCGCGACGAACACGGCGTGAAGTTCATCCGCGCCATTCCCTCGCGCGTGGTCGAAATGCCCGGCTCGCGCAATGCTCGCATTCGCTATTTCGACGACGGCGGCAAAGAGCAGCAGCAGGAATTCGACATGGTCGTGCTCTCGGTCGGCATGCGGCCGAGCGACTCGGTCAAGGCACTGGCCGAGCGCCTCGGGCTGAGCCTCAACGAGTTCGGATTCTGCCAGACCAACCGCCTGGCTCCCATGGCCTCCTCCAAGCCGGGCCTGTACGTCGCCGGGGCGTTCCAGGAACCCAAGGACATCCCCGAGTCGGTGGCCCAGGCATCCGCGGCCGCATCGTGTGCCATGGAACAACTCGCCTCCGCCCGCGGGACCATGATCCAGCGGCACGCGTATCCATGGGAACGCGACATCAGCGACGAGAAGCCGCGCATCGGCGTGTTCATCTGCCACTGCGGGCACAACATCGCGTCCGTGGTCGATGTCCAGGCCGTCGCCGCTCGGGCTTTGAAACTACCCAACGTCACGCATGCCGAGGCCAGCCTCTACACGTGCTCGGACAACAGCCTGCAACACATCAAGGATGTCATTCGCGAGCAGCGTCTGAACCGCGTGGTCGTGGCATCCTGCTCGCCGCGAACACACGAGCCGCTCTTCCAGGAAACCCTCCGCGAGTCCGGCCTGAACCCCTATCTCTTCACCATGACCAACATCCGCGACCAGTGCTCGTGGGTGCATCGCGAAGCCCCGGCCGCGGCCACTGAGAAGGCCATCGACCTGATGACCATGGCTGTGGCCCGTGCCCGGCGTCTGCGGGCGCTGGAAACCGGCCAGGCGCCGGTGACACAGTCGGCGTTGGTGATCGGCGGAGGTCTGGCCGGGATGACCGCGGCGCTCGCAGTGGCCGATCAGGGATTCCAGGTCCACCTTATCGAAAAGGAACCGCAACTGGGCGGCAACCTGCAGCACATCCACAACACGCTCGAGCGGGCCGACGTACGGCAATTCCTCGGCAGCATGATCCAGCGCGTCCAGTCACATCCCCGGATCACCGTCTATCTGCGTGCCAAACCGGCGAACATTGCCGGCCATGTGGGCAGCTTCAAGACGCGCATCCAGCAGGAAACCGGCAATGGCAGGCCGGCCGAGAACCTGCTCAGCCACGGCGTAACGATCATCGCCACCGGCGGCGTAGAGCGGCAAACCGACGCCTATCTCCATGGCAAACACCCGGCCGTTATCACGCAACGAGAACTCGAAAAGCAACTGGCCGCCGGCAGTTGGCGCCCGGCCACCAGCAACGGCGGCGACCACCCCACGGTCGTCATGATCCAGTGCGTCGAATCACGCAACGCCGAACATCCTTATTGCAGCCGTGTCTGTTGCTCCGAGGCCGTCAAGAACGCCTTGGAGGTCAAGAGACAGTACCCCGGGGCACGCGTCTTCGTGCTGGCCAAAGACATTCGCACCTACGGCTTCCGCGAGACCAGGTTCGAGGAGGCCCGCAAGCAAGGTGTTCTCTTCATTCGCCATCCGGAGACGCAGGATCCGATCGTCACCGACCAAGCCGGCAAGCTGGCCGTGCGCGTTGTCGATGCCAGCACCGGCCGCGAGGTGCTGCTCCAACCGGACACCCTGGCATTGAGCGTGGGCATCGCTCCCGGCGAAGACAATACGATGCTCTCGCCGATGTTGCGGACAGCCCTCACCGCCGATGGATTCTTCCTTGAGGCCCATCCGAAGCTCCGGCCGGTGGACCTGGCCAACGAGGGCGAATTTATCTGTGGCCTGGCCCATTCGCCCCGCTTCATTGACGAGACCATCGCCCAGGCCAAGGCCGTCGCCGGCCGCGCCGCCACGGTGCTCTCCAAGACCACGCTGGCCATCGCCGGTCAGATCGCCAGGGTCAACCCTGACAACTGCGTTGCCTGCGCCACCTGCGTCAGGGTCTGCCCCTATGGCGGCCCGGCCATCAACGACCTGCACAAGGCCCAGATCCAGGGCGCGACCTGCATGGGCTGCGGCAGTTGCGTGGCCGCCTGCCCCGCCCGGGCCATCACGCTTCAACACCAGGAGGACCACCAGGTGTCAGCCATGCTCGACGAACTGCTGCTGGTCGATGGAGGTGTGTCATGATTGCAGGCACTGAGGCAACAAGGCACGAAGGCACGAAGGGCGCCGAGGAGTGGCAACCCGAGATCCTCGCCTTTTGTTGCAACTACTGCGCCTACGCAGCCGCCGATCTCGCGGGCTCCAAACGCATGCAGTACGCGCCCAATGTTCGCATCATTCACACCCCTTGCACCGGCAAGGTGGAGATGGAACACCTGCTGGCGGCGTTTGAGAAGGGTGTCGACGGCATCCTCATCGCCGGCTGCCTGGAAGGAGGTTGCCACTTCCAGGAAGGCAACCTCCGTGCCCGCAAGCGCACCGACCGCATCCGCCAGATGCTCGACGAGATCGGCGTCGGTGGCCAGCGGCTGCTCATGGCCAACCTGTCCGCCGCCATGGCCCCCACGTTCGTCGAACGCGTCCAGGAAATTGTCGCCGTCGTCCGCGCCCTGGGACCGAATCCGTTGAAGGTCAGAAGTTGATAGTGGATGGTTGATAGTTGATAGTGCATTCGAGAATTTACTATCAACTATCAACCATCAACTATAGAAGAGGAACCCAATGATCGTCGCCAGCCCCAAGTCCATCAAAGAGATCGTCAGCCTCATTGACCGCCACCAGAAGGTGCTCTTTGTCGGCTGCGGCACCTGCGTCACCGTCTGCCTGGCCGGCGGCGAGCGCGAGGTCGGCATCGCGGCCTACGCCGTGCGCATGGCCCGCAAACTCGCCGGCAAGCCGGTTGAGATCGAGCAGGTCACCATCGAGCGACAGTGCGAGAACGAATTCCTCAAGGATCTCGTCCCCATGGTCGCGCGAAACGAGGCCATCGTCTCCTTCGGCTGCGGCGCCGGCGTTCAGGCCATCGCCGAACGCTTTTCCACCAAGCCCGTGTACGCGGCGCTGAATACGGAGTTCCTCGGCATTCTCGAAGAGCAGGCCCTCTGGACCGAAAAATGCATGGCCTGCGGCGACTGCATGCTGGCCACCTTCGGCGGCATCTGTCCTGTGACGCGCTGCGCCAAACGCATGCTCAACGGCCCGTGCGGCGGCTCAACCGAGGACCGTTGCGAGGTCGCCGACGACCGTTCCTGCGCGTGGCAGCTCATCTACAAGCGGCTGAAGGACATCGGCCAGCTCGATCGCCTGGAGCCCATCATCCCGCCCAAGGACTGGAGCCACGCCTGGCACTCCGGCGCTAGAAAGACCGTCCGTCCCGAGCACCGCGTCTGATTGGAACCGCATCCCGCGACTGCCTGCCGGCCACTCAATCGGCTCGACGGGTCGTCAGAGGAATGCTCAGGGCATCAGCGATCCGATTGGCGGCGCAGCCGCCGAGCAACTCGTACGCAGGTTTCGTCCAGTGGAACCCGTCTCCCGCCGCCAGATCCAGCTTCTCCGCCAACAGTGCGTAATAATCCACCACCGGCACGTGATTCTCCTCCATAACCCTGGCCACAGTTCGGTTCCGCTCGATGATGAGGGGATTGAACTCGGGATTGAAGGCAATCGGCTTGGTCTTTGTCGTCATGGGCGTGGTCGTCGCGCAGATCAGGCGGGCGGCCGGCGCGAACTTGCGAAGGTTCGCCAGGTGAGCTCGCGTCAGCGGCTCGTATTGCCCCTCGGGGATTCGCCCCGGCGACCACGCATGGAGGCCGATATCATTGAACAGGATCAGGTCATAGCTCTGCTCAGAAAACAGGGCCTTCATATCCGTGGGCAGACTCTTGTCCGCGATGTGCTTCGGGGTGACCCAGATGTCGAGATTCACCTTGCCCTTGAGAAGGGCGGCCGCGTGGGCGTGATAGCCGCTGAGAATGGAGTCGCCGATCAGCAGAATGTGCGGCTGCCTCTCATCGCCGACCAGAACATGCTTTACTCCCCAGCCGCTGGGCCGGGTGGCAGCAGCGGGTTTGGTGGTTGTTTCAGCGGCAAAGCACCGCAATGTCATCAGCAGCAAGATCACTGACAGAACGGGATGGAAGATCGTCTTGGAACGCAGCATTGGAATGGCTCCTGTTACAATTGTCGTCGCACCTGCCCCATGATAACCGGTGGCGAGCCATTCCTGCATCACAGCAATCCACTTGGGTGCAATCCACTCGTGTCATTGTGTCAGATACCAACCACACGAATCCACCCGGTCTCCCCACACGCTGTGCCGAAAGTACCGGCTCGCGATACCGGCTCGCGATACGCCTTGTGTTTCACGCAGGGGGATATACGCTCTGCTCGTCATTCGGCTCATCGGGTACCCGACCGCCCGACAGGCCGTGAGCAACACAAGGAGGCAATGACGATGAAGGACGCACTCATCCACGCCGCCCTGGCCATCTCACTGCTGGCCTCGCTTGGGGCGGCCAAGCCAGAACCGCCCAAGCCCGCCGTGCACACGACTCGCAACATCGAAGGCTGGACCGTACGGGTGGATGATCGACTGCTGGCACCGCCGAACGAGCAGCCTGGCGCCAAAGCACTGCGTTTCCTCGAGTACAAACTGGCTGACATCAAGGCGATCGTGGCGCCCAAGCCACTGGAGAAGTTGCAGGCAGTCGCCATCGTGCTCGACCTGAACCACGGCAAACTGCGGTCGATGCAGTATCACCCCGGTGCGGACTGGTTGCAGGAGAACGGGTACTCCGCCGATCTGGTAAAATGCGTCCATATTCCCGTGGCGGCGGATCTGGCCACGCCGCGTAACATCAACGAACAACCCTGGGTCGTGTTACACGAATTGGCACATGCCTATCACGACCAGGTATTGGGTTTCGGAGAACCCAGGATTCTCAAGGCGTACGAAGATTTCAAGCGCAGCGGCCACGGCGACAAGACCCTGCTCTATAACGGCACGCGCGTGCGGCATTACGGGCTGACCGATCACAAGGAGTTCTTCGCCGAAATGACCGAAGCCTATTTTGGCGAGAACGATTTCTTTCCTTTCAATCGTGCCGAATTGATGACGGCCGAACCGGAGGTATTCGAGTTGATGCAGGCCATCTGGGGTCCGGTGGCCGGCACGCCGCTCAGGTCATCAAAGGAGGCTGGCAAAGCCATGCTCAAACCAATCACACAGAAGGAAGCCGCCACGGTGCTGTGGTACGCCAGGCCGGCAGCCAAATGGGCCGAGGCCCTGCCGGTGGGCAACGGCCGGCTCGGCGCCATGGTCTTCGGCGCCACTGAAACGGAACGCATTCAGTTGAACGAGCAAACCATCTGGACCGGCGGGCCGTACGATCCCACGCTGCCGGGTGGGCCCAAGACGCTGCCCGAGATCCGCAAACTCGTATTTGCGGGCAAGTTCTTTGAAGCCGAGACGCTCTTTGCCAGGAACGTCATGGGCAAGCCCGACCAGATGAAGTACCAGCCACTGGGCAATCTCTCTCTGGAATTCCCCGGCCACGCACGGGTCACCGACTACCGCCGACGACTGGACCTCGACACCGCTGTCGCCGGCCTCTCGTATCGCGTGGCTGACGTTGCCTTCCAGCGTGAGGTCTTCGCCAGCCCGGAAGATCAGGTGATCGTGATTCGCCTGACCGCCGATAAGCCGGGAACGATCACTTTCAACGCCAAACTTGCCGGGGTTGCCAACATCAAGCCGCCGGGCGACGAGACATTCTCCACCGAGGTGCTCACGGAAGGCCAACTCGTCCTGCGTGGCCGCAGTGCTTCTTCTTGCGGTATCCAGGGACGCGTCCAGTATGTCGGACGTGTGCGTGTGATCAATGACGGCGGCAAACTGATGACCACCAATGATGCCGTGTCGGTTGAAGGCGCCAATTCGGCCATGCTGCTGGTCGTGGCCGCCACCAACTTTAAACGATACGACGACATCACCGGAGATCCAGAGAAACTGGCCCGGGAGTACATGGAGGCGGTCGAGAACCGAACGTACGACCGGCTTCACACCCGCCATGTGGAAGCGCATCAGAAGATGTTCCAGCGCGTCAGCCTGACCTTGCCCGGCACCGACGCCTCACTTCGGCCCACCGATGAACGCCTGCGCACCTACGACCCCGCAACCGACCCACAGCTCATGGCGCTGATGTTCCAATACGGCCGCTATTTGCTCCTGGGCAGCAGTCATCCCGGTTGCCAGCCGGCCAATCTTCAGGGCATCTGGAATGAGGACATGAATCCCGCGTGGGAGGGCAAGTTCACCGCCAACATCAATCTGGAGATGAACTATTGGCCGGCCGAAGTGGCGAACCTGAGCGAATGCACGGAGCCGCTCCTGCGGATGGTGAAGGAACTTTCCGAGACAGGCCGCCGTGTCGCCGAGATCCACTATGGCGCCAAGGGTTGGGTGTTCCACCAGAACACCGACCAGTGGCGTGCGGCCGCCCCGATGGACGGGCCGACCTGGGGCACGTTCGCCACCGGCGGCGCCTGGCTCTGCACCCACCTTTGGGAGCACTATCTGTTCACACGGGACGAGAAATACCTGCGCGATGTCTACCCCCTGCTCAGAGGCTCGGCCGAGTTCTTCCTCGACACGCTTGTGGAGCACCCGGAGAAGAAGTGGCTGGTGACCTGTCCTTCGACATCCCCTGAGAATTTCCCGGCCTGGTTTGGCAATCACGGCTACCACGATGATTACACCGGCATCAATCTGCCCGGCGCAACCATCTGCGCCGGATCGACGATCGACATGCAGATCCTCCGCGATCTCTTTGCCGCCTGCACCGAGGCCGGCAGGATACTCAAGACCGATGAGGACTTCTGCCAGGAACTCTCCATTGCCCGGGCACGGTTGGCTCCCATGCAGGTCGGCAGGCAAGGAAACCTTCAGGAGTGGATCGAAGACTGGGGCGATCTCGAAGACAAGCACCGCCATATCTCGCACCTCTACGGCTTGTACCCCAGCGCCCAGATCACACCGGCCGCCACGCCTGAACTGGCCAGAGCGGCCGCGGTTTCGCTGAACCAGCGAGGCGATGCAGGGACTGGGTTTGGCATGGCATGGAAGGCGGCCTGCTGGGCGCGCCTTCTTGATGCTGAACACGCCAACCTCTGCCTGGCCAATCTCGTCGCCCGGCAAACCTGCCCAAACATGTTCTCAATGTGTTTCGCCGCTCCACAAGTGGAAGGCGCCTGCGGAGCCACGGCCGCCATCGCGGAAATGCTTCTTCAATCCCATGCTGGCGAGATCGTACTGCTGCCCGCAGTTCCCAAAGCCTGGGCCACCGGCAGTGTCAGGGGTTTGCGTGCTCGTGGCGGATTTGAAGTGGACATCGCCTGGCAGGATGGCAAACTCGTTTCCGCGACCGTACGGAGCATCTCCGGCACACCCGGCATGATCCGCTACGGCGACAAGGTTGTTCGGCTCACTCTCGCGCCAGGCAAGACTCTACGCTTGAATGCAGAACTGCACGGAGAATAACTATGCGAACGTCGTGTCTGTATCGGATCGCCCTTTTCGTCTCAATCTCTCTGACAGCCGGGACGGTACGCGCCGCGCAGCCACCGGCGGCGCCGCCGGATCTCACGCAGAGCAACACGGTGGATCGCAAATTGACCTATAACCTGGGATCGACTGGGCTCCGCGGGTGGATTCATACGAAGCCGGCCAATTACCTCGACAGCTTGCAGGGACGAACAACACTGGCCAGCCGGCAGATCCTGGTTACGCATGTCGGTGCCAAGTCGCCGGCGGATGGCGTCATAAGGGTGGACGACGTCATACTGGGAACGAGCGGCAAACTCTTCGCCGACGATGCTCGCAAGAGCATTGCCTATGCGATCCAGGAAGCCGAGAAGGAGTCGACTGGAGGCATCCTGAAGCTGAAGATCTGGCGGGCCGGGGAGACCCTGGATGTGCAACTCAAGCTCCGGGTGATGGGAACTTACAGCGATACCGCGCCCTGGAACTGCCCCAAGTCAAAGAAGATATTGGACGAGGCCTGCAAGATCCTTGAAAAGGAACCGCTTGAGGACAACTGGCATGGCGCAATCAACGGCCTGGCTTTACTGGCCACCGGGAATGCCGACTACCTACCCCGCCTGCAGACCCTCGCCCGGAAGATCGGTCCGCAAACACTCAAGCTGGAATTGAAGGATGGAATGGTCGTCTGGGACTGGGGATACCGTAACCTCTTCCTTTGCGAGTATTACCTCGTGACCCGCGATCAGGACGTGTTGCACGCCATCAGTGAGTACACGCTGGCTCTTTCCAAGGGCCAGAGTATGTACGGCACATTTGGACATGGCATTTCCCGTCTGACACCCGAGGGCAATCTGCATGGATCGATCCCGCCCTATGGCCCGGTGAACATGGCGGGACTGCCGGCCAATCTCTCCATTGTCCTGGGCAGCCGGTGTGGCGTGAAGGACGTGGAAGTTGATCGCGCCATTCTCACCGCGTCCCGGTTCTTTGCCTACTTCGTGGACAAAGGCGCGATTCCCTACGGCGAACACGAGCCATGGCCATACCATGAGAACAATGGCAAAAACTCCATCTCCGCCGTGATGTTCTCTCTCCAACCGACCCGGATCAAGGAGGCGCAGTTTTTCGCGAAGATGGCCACTGCCGGCTACCGGAGCCGGGAATGCGGACACACGGGGCAGGGATTCAGCTATTTGTGGAGCGCCCTCGGCGCCAACGTGGGCGGCCCGGCGGCGGCAGCGGCGTTCATCAAGGAAGCCTCCTGGCACCTCGACCTCGTTCGTCGCTGCGATGGATCGTTCACTTATGATGGTGGCGAGCAATATGGAGCCGGCGCCACAAACGACAACACCTACTATGGCAAGAGCAGCTACGACGGACTGAGCCCGAACGCCACCTATGTTCTCACCTATGCGATGCCGCTGAAGACACTCGGTATCACCGGCAAGTACGCCAATCCGACGAGTTGGCTGACCAGGAAGGAGGTGGCAGACGCCATTGCCTCCGGCCGATTCGATCTGGATCGAAAGGAGAAGACGGCGCAGGAACTCCTTGCCGCGTTCAGCGATTGGTCGCCCATCGTCCGCGGCTGGGCGGCCGAGGAACTGTCCAGACGCCCCGAGGCGATGGCGCTGACACCCCGATTGATCGCCATGGCTCAAGGCCAGGATGTCCATATCAGCCAGGGAGCCTGCGAGACACTCGGGCTGATCAAGAGCGTGGACGCATTGCCCGTGCTCGTTCGGCTCCTGAAACACGACGACCGCTGGTTGCGATACAAGGCGGCCAACGCCATCAAGAAGATGGGTGGCGACGCGAAACCGTCCATCTCCGATATTCTTAACGCGGTGGTGCAAACCACCGAACCGCTGCAACCGATCACCTGGGCCGACCCCGTACAACTTACCCATGGCCAGTTGGCTTCCGCCTTGTTCGCGGGAGGATTGACGGATGCGCTCAAGGGAGCCGATCGGAAGGTCCTGTATCCCGCAATCCGTGCAATAGCCGCAAATGCCGATGGCATGGCGCGGGCCACGCTCAAAGGCTATTTCGAGAACAAGTTGACCCTCGAGGATGTGCAAGCACTCTCGCCGGATCTCGTCGCCGCCGTGAAGACATTGTGCCCGGCCGACACGATGTTCGGCAATGAGATCCGCATGGGTGCATTCCGGGCGTTGACAAAATATCACTACAAAGAGGGGATTGAAGCCGGTGTCATTTTCGCCAAAACCCAGGGCGGTCACGGTAGCGAGAATCGAACCGGCGTGATCATGAAGGAGATCGTCAGCTATGGCTCGGCCGCTCGGGAAGCCGTGCCGGGACTGAAGGGGTTGATCACCGAGTTGAATGCCCAGTGCAAGCGTGGTGAGTTCCCCGCAGGCGAGCTCAACAATCGCAGAGTCACCGCGGTCGAGGACGCGATTCGGGCCATCGAAGCGGCAACGGCCCAGCCTGAATTGCGGAGTATTACGCCGCAGCCGAGGAAATGACCTGGGGTCGGATGGCCGGTAAAGAGTCGCGTTATCGAGTCGCTCGTCGCTTCGATCTGGAAGATTCCCGCCGCCTCACTTCACGCTACGGCTGGACAATCCGTCTCTGTGGCTCCGGCAGGCGTCTTTCCTATTTTCCTGGCTCGTCCGACCCGAGCACCGTGATTTCACGATAGACGTTGAACCCGGCCGGGCCGTTCTTGAACACAAAGCGTAAGCTACGCACACCCTCCATCAGTGCCGCCTTGCTGATTGTCCCAATGGTCACCTCGTTCAAACCGCCGGTGCGTGCATCGCTGGCCACCTCCGCCAACTGAACAAACCGATCTGGAGCCGACGCCCTGGCAGCGAAGAGCGTGTAGTGTTGCGAGGCCCGCGCGTCAGCGTGGCCGGCATAGGTACGAATGGCCTGAACCGTCACGCCTTTCGGCGACTTGGCGGGATCGAACACCACGTCGAGGGTGTTGCCATCGCCCAGGCCCACGAAGGTGCCACCGTCGTTCTCGGTTGCATCGCCACCTTTCTTGTTGCCGGCCGTGCCATTGAACAACGCCGCGAAATCGCTGCCACCGCCCTCATGCGCGCGAGAACCGCGAACCGACGCGACGAGGCCCGGGCGGCGCATCAGGTTAACCTCAGCCTTAATCCTGCCGTTGAACTCATCAAGCGAGCCCGTTGCGACAGCCACGCGGACGTCGCCCACAGCGGAGATCGTTCTGGCTTGCGGGATTGCCACCCCCAGCGGCCGGCTCTTCGTCGCATCGGTTGGGCTGGGTTCAACCGCCAGCGGCTCGCCGCTCTTCCAATCGCGCGAAACGAGCCGGACTGGCCCCATCAGGCCCGAGACGGGACTCCCCCGATAATTTGAGGGTATCGTCTGGTAGTGGTTGGAGAGAGTGTTGTAGACAAGGATCTCCAGCTTGTTCTCGCCGCTCTTGAGGAAGCGGCTCAGGTCTGTCTTCCATGGCGGAGCCACCAGCACCGCGACCGGGTTACCGTTAAGATGGATCTCGGCCGTGGCGGTGACGCTTCCCAGATACAACTCGATCTTGCCTTTGGCCTCCTCGTCGCTAAGCCCGAAGACCGTACTGTATCGCACGCCACCGGAGTAGTTGTTGAGGATGCCCACTTGCGACCAGTCGCCCAGCGCCATCACACCAGAGCCATTGGTTTCGATGGCCACCGGTTCGGAGATCACCGCTCCGCCGCTCCGGCCGGTTTCGGGGATCACCCGCAGGGCAACCACCGCCGCGTGCGCGGTGCCCTTGGTCGCCACGAAGCGGCCATCGCCCTTGTCGGCCATGGACTCGCCGTCAAGCCAGGCCTGAACCTTACCGTGGGCCTGCACACGAATGCCCGTCGTGCCCGGGGCGGAGCGGAAGCGGAACCACTCCGCCGCCGCCTTGCCCGCCTGGACATCAAAGGGGATGACGCCGGCATCGTCATACCAGCGCATCGCCAACGGCTCGCGGACCGCCGGCGCAGATGCGCCCTGCCGGCGCAGCACCAGGTGGCCACGCCCGGCGTGGTCGTAGCGCACGAGAACCGAATTCGCGCCAGCCTTGAGTTGCAGCGGCTGGGCAAGGTCCGCCAGGCGCGTGCCGTTCACGTACATGGATGCGGGCGTGATGATGGTCGAGGTATGGCTCTTGTCGGCCGGCGGAGTGCGGCTGACGTCGATGGAAGCGGCCGTAGCCTGAGCCACGGTTGCGGAGGTCCAGACATAGTAAATCTTGCCCTCCTTCTCCGGTCCGTAGCGCGTTTCATTGAGTCCGCCTGCAGGTTTTCCCAGGCAGAGGAAGTCGTCGGTCACGATCCGTTTGAGACCATGGTAACCCTGGTGGCCTGAATCACCTTCCTTGCCCATGCGCCAGGAGAAATCGTACGGCCTCCAAGTGAACGGTTTGCCCTTGACTAGCACGGGTTGAGAGACATCAACTGACGTCAGTTTTGCGAGTTCGGCATCGAGCGCTGCGGAATCGGCATCATCGGGAAGAGGACCGAGCACGTAGAACTGGGGACCAAACCCGTATAGTTGCTTCTGCCAGGTACGATCATCAGTCGCGGCCAGCATCGCGGTGGTAGCCAGGGCGTCCGTTTCACGGGTCCAGGCAAAGCGGCGTGCCTCCAGACCGATGAACTTGTTGGCAGCGGTCACCGGCATCCGGAAATCGCCATACCTGTTGTCCATGGTGGGCACGAAGGCAACCGTCCACTCCGCAGACAAGGTTCGTTGCCTGGCCGGGCGCTCGTCTTTGGCTGGCGGATTGACGTGCGGCTTGCCGGGAGTAAACGCGACGATCTGGGCTTCATACGCCTCCAGTGGAAGTTCGACACGCGTGCCCGTGGCGGTTTCCTCGGTCACGCGCAGCGCGCGGACATTGCCGGTCCAGGGATCCCACAGTTCGACGGCACCCCTGGCTCGGAACTCGACCACATCGCCGGGCGCGGCGTCCATCACCATGTAGATTTCGCGATTGCCCGCCTTGCGGTGCAGGGCGCGAACAGTCCTGGTCAGGCCGCGCACATCGGGGATGAAGGCAGTGCTGATCGCTTTGACGGCGTCGTCGGCACTGGTCAGACGGCAATCCGGCTTGAAGGCCGAATCGACAAGCGCCGCCAACGCGGGGTCGTCTCGCCCCGCATGATCCGACGCGGTCGGCACACCGCCGACACTGTAGACCTTGCCGCCGGCCTGCGCGAACGCAGCGGCCTTCTCAATGGTCGGCCAGCGCACGGCTTCCATGTTCGGCAGCACCAGCGCCTGATAAGACGCGCCCACGTCCTTGATGACCAACCGGCCGTTCTCGACGCTGGCGCGGGCCAGGGATTCATTGTCGATGAACTCGAAATTGATGCCGGCGGCAAATAACTTGCGGGCCAGATCGAAGGCGGCGTTCTTTGCCTTCGAGCCATTCATCTCCGCCTCGAATGGCGCAACCGGATACACCACGGCGACATCGCAAACGAGATGGCCCTGGCTCAGCAGATAGGACAGGCGATCGAAATAGCCGAGGAACGTGCTCATGTGCGCCCAGTAGGGCATGCGGAAATGGTAGCAAGGTGGCGCCCATTCCCAATACGATCCGTAGGTCGTGTAGTACAGGCCGTGAAGATTGAGGAGCGTGCAACCGTACAGATAGTTCTCGCGCGTGGCGTGCATTAATCGTTCGGGTGCTGCGCCCCAGCCGAGGCTGTGATAGCCTTCCAGCCAGACGCGCGGACGTTGATACAGATTGGCTACAGACGAAGATACCTTTCCCTTGATGAGATCGGCGTTCCCGCCGGGCGTATCGTGACCGGGAGCGGAATACCAGCGAGTAACGCGAAAATAGTCGCCGAACTCATGCGGATCGGTGCCGCGGCCGCCGGTGTCGCAGGCAAAGATCATCCCGCGTGAAGCGTGCCAGTTGTAGATGGGTTTGAAGTAGCGTTCCTCCATCAGCGCCATCCGCACGTCGGCGTAATCCATGCGGACCTTGGGCGTGATGGCCCCGATGTCATCCCACATCGCTGGCAGAACCTCGAACAAGTCGTATCCCTTGCGCTTCTTGAACTCAAGCGGAAAGTCGGGATTCCAGGCAAACTTGCTCGTGCCGATCTGCAGTTCGTCGTTGAAGAAATAGTTTAATCCCTTGGCCGATTTGCCGGGGTTGTGGTCCTGAAATGGCTGGAAGAAATCGCGAATGATCGTCTCGCCCGCCCCGGCCATGAGCGGATTCATGGATCCAACGCGGCGCTGGGAGCGGAAGGTCCAGATCTCCCACTCACCCGCCGGCGCAGTCCAGGTGATCTTCTCGTTCTTGACAAAGGGCGCGAGGTCAAGGCCGCCTCGCTGGACCTTTCCCCCGATCACGGGATACGCACGCGCGGCGAACTGGTTCGGCGCGCAATCGAATGTCCTCGTCTCTCCGCCGCGCAGCCGCGGTTGATGAGCGCCGCCAAGCTCGATGGCATTCAACTCAGGCTTGGAATAGAAGAGTTTGTTAAAGAGATTTGGCGCACCCCGCGGCCAGTCAATCGTGTAAGTGCTCATACCGATGCCCATGTCGAGTTGGGCGCATGCCTCGGATATTCTCGAGTAGACCTTCCACCAGTCCTCGGAAAAGATCTCGGGCTGATCCTGATCCGTCATCCAACCTTCCGAGTCGTGGTGGGAATAGTTGACCTGGACGCCGCTGATGCCCTTCTTCTTGAGTTCCTTGAGTTGTCCGATCATGCGCTCGGGATCAAGGTTGCCGCCGGTCCACCACCAGTAGGGCACCTCGCCATAGCCGGCTGGCGGCTTGACGAAGCCGGGCAACACATCCAGTTGCGGATCGCGCGACGGGATGCCCGGACCATCTTCAGCAAACGCGGCCGCGGCCAGCAATGCTGTAGCGGCGAATGTCAGTACGAGCCTCATCATGAATGGTCCTTCCTGGTGTTGAGTGCCCCCCTCCCCGGCTCCGCAGCAAGCTCCGGGACAACCGCGACTTCCAGTGTCCGAAACACACTGCCCAAGATGATGTTCGCGACGCGAGCTCCCTATCGAATACATGAACGGGCATTCTCGACACGGATCCGATTGGGTCAACCTCGTGGACCCGTCGATGTGGACGAATTATTCGCGACGCTTGCTACGGCGTGATCACCCGGCCAAGCTACTTGCTGGGTTCTACCCGGAACGCACGGCCGAATCCTTCGATCCACCAGGCCGTTTCGCGGAGATCGCCGGGTTTGGGTTGCTCTCGCCAGCCGGCAAGTCCCGTGGTCCACTTGTCGAGGATGGTCTCGTAGGTATCCTCGGCCAGACTGTACTTCAACGACTGACCATAGTTCATGGATGCCCAGCCCCCGTTGTTGACCCCCTTGTACGTCCACACCGCCCAGTTCCAACCTCGGTCATTCATGGCCTTGCCGAGTTCCGCCGCAGATTCGGCATTGTCCTGAGGCGCCTTCATTTCGCCGATAAATATGGGAACTTGTACGCCGGGTGTTGCGGAGATCTTCTCCTTGCGATCGAATTCCTCCAACCGCTCGCGGACGCTCCCGGTCTTGAGACTGTTTTCCGGGTAATGCGCCGACCAGATAATGTTCGTCCAGCGCTCTCCACGAAGGCTGGGATACGCGAGCGACTCGAAAACCATCAGTCGTTGTGCATCCTGGGCACGAATGGCCTCGTAGAACGCTTTCTGCAGGATGTTGCCGGGTGAGCCTTCCGGTTCGTTGATGACGTCAAACGCCGCAATGGCAGAGACACCACGATAGTGCCTGGCAACCTCCGCCCAGAGTGCGGCCATCTGCGCTCGCGCCTTCCTGCCCTCGACCGTGTCGCGGGAGATGGCGTGATAGTCGCCGGGCCAGACATGCAGATCGAAGATGATGTACATGCCGCGCGACTGAGCTTCCTTGACGATCCAATCCATCCGCGTGAAATCGATGTTGCGGCGGGAATCGCGTCGCCAGTTGCCGGCCGCATCCTGGAGCGTGCGATAGCTGAACGGAACCCGCAACAGATTGCAGCCGTACTTCTGGATGATGTCGAGATCGCCGGTGGTTATCCAGTTATCCTGCCATGCGTTCATCAGAGTCGCGGCTTTCTCGGGTCCGAACCGTTTCTCCAGTTGTTCAAGGGCATTGCGCCCCCCACCGTCGCGCTGGCCGCACATCCACGATTCCGTGACCAGCCAGCCGCCGATATTAACTCCTCGAAGCAGAACGACGTTGCCTTTGGGATCTCGAAGCTGGCGTCCCTGGACGTGCAGCGGCGGCGGTGTCTGCCCCGCCACGGGTTCAATTGCACCAACAACAAACAGCACGGCCACCAATAACAACACGCGATACCGGGACATGACGACTCCTTCGCATAACCGCGATCACTGCGCCAGGCACCTGATCGAGGTGACGGATTCTAGCATCACCAATTTCGCAGCCCAGTCTTTGCCGCTGCCTTGTCGAACCGCACGAATCGCTGGAAACTAGTGCTCCGCCACCCGTGAACTGATGGATAACAGTGGGTCTTCTTGCCGATATGTGCCCAAGGCACAAGGCAAGGAGGCCTGCGATGAAGAAATATGTGGTGACTCTGACGGACGAGGAACGAGAAGAACTGAGGC
>JANYKD010000417.1 GCA_025361735.1 Phycisphaerales bacterium
CCAAAGACCGCACCGCCATCAACTATCAACTATCAACTATCAACCATCAACTCTCAACTACCCACTATCCACTACCGACTACCTCGAACCCGTTTGACACCCCCGTACCCACCCTGCATAATCCCGCCCTTCTGGCTGACGGACACGCTGGTTTGGCTAACAAATTGAGGCCCACATGAAAGCGCCCTGGATTACGTATCGCCCGGAAATCCGCGTTCTCGACTGCACCATTCGCGACGGCGGACTCATCAATGATCACTGCTTCGACGACGCCATCGTCAAGGCCGTCTACGACACCTGCGTGGCGGCCGGCGTGGATTACATGGAAATCGGCTACCGGGCCTCGCGCAAGCTTTTCACCGGCGGTAAGAACGGCGACTGGCGATTTTGCGAGGAAGATGCCCTCCGCCGCATCGTCGGCGACAACCCCACTCCGCTCAAGATTGCGGTCATGGCCGACGCCGGCAAGTGCGATTGGCGCAATGATATCGGACCCAAAAAGGACAGCGTCATCGACCTCGTCCGCGTCGCCTGCTACGTCACCCAGATCCCCGAGGCGGCCGACATGATCCGTCATGCCGCCGACCAGGGCTACGAAGTCTCGGCCAATCTCATGGCCGTCTCGACCGTGCAGGAAGCCGAACTCGACCAGGCGCTCGAAGTACTCGGCAAAACCCCGGCCGGCGTCATCTGTGTGGTCGACTCCAACGGCGCGCTCTACGCCGAGCAGGTGGAGATCCTCGTCAAGAAATACGCCGCCACGGGCAAGGAAGTCGGCATCCATGCCCACAACAATCTGCAGCTTGCCTTCGCCAATACCATCGAGGCGATCATTCACGGCGCCAACCGCATTGACGCCACCATGTCCGGCCTCGGCCGCGGCGCCGGCAACTGCCCGATGGAACTGCTGCTGGGTTTCCTGCGGAATCCCAAGTTCAAACTCCGCCCCGTGCTCAAGCTCCTGCAGGACCATTTCGTGGCCCTGCGGCAGAAGATGGATTGGGGTCCGTCGGTGCCGTACAACATCGGCGGCATGCTCAACCAGCACCCCCGCGCCGCCATGGCCGCCCGCGCCGGTGCCGACAAGGACAACTACGTCGACTTCTACGACAAGTGCGTTTCGGACATCTGATATTCATTTTCACAACGCTACACGCTGCACACGCTGTCCCCAAGCGGGCGTTCGCGAACGCGGAGGACGCCCAGCACTTCTATCAATACGCGGCCGCGCTCCATGCCGCCGCGATGTCCAGCGTGGCGTGAGCGGACATGTGCGGAGGCGGCCTGTGGGTCAATCCGCATGCAGCCGGACGATGGATTGCTTGTCCATGTTCTTGTTGTCGGACAAATGCCAGGCGTAGAAGCATTTGCCCTTTTCGCTGTAGATGATGCCGTTGGGCTTGAACGGGGCCGGCGGGCCGAGTTTGGACCAGGTTACGCCTCCGTCGGCCGACACGAGAATCTGGCTGTCGCTCAGCGCTGCCAGGCGCTTGCCCGGCAGTTCGATCGGGTTCGATTTCGCGGCCTTGGAGATTTCGCCCCAGGTCTTGCCCTGGTCCGTGCTCTTGAGCAGGCCGCCGCCCCAGAGGCGCATCCAATAGATCGCGCCGTCGGAGGCGACCAGCGGCTGGCCGGCGGGGCCAAGAGTGGAAACCTGCGCCCAGGTCTCCCCGGCGTCGATGGAGCGGTAAATTCCCAATGTGGCTTTTTGTTTCCAGCCGGCCGTATTGATAAGGAAGATCTTGGAGTCGAGGATGATCGGGTCGGTGCTGTGGTTGCTGTCGGCCGGGAGTTTGTCGCCGATCTTCTTCCATGATTCACCGCCGTCGATCGACAGTTGCAGGCTCTGGGACTGCTCGTGCAGGCCGAGCAGGAGTGTTTTCCGCTGGGGATCGGAGAAGTCCACGGCGACGCCGTCGGCGTGCGCGAGTTTGCCGAGCCGCTTGAACGTCTTGCCGCCGTCGGTTGTCTGGAACGGAGCATCGCCGTAGCTCCCGCTGACCCAGAAGATGGCGGGATTCTGCGGATCAAAGACAATCCGGCCGGGCCGGCTTTTGATTTCATCGCCGCCGAGTTTTCGCCAGGTGGCGCCGGCGTCGGTGGTGGCCCAGAGGCCGCATTCGCTGACTCCGGCGATGACCTCGTTGCTCCCGGGGACGGCCGCCATGTAGGTGACGCCATAGGCGCCCCATTTTTCCCCACCGACATTGGAGGTGACATTGACCCAGGCCGGCTGAGGCGAGTCTGCAGCAAAGGAGGTAAAGGCGAAGAGAACGAGCAGGGGGGTGATGGCACGATTGGCATTGAGCATGGGGCTCCTCTGTTTGTCGGTAATCATGCCTTGACGTACTTGTGGACGAAGTCGAGGTAGCCGCGCTGGCCGGAGGATTTGGTGTGGCGTTCGACGGACTTGAGGATCTTGCGGATGGCCTGTTTGGCATCCTGTCGCGAATAGTCGTTGAGGCTCAGTGCGATGCGCAGCGCCAACTGGATGTGCAGCGCGAAGGGGTTGGCTTCGACGTTGGCGTCGGGGCTCATGGCCAGGCTGGACAAGGCGATGGCCACGGTGCCATCCGTCGTCCGGTATCTGGACGCGGTGTCCCAGCGGGCAATCTCACCCTCGATGGCCAGAAAGAGCGGCATGTAGTGCTCGTTCTGGGGGTCGATGTTATCGTGGCCGGGGCCTTTGCCGTAAAGCTCGTTGAGCGGTTTGACCAGATACTTCACGGCGGCTTCGCCGGAGCCGATGGTCAACGCGCCGAAGGTGGTTCCGCTGTTGATTACAATTTCCGCACGGCCTTCGGCATCGCTCAGGCGATCAATGATGTCTATGAGTTGTTGATCCATAACGCGTGGTCCTTTGCAGTTCGGGGAGCATGTCGTCAGGTCGGGATGATGATACTGCGGGAGGTGTTTGTGGGGAAAGCCCGTGCCACCAAAGTCAGGCGGCGATCTGCGGCGGGGTGATTGTGAAAACGGCCGACTGCCCGGACAATGCGGTGATGCGTACTGGCAGCAGGCAATCTGCATTCTCGCGGCGGACGTTTCTGGGGGTCGTGGCCGGGGCGTGCGCAGTGCCGTGGGACGTGCTGGCGCAGGAAGCGCAGGCGGCCTATCCGGATCGATTCCAGATCGATGGCGGACTGGTGGTGGTGCCGAGCAAAGGGAAGATGTATGTGTCAAACGATTTCCATTCGCGCTGGAGGCACTTCCAGGAGTGGATGGCGAAGACCGACCTGGTTGCCCGACTCAAGGGCGATGCGGACACCTATGGGCTGATCCTGGGCGATGCGGTGGATTTCAAGCAGGGCGATCGCGAGGCCGATGCGGATGGGGATTCGAAGATCATCGACCGGATCCGGGAACTGCAGGGGACCCTTGGCGAAGCGGGCAAGCGGCTGATCTACATCCTGGGCAATCACGATCACGAGGCAACCAAATACTACGAAGTGATGAAGACGCGGATGGCGGCCGGGCGGACGCGGATGCAGGCGCTGGAGGACATGTACGCCGCGGGGATCAATGTGCCGCAGTACAACTTCCTGGCGCGGATCACCGAGGAGCAGCAGCAGTATCTGCTGAAGGTGCCGGTGGCGGTGCTCTGCAAGAATGGGGTCTTCGGGGTGCATGCCGGACCGGCGACGAATCTCAAGAGCATTCAGGACATCGTGCAGCGCCGGCCGGAGGTTGTGGAGCGGCTGGTCTGGGGCCGGCCGCTGATGGAATCGACAAAGGATCTCGCCGGCAACGCGGCCACGCTGCCGGCCATGGCGTGGAACGGGCTGTACGAACAGGCGGACGTCGAGCCGTTTCTGAAGCTCGTGGAGAAATCCGGCGTGATGGTCTGCGGGCACAATCCGCATGGGTTGTTTCCCAAGGAAATGATGCGTGATGGCGTTGCGGAATACGGCAAGCATCAACTGATTCTGGCCACCAGCATGGGGGCGCTGGCCGACGGGCGGCGGTATCTGGTGGTGGATCTGGCTCGGCGGTACGAGAGCTCGAAGGATCTGGTGATGGGGCAGGAGATACAGAGGTTGTGAGGGTTCGTTCGCAACCAAAGAAGATTAAACACGAAGGCACGAAGCCACGAAGCGGTTTTCGGAGTGGGATGACGAGTTGGCAGATCATTCATCCAAAGACCAATACTTGGTTCGTCGCTTTCGTCTACCAAACACCGCTTCGTGTCTTCGCACCTTCGTGTTTAATCCGATTTGATGGTAGCCGAGCCGCGTTTGGATCATGGTGTTTCACACGGCGACCCGAGCGGCGTTGGCGGCCGATCGAAACGCTTCGGTTTCCTGGCGCACCTGGGCGACGAAGCTGTTGTCTTCGGGGGTGCCGACGACGGCGCGCATCTCCTCGGGGTTGCGGAATGTGGTCTGGCGGAAGGGATCGTCGTAGTCCTTCTTGCGGCTGAGATAGACGCGGTCGCGGATGAGTTCCTGGATGGCGATGGCCTCGTCGAGGGCGGCGTTCCAGTCGGCCGGGGTCAGAGACTGCGTTCCCAGCAGCGCCTGCAGCGTGGCCAGGGCGTGTTGCTGCTTACGAAGGGGATATTCCTGCCAGAGTCGGTCGTAGGCCTGGTGGATTTCAGTCCAGCCGGCGAGCGCGCCGGACTTGATGCTCGCGAGCAACCGATGGACATCCGGCGCGGGCACAAGCTGGCCGCCGAGATTGACCCATGCCTCCTGGCGCGGGCCGGCAAGCGCTTTGGCCATGGAGGGCACAGTCGTGCCCGGGTTTGCTTTCCAGTACGCGAGCAGGTTCTTCACTGCGTAGTGGTGCAGCATCTGCCGGTAGGCGGCATAGGCCTCGCGGACCTTGAGGATGACAACTTCGCGCCGGGAGTTCTCCATGCCCTCGCCAAGGATCTTCAGGCCGGCGATCCTGGCGGGCGAGTCCAGCAACAGCGCCCGGCCCGCGGCCGCCAATTGCGGATCCAGTGCCGCCGGTGTCCCCACCGGCGGATTCGGCGGCGTGATGCTGCAAGTGACGCCGCCGGCGGCGCTCTCGCCGGTCTGGCGTTGATCGGCCTTGGCGGTCCAGGTCTCCAGCAGGCGCATGGCCGCGAAGATTTCCTCGACGGTGTCGGGCGCGAGCGAGTCGGCTTCGATGTGTTGGGTCTTGGTGATGCGCTTGTCGCGGGCCTGGAACTTCCAGGTGTTGCGCGCCAGGGCATACATATTGTAGAGCCACCAGTATGCGGGCATCACCACCAGCCGGTCGGCGGCGGCATCGTTGCTCAGCAGCGAAAACGGTAGCGGGATGTTCATCTCGGCCGGGTAGTCGGCCTTGGTCAGCAGGACGAACGACGCGAAGCGGCAGTAGTGCCGCAGCGTGGTACACAGTCCCGGCCAGAAACCGCGGCCGGCCTGGAGCTCGCCGTCGTTCGCCCGGCTGTTGTGGTTGGACCCCAGCGTGGCGCCGGCGGCGATGTTGCTCTGTCCCATCAGCAGGGCGGCCACGAGGAACGAGTTGTTGTGGTGCTGCTCGTGGCAGGGAAAGATCAGGTTGTTGAGCAACTCACAGCAGGAAACCGTGGAGTTTTCGCCCAGGAACGAGTGAATCAGGCGGGCGCCGTATTTCAAGTTGGAATTGCCACCCATCACAAATCGCACCGCCTTACAGCCGTAGAAGATGTGGCAGTTGAGCCCGACGATGCCGTTGACCAGCTCGACGCCTTCGCCGATCTGCGTAGGCTCCTCGGCGCTGGACTGGATGGTCAGATTCTTGAGCTTGTTAGCGCCCTTAATGTAGCAGTGCGGGCCTATTTTGACATCTTTGATGATCTGCGAGTTCTTGATAACGCAACTGTCGCCGACCGTACCGTAGAAGCCGCGGCGCGGGTCGAACTGTTTCTGGGTGATCTCGCGGAACTTCGCCTGCAGGGCGGCGTCCTCGCGGTATCGGGCCCAGAGGTAGGCGTCGGCCGGGATCATCCCCTCAAACGGCATGACCGAGCGGCCGCCGGCTTCGTTCATGAGGTCGAGCCAGATGCGGACATCCTCGGCTTCGCCGTCCTTGACGATGCCGTTGCCGAACTTGGCATGGTTGCTCGTCTGCATCTCGTCGATGTTGAGCAGGATGGCGTTGGTTCCGATGATGTAATGGGCCAGGTGGCGGACGTTGTGAACGGCGGCGTTGTCGCCGATATCGCAGGAGATGATGCGGCTGTTGGTGATGCCGGCGGGGACCTGAAGTTCGTGGTGTTCGAGGATGACGTTGTCGAGCCGGCCGATGCGGACCAGGCCATAGAATTCGGAATTCTTCACGAGGTTCGGGGTGAAGACACTGCTGACGAAGAAGCTGTCCCAGTCGTCGCAGGTGTTGGCGTTTTTGACCAGGGCCTCGATCTCATCGGCCCGGAGCCTGCGCCAGTAGCCGGCCGGGCGGCCGACCTGCTGGTCGCGCAGGTAATATTCGTCTTTGCCCTGGGGCAGGTATTGGCCGGGGATGAACTCGCGGCCGAATTTCTCCGATCCGAGGATTTTGACTTCGCTCATGGATTCCTCTGGGACAATGTGAAGGGTGTTGAATATCCCCAAGTGCGGCGGGCGTCAATCCAACGAAAAAAGCACGAGCGGAATGCTCGTGCTTTGGGATTGCTGGGATTTGTCGGGTGGGAATTATTCGCCGTCTTCCTCTTCTTCGACTTCCTTCTTCACTTTTTTGCGCGGCGGAAGGGTGCGGGGCTTGGCCTGGCTCTTGCAGATCGAGAGCCAGAAGTCGCGGGCCGAAAGGGTCAGTCCGGAAACCTTGTTGAACTCGGCCAGTGCGGAGTCGAACTCGGAGCTGTAGGGCAGAACCTTGCCCGCCTTGCCGTGCTTGCGGACAGTGGTCTTGAGAATCTTGGAGAGGTCGACCGTGACGCTGGCGTGAGCGACCTGGTTGGCCTGGAACGAGCCGGCGCGGCCGTATTTCAGCAGCGCGCCGAAAACCTGCTCGGGGACCGCGTTCTTGAAGACGCGGTCCTGGAAATCCTGGCAAAGCTTGGTGAAGGCTTCGGAGTAGGGCAGTTCTTCACGCGGGATACCGGTGGCGTTGTATACGTCCTGAAGATGCTCTTGCTCTATGTCGTTGAGTTTCAGCGCGGACAGCATTCGAGGCTCCTTTGGGGCCCGCAGGGGGCTTCTGCAAAACGCTAATTCTAACGGGGCTGGTGGGGGACACAAGGCGGGGGGACGCTAATTTGCGATTCCGGCGCGGCAATTTTTTCGGGAGCAGATGGAGTAGCACAGGCGTCTCGCCTGTGTCAAAGTGCTCGGACACAGCCGAGACGGCTGTGCTACTTTCGTCGGCCCTGGCGTTCTCCCGGAAAAATTGCCGCGCCGTGCGATTCGTCTGCCTGGCAACGCAATGCCCTCCCGGCGATTATGGACTTCCAGCATGAGATCAATCATTCTTTTCGCGTGCATCCTGGCGGCCGTATGGACCTTGACGGCGAGGGGCGAGGTCGCTGTCGCTCCGCGGACCACCGGGCCGGCGGCCGTGTATGAGCCGTACGAATGGACCATCAAGCTGGATCAAACGTATCAGAACCCGTTCGATCCGGCCGAAGTAGCCGTGGATGTCGTGTTCACCTCGCCAGCGGGCAAGGCTCTGCGCATGCCGGCATTCTGGTATCAGCCGTTTGGCCAGCAGCCCGATGGGCGGGGCAACAGCAGGCTCACGCCGGCTGGCGAGCCGATGTGGCTGGTGCGGTTCTCGCCGACCGTCGGCGGGCAGTGGAAGCTGTCCGCGATCGTAAAGGACAAGGCCGGTGAGAAGACGTCGGCACCGGTGAGTTTCACCGTGGAAGCGGGCAAACGGCCGGGGCTCGTGAGGAAATCGTCATCGTCGCCACGATACTTCCAGTTTGATTCCGGGCAGTCGTATTTCATGGTGGGCCTCAACGTCGGCTGGCCGGGACGTCGCGGACTGGCGGACTACGAAGACTGGTTTGGCAAACTGCACGCGGCCGGCGGCAACTTCGCCCGCGTCTGGCTGGCCGCCCCCAACCGGATGGTGGAGACGAAGGACACCGGGCTGGGACGATACGACCTGGCCGCACTGGCGCACTACGACCGCATCTTCGAGCTGGCGGAGAAGAATAACATCTACATCATGCTGGCCCTGGCGAATCACCGCGAGTTGCTGGCGAGCGACGCCTGGGGCACGGGCGGCTGGGCGATCAATCCGTACAACGCCGTCAACAAAGGCCCGGCGACCCGGCCGGTCGATTACGTGACCGATCCGCTGGCCCGCGAGCTTCAGCACCGGCGGCTGCGCTATCTGGTGGCGCGGTACGCGGCATACACATCACTGGGCTTTTGGGAACTGTGGAACGAGCAGGATCTCGTGCGGTTTGAGATCCCGCCGGCGTGGACGCAGGATATGGCGCAGTTCCTCAAGGCGACCGACCCCTATGGCCGGCTGGTGACCACGTCATACGCCGGCAAACATCAGGCCGCGGTGTGGAAGATGGACTGCATCGACCTGGTGCAGACGCACCTGTACGGCGACGGCGGCTCGATCGTGGATTTCCCGCAGAAAATAGGGACGGAGCTGCACAAGTGGGATGTGTTGCCCAAGCCGCACCTGCTGGCGGAGTTTGGGATCGACTGGCGCGGACCCGACGGCAAGTACGACCCGCAGGGCAAGGCGATCAACCTCCACAACGGTCTCTGGTCGGCGGTCTTCGACGGGGCGGCCGGCAGCGGCTTCATCTGGTGGTGGGACAACTACGTCGGGCCGAAGAATCTCTGGGGACAGTTCACGCCGCTGGCGAAGTTCGTGGAGACGGTTGACTGGGCGAAGCGGGATTTCCGCAGTGTGGAGGCGCCTGTGTGCGAGCTTGCACCCGGCCAGCCGGCCACGTTTGATGATCTCACGCTGTACCCGACGGCGGCGTGGGAGAAGAGCAAGCCCGACCCCATGGTCCTGGGCGCCGACGGCCGGCTCAGCGGCAAGCTGCCGCTGTTCTTCTTCGGGCCGGCCAAGAAGGATATGGCGGCGAAGCTGACGATGACCGTGAACATGACGGGCAGCAGCAAGCTGACGGTGCGCGTGGCCGAGGTATCCGATTCGGCGCGGCTACAGGTGTGGGTGGACGGCAAGCCCGTCGCCGACTGGCCGTTCAGCGCCGCCCCGGGTGGACCGGACCAGAAGTCGAACCGGACGACCGACCCGAACCAGCAGCATCACTTTGCGACGTACGACGTTGATCGTTCCGTCGAGATTCCCGCCGGCCGGCACACCATCGCGATCGACAACATCGCGGGCGACTGGCTCAAGATCGGCTCGATTTCGCTCGCCGGGGCGATGCCGTCGCACGCCCGCATCCGGCGGCATGTGCTGGCCGATGCCGCCAGCGGCCAGGTGATCGCGTGGTTGCACGATGTCGAATCGAACTGGAAGAATGTCGATCAGGCCCCGCGGACGTTTACCGGCCTGATGCTGCGTCTGCCAGTGTCCCGCGGCGGGACGTACAAGGTGCAGTGGTGGGATACGGCCACGGGCCAGGTGATTCGCACCGACAATGCCGCGGCCGATGGTGGATTCCTGCGGCTCAATGTCCCCGCGCTGACGCGGGATCTGGCGATATCGGCAAGCGAGAAATAACGATGAACAACAACGGAAATGCCTCGTGTGCTCCGCGACAGTTGACTTGATGGGTAAACAGCAGGACAGACATTCTTGTCTGTCATCGCGCATGGCCGTCCTTCCCGTCGTACGACAGACATTCTTGTCTGTCGATTCATCCATCGCTCGGCGTGTGACGGAACACCTGATCATCGTTCATTGCTGATGTTCCCGGCTCCCGCTAGTTCCACGAGTGCCCGTGTCATGGCGGCGGCGTAGTGGGGCCGGTCGGTCACTTCGAACTTGAATCGCGCTGGCCGGGATTCGCCCTCGGTCCACTGGGTTCCTCCGGCATCGTCGCATTCCACCTTCACCGGGGCGAACCGATACACGTCGTTGCCCATCTTCAGTCCGGCCAGATGCAGGAATCCGGCCGTACACCACATGTTCCGCACCTGCTTGCCCCAGTGCTCGAGCCGCGCCGGGTCGACGGGACGGTTGAGCGATTCCAGCCAGCGCGTCCCCGTTTCCTTCTCGAGCATGCTCAGGAAATATCGCTGCATGGGCGGCGAGAGCTTTGCGAACAGTTCGCCCATGATGAATGTGTAGTACGTTCCGTGCCGCTCGCCCACGAATTTCCCGGCCGCCAGACGCTCGAAACAGGGCATCCAGTAGACCGGGCAGGGGATGTCAAACACACCCGCGTACGAGCCCGGGTCCAGCTCCACGTTGTATTCCACACCGTCGCCAGGCCGGCGATCCGGGGCGCCCGTGCCGGCGTTCAGATAGATTGCCCGGCACTTCCTGGCGAACAGTTCCGGCTCGCGCCGCCCGGCCAAGGCCGCATCCCGGCACGATCCCACGATGGTGATCACGGCCGGCTCGGGCGATTCGCGGAGCGTCTGGATCAGCCAGTTGACGCCGTGCAGATCGCGCGGCGAGGCGCCTTCGAGCTTGTCACGCCGCGAGGCCGGCTTCTGCGATGAGCCCGTCACCAGCGGCACGGCCAGCCCCGTGAGCCGGTTGAGCATCGCCACGGCCGAGATGTCCGGATCGGCCGGGTGTCGCGGCGGCGGATAGTCGCAGAGCACGCCCAGCAACTTCACTTTCCCCATGCGCGCCAGTCCGTAGACGCACGCCAGGTCAAAATGGTCGTCCGGGTCCATGTGCGGCCGGAAGAGATCGGTCTGATGAATGAGCGGTACGGCGCGGGCGGGTTCCTGTGCCCAGGAGAGTGGCGTGGCGTTGAGGACCGCCGCGGCTCCGCAGAGGCCGGCCAGGAGCTGACGACGATCAATCCCGCGTTTGCCCATGTCGATGTGTCTCATGCGGGCATTGTACCTCGGCGCGGCGATTTTTCCGGGAGCGCGGGCGTCCCCGCCCGCATCAACATGGGCGGCCAAGGACGGCCGCACTCCCAGAAACCGTCTCCCGGAAAGCTTGCCGCGCCGTTGTACTTGCTATGCCCATTTCCTCACTTGTGCTGCGGGTTGCTCCTTGCCACAATTCATGCGCGTCGCGATTTGCCTGCGGGCGTAGCTCGCGCTGCGGAACAAACCCTATGAACGCTCCCCAATTTCTGCGTCCAATCGTTATCGCCGTTCTCGTCTCGTTCGCACTCGCAGCCACGCCGCCGGCGGCGGATAACGCCATCCCACACCTGCAGAAGCAGGGCACGGCGACGCAGTTGATCGTGGAAGGGAAGCCGTTTGTGATGCTGGCTGGGGAACTGCACAATTCCTCGGCGTCAGGGGTGGAGTACATCAAATCGCTGTGGCCGAAGCTGGAGGAACTGGGTCTGAACACGGTGTTGGCGCCGGTGTCGTGGGAACTGCTCGAGCCGCGCGAGGGCGAGTTTGACTTCACGCTGGTCGATGCCCTGCTCGAACAGGTGCGAGCTCACAAACAGCATCTGGCGCTGCTCTGGTTCGGTAGTTGGAAGAATGGCGTGTCCAGCTACGCGCCGCGTTGGGTGCTGCAGGATACCAAGCGATTTCGCCGAGCTCAGGGGTCGTCAAACCACAACACCAAGGACATTCTTACGCCGCTCAGTGAAACCAACCGCAAGGCCGACGCGGCCGCTTTCGTGCAACTGATGCGACACATCAAGCAGGTGGATGCCCGTGACCACACGGTGGTCATGATCCAGGTGCAGAACGAGGTCGGCATCAAACCGGAGCCGCGTGATCTGTCGCCCGAGGGCGATGCCGCATTCGCCGCGCCTGTTCCGCCGGAACTGATGGCGTATCTGGCGAAGCACGAGAAGGAGTTGCATCCGGAGTTGCTGCGTCGCTGGACGGCGGCCGGGGCGAAACAGACGGGGACCTGGGCCGAGGTGTTCGGCGCTGGGCCGGAAGGCGCCGAAGCCTTCTCGGTCTGGCACTACGCGAAGTACATCGACGCCGTGGCCGAGGCGGGCAAGGCCGAGTATCCGCTGCCAATGTTCGCTAACGCCTGGCTGGACGGCGGCGGCAAGATTGGCACGTATCCATCCGGCGGGCCGGTGGCGCACATGCATGACATCTGGCACGCTGCCGCGCCGCATATTGATGTGCTGTCACCGGATATCTACGGCGAGTTCAAGCAGGTGGTGGAGAACTTCACCCGCAACGGCAACCCGCTGCTGATCCCCGAGGTCAGCCCCTCGCCCGAGGCCGCCGCCCGCGTGTTCTGGGCCATCGGCCATCACGACGCCATCGGGTTCTCGCCGTTTGGCATCGAGAGCATGGAGACGACTCACCCGCTGGTCGCCAGCTACCGCATGCTCACCCAGCTCATGCCGGCGATCACTGCCGCCCAGGGCACCGGCCGGATGATCGCGGTATACAAGCAGGATGGCGATGCCAAGCTGGCACCGCAGCCCATCGGCACCTACAAAGCGAACATCAGCTACCTCGAGCGCCTGCCCGAGCGCCACCCGGCGGTGGGCGGGCTGATCATCCAAACGGGCGACGAGGAATTTCTCATGGCCGGCTACGGCTTCGGTGTGCGATTCGATTCCACCACGCCCGGGCCAAGGTCAACCCAGATCAGCAAGATCGAGCTCGGCCATTTTGACGCCGCCGGCAAGTGGGTCCACGAGCTTCGCCTCAACGGCGATGAATCCGGCGCCAATTATCAGCCGCATATCCCGCCGTTCATGGCCAACAAATTCCTGGGTGTTGATCGGCCGATGATTCTGAAGATCACGGTCTATCGGCATGACTGAAGTGTGCCCCGGGCGTCGACCAGGTCAACAACAGCCATGCCTTGGTCAATCTTGGGCATTGGTCGCGGGTTCTGCACGGGTATCCTTCGGCCATGATCACTCTGCGGCAATAGTGGAATGCTGTTCCCGAGCTGGCAATGTGATTCGTGGCGACTGCCCTATACCGAAGGAACATCCATGATCCCCAGACACCTGACAATACTGTGTGCGATGATCGTATCTGCGATGGGTGCCTCGGCGTTCGCGGCCGAAAAGACGCTGATCAACTATTTTCTCCCGATGCCCATCCAGAGCCCGCTGGTGTCCAACGTCTGGGGCGCGCCGGGAGTTTTCCCGCGCGATCCGCAGAACGGGCTGGAAGACACCACCATGAAACAGTGGTGTTACTGGGATGGGCAGATCATCAAGGCCACCGATGGCAAATTTCACATGTTCGCCAGCCGCTGGGATCAGGCCAAGGGCCACGGCGGCTGGGGCGGCTCGTCGGCCGTGCATGCGGTCAGCGACAAGGTGATCGGCCCGTACATTGACAAGGGTCTTTGCTGGCCTGAGAACCAAAAGGGCAAAGGCCACAACGTGACGGCACTGGTGCTTCCCGATGGGCGCTACGCCGTTCTCGTCAGCGAGACCCGGCCGGGCGATGTGTTTGTTTCCAAGTCGTTGGACGGCCCATGGGGATACCTCGGTTCGATCAAGGTGGCCGAAAACGAGTTCAGCCGTTTCGGACGGATGTCCAATGTCAGCATCATGGTTCGTCCCGATGGCGATTTCATGATCGTGGCTCGATCCGGAGCTATCTGGATCAGCAAGACCGGCATCCTCGGACCCTACACCGTCCAGGGTCCCAGTGTCTATCCCAAGGTCACCGGCCTGCCGCTGCGCAACTTGGAAGATCCGGTGGTATGGTTCAGCGGCGGATTGTATCACATTGTGGTCAACGGCTGGAGCGATCGCAAGGCGTGGCACATCACCTCCGTCGATGGCATCAACAACTGGACGCTACGCGGACTGGCTTACGATCCGACCAAGGACTTTGTGCGCTACACGGATGGGACCGTAAACCATTGGGAAAAGATCGAGCGCCCCGGCGTACACCTGGAAGATGGGCACGTCACTCATTTCACATTCGCGGTGCTCGATGTCCCCAAGAATGAGGAACGCGGCAACGACACGCACGGCAGCAAGGTCATCGTGGTTCCCTTCGACGGCGTGGCCTTCGATCGCGACATGCAGAAGCTTGCCAAGTAGGCGATGGGAACGATGTCACCGTCGATCGCGATGGCAGGTGTCGAGTTCGACGGCCCGACGGTTCGGTGTATTGCGTTGCTTTTGTTGGATACTGCCGTGTTGTAAAATTGAAGTCTTATGGCCGACACCCTCCAATCCGTGAGTTGGTGTATCGAGTATGCCTGCCCATTCCGGCAGGGCTTGGCCATCGACGACGTGGCTGCGGCGCACGGAGGCGTGGGACTGCTTACTGTGATCAACGTCGCCACTCGCAATAATGACGTCTATGGGGACTATTGCGTAACAGGAGAAAGCGGCTATATGAACACCCGATCGCCTTGGATCGGTGGCCGGATCAGCGAGATAGCTGCGCCTGTGGGCAGCCTCGATGAAGCGCGTCGCATCTGTGCGCAATGTCCGGCTAATGCCCTGGCGATTTCCGGTCAACTGGCGGGCTGTTGCGGCGGATTGCGCGTCAAACCCGAAGATCGGGAGGTGGACCGGCAGATTGCCAGCGGCATCTCCGCCCAGGGTCTTGCGATGGCGGTCGCCGAATCCTTCCTGAAGACGACGCCGAGATGGTACGGCTTGTGGGCGCGTTCACCGCTCGACGGATCGCAAACCGACCTCCTTCGCCGCATCGTCCCGGACCTTGGATCTGAGAAGGATGACGTTTTTCAGTTTCGCACCGCGTGTGAACTGGCAATCCGCCATGGACTGCGGCTGCATGCGTCAATGGCACCGCCCGGCCACACGGATTTCGGAGACTACACGGTGTTTCCTCACTGCCCGCGATGCATGAAGGCGACCGGGGAACAATGGTGCAAGGCATCGATCGAGGCCACAACGTGCAAGGCCTGCGGTCAGATCTTCATCCCCGCCGACACCGCCAGCCAATCACCGGACCCATACGAGCCCGACCTGACAGAGACACTCGAATCGGGGGCGTACGATGCTCTGCGCGAAGAGTGGAAGCGGCGTCACGGCGGAGATGCGACATGGGATCCGCTCATCGGGCCGCCCAACACACCCGCGCTGGAACGCATGGAGCGGGCAGAGGCTCGCGAATTGAAGGTTGCATGTGTGGCGTTCGTTACTGTGTTTCTGGCGATGATCGCGGTGACTGTGGTGCTGCTGGTCCGCTACACGAGCACCTCGGATAGTTGGTTCATCCCCGAATTGTTAGTCGCTGTGCTCGCAGGAGGTGTCGTTTCACTCTTGCTTGCGCTGTTTGCCTTCATTGCTGCGCATTGGGTTACCAAGCAGATTCACGGCCTGCGCGGCATGTATATATGCAGGTATTGCCACGGCACGCTCTCTTCTGCAAACGCCCTGTGTGACTGTCTCCAATCCAGCGGATGGCGCCAAATCGAGTTGAACTACCGATTGAGGAAACGCAGGCGGAGGTGGTGGCGCCACTATCACATGTTCGCGAAGCGCGTGCTGCCGATCTACGCGTTGGCTGCGTGCATCGCTCTGCCCTTCGCGTTGCGGCATCAACGCGTCAACCCCTGGTGGATGGATTTCATTGTGGGCCACGTCGCGATCTCATCGTTTGTCGGTCTGCTTCTGACGCTGGGGGCCGATGGGATGAAGTGGCTTGGGTGGCATAAGCGTCGCTATGTACGAATGAGAATTCTGGGCGAGGCCAGCTTGATCTGGCCGTTGTGCGTCGCGGTGCTTTGGGTGATTGCAATGTGCATTCGGTGATCAGGAATCCCGCGTCCAAAACAAGCGGAGATGTTACGGTGTGGGCGAGTCGATACGCATCGTCGGGTCCAGATGTATCGCGATGATCCTCATCTGTGGTGCGAGAGCGTCCGCAGAACTGCATCGAGAACCGCGTCCAGATGCTTGCCGATGTCCTCGGCCAGGAAACGGAGCACAAAGTAACCGTTCTCCTGAAGGAGTTGATCCTTCCGCCGATCGCGCCGATAAGCATCCGCGTCGGCAAGGTGCTGAGCGCCGTCGAGTTCGATGGCCAGGCGCGCGTCGGCACAGAGCAGGTCCACTTCCATCTTGCCCTCTCCGTCGAAGGGGATCGGCAGATATGCGTTCAGCCGGAATCGGCCGGCCGTTTGCGGCAGTGTCTCCAGCCGACGATAGAGGAATGCCTCGCTGGCGCTTCGCGCCCGATCCGCTCCTTCGGCTTCCGCCGCCACGGTTCGCACCGCGAACACAAACAGATTGGCCAATGGCGAATCGACTCCATCACGCACCAGCCGTTGGACGCTGGCGGCGTAGTCGGTTCGCCACTGGGGATCGACCGGCAGCGGCACGTCGGCCGGCCAGCCGGGGACGGCGCTGGCTGGGAGCAGGATCGAGTAGCCAACGGCCTCGTATCCACGACAACGCCGGTCGAACATTCGGGCGAGCATGGGCACGTTGAGGTCGGCGTAGTCGTAAACGCGGACTTCACGTTTGCCTGCGTGCAGCCGGTGCAGGCGGCCGACGTATTGGGCGATGGTGCCGTGCCAGGAGACGGGCAGCGTCAGGAAGAGCGTGTCGAGTCGGGAATCGTCAAAGCCTTCGCCGATGTACCGACCGGTGGCCAGCAACACGCGCGCCTCGTTCTGCGGGATAGCGGCGAGTCTCGCGGCGATCGCGTTGAGCTGCTTCTTACCCATGCCGCCGCGAAGCACGATCAGATGCTGGATTTCCGGCGACAGCCGGGCGGCCAGTTTGTCGAGATGCTCATTCCGCTCGGTCAGTACCACGGGCGAGCGGCCGTCGCGGGTTGCCTGGATCACTTCGCTGCAAATGAGCTGGTTGCGAGCCTCATCGGCGATCAATTCACCGTACAGGCTTTGAAACTGCAGCCGCACGTCGGGATCGGGCGCCTTCAGCGGCCGGAAGTTCGTCGGGCGCACCAGCACGATGTGCTCGAACGGCCGGGCGGCGGCCTGTGCCTTGGCATCCACGCGATAGCGCACGGGTCCACACTGCATGAAGATGATCGGATGGTGGCCGTCCTTGCGGGTGACGGTGGCGGAAAGGCCCAAGACGAACTTCGCCTTGGTCCGTCGGGCCACCTGCTCAAAACTCTGAGCCGACAAATGGTGACACTCATCCACGATGAGTTGTCCGTATCGGCCGACTTGGTCGTCGACGACACCCTTGCGTACCAGGCTTTGAATGAGCGCCACATCCAGCGTGCCCGTCGGTTTCTTCCGCCCGCCACCAATCCGGCCGATCTCCTTCGCCGGCAACGCCAGAAACGACGAGAGGCGCTCGATCCACTGTTCGAGTAGTTGCCGCCGATGCACAAGGATGAGCGTATTGACGCCGCGCTGGGCGATGAGCCACGCGGCGATCACCGTCTTGCCGAATGCGGTCGTGGCCGCCAGCACGCCCGTGTCGTTGGCGAGCATGGCCTCGGCGGCGGGAATCTGGTCCGCCCGCAGCTCGCCCTGAAACGCCACTGGCAACGCGATGCCGGCGTATCGCTCGTCGCGAATCACCGGTTTGATCCCGAGCTCCTTCAGCAATGAAATCAAGTCGTCCAGACAGCCGCGAGGCAGACCGATGTGTTGCGGGTGATCCTCGGCACAGCCAATGATCCGCGGCTTGTCGTAGGTCGGCAGACGCATGGCCTGCGCCTTGTAGAACTCCGGGTTCTGAAATGCCGCGAGTCGCACCAGCCGGTTGCGCAGGCCCGGCGGCAAACCCGCTTTGGCGATGTAGATGTCATTCCCAAGAACCACTTCCAGCGTCTCCGGCAGCGGCCCGGCGATCGGAGGTTCCCGGCGACGCCGCGAAGGCGGTGCGGTCCACGGCGCAGCCTCGTCTTCTTCCGCCAGAGCCAGACTCACTCCCACAACGCGGCCTTTCGCCTCCGCGTCGCGGACGATCTCCTCGGCCTGCCGAAGGCTGATCTTGCTGATGGTCGCAAGAAATGCCCACTGGTCCGGATACGCAACAAACTGCTCATCGAGAAACGCGCTGTTGCCGCGTTCCCGTGGCCGCTTTTGCAATGGCAGCGCGATGAGATTCCCAAACCCGCCCTGCGGCAGCGTATCCTGATTCGGAAAGAACCGATCATACGAATCCAACCCAATATCCGGCCGGCGCTCCATCGTCTCCGTCAGAATATGCGCCCCTAGCCTGCGTGCGAGTCCCGCTGGAATCGCCTGCTCGAAAAACAGCCACACATGTCCACCATTGCCCGAGCGCGATCGTTCCAACGCGGCCGCCAGGTTCAGTTTGCGGCATGTTTCCAGAAACGCCGCGGCATCCTCTCGCCAGTGTTCCTTATCGAAATCGGCCGCCAGGAAGAAACATGTCTCATCCAGGAGCATCGGATAGACGCCCATCGTGAAATCGCGTCCCGTTTCATCCTGCCCCGATAGATGCCAGCGAATGACTTCATCCGTCACCGGCAGAAACCGGCGGTGCGGACAATCCAGGCATCGGACCTTGGGCTTCTCGCACACCCCGCGGACCCATTCGTTAGCGCAAGTCGGCGAATAACCCGACTTACCCGTCTTGCGGCTCTCGAATCGCCGCGGGTAGACATCCTCGCGACCGCGAAAGAGCAAGCGGAACAAGGCGATCTTGGCCGCGGGCGTGGAGTGGTGGTTGACCGGGGCGGCGGGCATCGCCCGTATCGTACCATCAACGGTACGCGCTGTCGGTGTATCTATGTTGTGTGGCTCGTTTGTCGCCCCTGGTCCACGAGGTAACGCATGACACCCAAACTCAACCGTCGCAAATTTCTGGCCGCTTCCACCGCCGTCGCCGCGGTAACCATCATTCCCCGGCATGTGCTCGGCGGCGCCGGCAATGTCGCGCCGAGCGAGAAACTGACCATGGCCCTGATCGGCTGCGGCACGCAGGGACTGACGGAGCTGGTGCGGATGCTCCCGGTCCCGGATATCCAACTCGTCGCCGTCTGCGATCCCAACAAGGACAGCGACGACTACATCGAATGGGGCAAGGGGAGCGTACGGCGGACCATCGCCACGGGCCTGGGCAAACCCCAATGGCGGGAAAGCACCAAGGGCGCGCCGGGCGGCCGCGATGTCGGCCGCGAGATCATCGAACTCTATTACGGCGACAAAAGCCCGGCCGGCACGTTCAAAGGCTGCGCCGCCTATACCGACTTCCGCGAACTGCTGGAGAAGGCCAATGGCATCGACGCGGTAAAGATCATGACCCCGGATCATCTCCACGCCACCGTCGCCATTGCCGCCATGAAGAAGGGCAAGCATGTACTGCTGCACAAGCCGCTGGCCAACCGCGTGCAGGAGGCCCGGCTGGTCATCGAGACCGCCCGCAAGACCAAGGTCGCCACGCATTTCATCCCGGCCGATTCCGGGGCGCAGGTCGGCGTGGCCGCCAAGTGGATCCGCGATGGCGCCATCGGCACGCTGCGCGAAGTCCACAACTGGTCCAATCGCCCCGTCTGGCCGCAATATGCCACGATCCCCACCGACACACCGCCGGTGCCCAAGGATTTCGGCTGGGATCTGTGGCTCGGCCCGTCGCTGGATCGGCCATATCACCCGCACTACACGCACGCGGTCTTCCGCGGCTGGTACGAGTTCGGCGGCGGCCCCGTCGCCGACATGGGCCACTACAGTCTTTGGCGCGTCTTCGCCGAACTCGGCCTGGATGCCCCGTTCGCGGTCCAGTCGACGCCCAGCCACGTCTGCACGATCGTGGATCATGTCAGTACGAAGATCAAGAATGACTATTCCTTCCCGATGGCCTGCACGATCCGTTTCAAATTCGCCGCCAAGGCCGACCGGCCGGCCGTCGACCTTTTCTGGTACGACGGTGGCATGAAACCGCCCACACCGCCGGAGGTGGAAGAAGACAACAGTGAACTGGCGGCCGAGGGCATGATGTTCGTCGGCGACAAAGGCAAGATCCTGGCCGGTTTCCTGTGTGATAATCCGCGCCTGATCCCCGAGCGCAAGAACCGCGAGTTCCAGACCACCCCGGCCGCCGCCGCCCCGGCTCGCGCCGCCGCTGCCAGCACCCCGGATTGGGTCAAGGCCTTCAAGGGCGGCCAGCCGACCAGCGGCAATTTCCTGCTGGCCGGCCCGATCTCGGAGGCTTTCAACCTCGGCGCCATCTCCCTGCGCCTGGGCGGTCGCAAACTGCTCTGGGACGCGGCCAATATGAAGGTGACCAATTTGCCAGCGGCGAATCAGTATCTGGCCCGCGAATATCGCAAGGGATGGGAGCTGACGCTCTAACCTACATTCCCACCTTCACCGCAAATTCAATGCGATTGCTCAACAACGGCGCTGAGAGCGCCCCGGTCTCACCGGCCGCCCGGTGCAGCGCCATCCCCAGTTCATCCGTGATCGGAGTCGTGCCGTCCGGACAGTACAGAACCTGCAATCCCACTTTGTCCCCAAGGCGAAGCTTGCCCAGCGTCTGCGGCAGGCCGAAGACGATCGTCATCTGGTCCGTCTCTCCCACTCGTCGTCCGGCCATGCGCATCGACGGTCTTCCCGGCGGTGGAACGATCGGCTTGCCGTTGACCCACCATCGCGCCAGCAGATACTCATCCGCCCAATCAACCATTTTTCCCACCTTCGAGCGAACGATGATCTCGCCGTCTTTCAACGACAACTCCAACGCCACGTTTTCCGCGCCCAACTTCACGCCTGGGAACAGCGGACTCCACCATTCCTCGCACATCGGAATTGCGCCCGGCAACAGGCTCGCCGTAGCCGGATACCCGGCGGGGTCGATCTTCGGGGCAGCGTCAATCGGCATTCTCCGCATCCCGCCATACTCAGGCCGGTGCTCCATTGTCGTGTCGAGCATCCGATATCGAAAGCGCGTATCGCCGGCCACGTCCGTGTACCGTTCCAGAGCCGCCAGAGAATGCCACAGACGCGTCCGCGGTTCTTTCACCTCAACATCTCTCGCCAGCAACAACGCATCATTCGCACGCCGGATACTGATATGGCAAATCCCCGCGTGGTTCAGCACCACCGCCGTGCAGAACAGCAGTTCCACCCCGCGCTTCACTTCCATCCTTGGCACATCCCGCCGCGTCGCATCCATCATCCGCTCCTGCTTGTCCCAGGCGACCTCCAGTTTCACCGGGCCCAGCGGCTCGACCGCATCCCGGATGAACGGAAAGACCGATCGTTCCTCCTGCCCCAGATGCCGAGCCAGACAGTAAACCAGAGTCCAAGGTCCGGAATCATTCCCGCCATCACCAAGCCCCACGCGGATCTCCCAACTCTTGTCCACCGATACGCCCTTGAGCCCGCGCAAATCGTCCAGACTGCGAACGTCCGCTATCCGCTCCTGTGCATGAATCCCCACCGCCGTCCCGAGCACGCACAGCGCCCACATCAACATGCCACCACGCATTTCCGGCCTCCTTCATCAACTGCATCGCTATCCCATCGGACGCGCGCACAACCGCGAAGTTGCATGTTGCCCGTGCTGGTTCCGAATGTAGAGCCCGCACTGCGGACCATCTTGTTGGCGAGCCCGTTTCGCCGCCGCATACAAGAACGGTCCGCAGTGCGGACCCGACGGGGTTGTTCCCTCATTTGCTCCATAAAAGCCCCATCGCCGCGCAACAATCACTCGGTTGGGGCGTAGTGCTCATTGCAGGGCTCCGCTTTCGTAGCGGCCCCTCGCCGCCACGAAAGGCTTGGTGATCCATCATGCTCCAATGCAGGCGATACGATCTCAATAAGCGTGCGATGCCTCCATCCGCTGGTGGCACGGGCTTCCAGCCCGTGGTGTCGGTATCCCGACACATCCGGAGCGGTGCACCGCGAAACACGGGCTGGAAGCCAGTGCCACCAATACTGGTTCAAGTCCTCGCATTTGTTTCGCTGGTGTTGTCCCTACAGTTCGCTCAAGCCGCCCAGCCGGCCGCTCCCACAACGCGCCCGCTCCTCCAGCGTGCCCTCGCCGGTCCGCTTCACGGCACCGACGACATCGTCTTCTGCTCCCGCTCGGCCTACGACGACCCCCACTGGTACGCCAACATCGGCTACTACTGCGACGACGCCAACCACAAGGCCTACGCCGGCAACGGCAAGCCCGACGCGGGCAAACTCTACAAACTCAACCTTCGCACGGGCCAGACCTCCATCCTGCTCGATCCCCAGGGCGGCTCCGTCCGCGATCCGCAGGTCCACTATGACGGCAAGAAGATCATCTTCGCCTACCGCCCCGCCAACACCGACTACTACCACCTTCATGAGATCAACTCCGACGGCACCGGCCTGCGCCAGCTCACCAGCGGCGACTTCGACGACATCGAACCCACCTATCTCCCCGATGGCGATATCGTCTTCATCTCCACACGTTGCAAAAGGTGGGTCAACTGCTGGATGACCCAGGTCGCCGTCATGTATCGCTGCGACCCAACCGGTGGCCACATCACGCAGATCTCCGCCAACACCGAACACGACAACACCCCCTGGGTCATGCCCGATGGCCGCCTGCTTTACACCCGCTGGGAATACGTCGACCGCAGCCAGGTTGAATACCACCACCTCTGGACCATGAACCCCGACGGCACCGGCCAGCAGGTCTTCTACGGCAACATGCGCTCCTGGACCGTCATGATCGACGCCAAGCCCATCCCCGGCACTCAGAAGGTGCT
Source organism: Phycisphaerales bacterium (assembly GCA_025361735.1). Classification (GTDB taxonomy): domain Bacteria; phylum Planctomycetota; class Phycisphaerae; order Tepidisphaerales; family Tepidisphaeraceae; genus JANYKD01. The sequence continues at coordinate 22,596 of JANYKD010000417.1, forward strand.
GGCGAACTTCTCGCCCGGCCACGGCGTCAACGAACACGCTGGCATCGCCACCCTCATCACCGGCGACAACGGACCCGACGATGCTTCCGCCCCTAAACCACTACACAAAGGTGCAAGAATCCGCGACCCGTATCCACTCTCCGAGAATCTCTTCCTGATGGCCCGTGGCAACCAGCTCGTCCTCATGGACGACCAGAACCACGAGGAAATCCTCTACACCGATCCAACCAAGATCGCCCTCAACGAGCCGCGTCCCATTCAGTCTCGCCCGCGCGAGCCCGTCATCCCCAGCCGGCTCGATCCCAAGGAACCCACCGGCCGGATGGTGCTGGCCGATGTCTACATGGGCCGGAATATGCCCGGGGTCGAGCGCGGCCAGATCAAGAAACTGCTCATCCTCGAATCGCTCCCCAAACCCGTGAACTTCAGCGGCGGCCCGGACCTGCTCACCTGGCTCGGTACCTTCACGCTCGAACGCGTCCTGGGCACTGTCCCCGTCGAACCGGACGGCTCGGCGTATTTCGAAGTCCCCGCACGCCGCCAGGTCTTCTTCGTCGCCCTCGACGAGCATGACATGTCCGTCAAGCGCATGCAGAGTTTCACGACCGTCATGCCGGGCGAAGTTCTCAGTTGCGTCGGCTGCCACGAGGAGCGCAACCTCGCCCCGGGCCACACCTCGGCCGGCACGCTCATGGCCATGCGCCGGCCGGCCAGCCGCATCGAACCCTTCGCCGGCTATCCCGACGTCATGGATTTCCAGCGTGACATTCAGCCAATCCTCGATCGCTATTGCGTCCAGTGCCACAACCCGCAGAAGCGCGAAGGCCACATGCTGCTGACCGGCGACCGCGGGGCAGTGTACTCGCACGCCTACGTCTCGCTGCTGGCCCATCGGCTCGTCGCCGACGGCCGCAACGGCCTGGGCAACCAGCCCCCGCGCAGCATCGGCAGCTCGGCCAGCCCGCTGCTCACGCAACTCCGCAAACACAAGGCCACCGATCAGGATTTGCGCACGGTCTGGTTGTGGATCGAATCCGGTGCGCCGTACGCCGGAAGCTACGCCGGCCTACGCAACAAAGTGCAGCAGGAAGCCGGCGGCCAGGCCAACTGGATCGTCTTCGGCCCGCACAACCAGCTTCTGCAAAAGCGCTGCGCCAGTTGCCACGAAGTCACCCCCAACGTGAAAAAGAACGAGCGCCCGATCCCCTTCAACGACGAACTGCGCCACAAGCAGCCGCAACTCGCCGGCCATCCCACGGGCTCGTACGAACGCATCATTATCCCCAACGACCCCATCGGCCGGTATGCCGACGACATCATCCAGAACTTCACCCGCCCCGAACTCTCCGCCCTGCTTCTGGCCCCCCTCGCCAAATCGGCCGGCGGCTGGGGAAGTTGCGGCGATGTCTTCAAGGACCGCAACGATCCCGACTACAAGACCATTCTCGCCGCCCTGCAGCACGGCAAGGAAATTCTCGACCGCGAGCCGCGCTTCGGCGCTCCCGGCTTCCAGCCCAACCCTCAGTACATCCGCGAAATGAAGAAATACGCCGTTCTCCCCCCTGATTTTGACGCCGCCAAGGAACGCCTCAACGTCTTCGACCTCGACCAGAAATACTGGCGCTCGACGTGGTACACGCCGTAGGTTTGCTTGTTCGTAGTCCCGGCTTCAGCCGGTCTTCCAAAATCTTGGAGTGCGGCTGCTCGACATCGCTTTCGCGTCGGCGTCACCACCCGGGTCAGGGAGACAGTGACACTATGCGGCGACTAATCGCCCGCGTGCCGTCGCACCCCAGCGCGACAGGTTAATCCAGGACGTTATCGCGCGCCTGCTTTAATCACCTCAACACACGCCGGAAGATTCGGAAGATTGCCACCAGACTCATGCCTAGAAGCAACCCACACGCAGCGCCGACGCTCGAAATGAACGACCGATGGTCCTTGAGAACCGGCCGATCACCCAGGGACATAATCGTCACACGAGGAGTCGCTTTGCTCTCGGTTCGAAAGGTCTCGAGACGAGCCACGACCTCGGCAAGTTGCCTGTCCTTCTCGCGTTCCTCTGATCGCAGTCGTTCGATCTCCAGCATCGGCAAGCCAATTTCCTTGATCTGCTTCTCAAGAGCCAGGATTTCCTCATCATATTCCTGCTTGGCCTCTTTGAGTTGCTGGACGAACGTGGCGACAGGATCCGCACCGACTTCATCCCCACCGAACCACGTATTGGCAGACGTCTGACGCCACTGCTCGGCATAACGTTCCATCGCCTGCCAGCGGGCTCGTTGGCTGCTTCGGGATTCCCTGACTAGGGGGTGGCTCTCTCCCTTACCATCAAGGAGATCATTTATCCGCATGTCGGCGTCCTGATACTCGTCATGCAGTTGGCGCATCCTCTGGTCGACCAGAGCGATATCCCTGACCGTCATGTCCCTGCCCAATTTCCTGGCGGCCACCGGTTCTCCAGCCACAGTTTTCCCTTGAATGCCCAGCCGCGTGGAGGGCATTGTGGCAGACATCGCCCTTGGAGCAGACGACATGGCACTTCGATCCGCGAGTTTGAGTTTATATACAATCCGGTCACGTTCAGATCGCTTCTGATTGAGGCGTATCTGCATGTCCTGATGGATGGGCCGCAGATCGTCGGTGCCATGGAGGAGGGCGATTTGGTGAATTCGCGTGCGCTTGTCATTCCGCTCTCTCTCGAACGTATCGCGGAAATCCTCCAGCGTATGCTGGTTCCTTTCCTGATCGGCCCTTTCCTTGTCGAGATAACGCTCGTTGTATGCTTTAATAACCCCTGTGACCGCGGCGACGCAGGCGACCTTATCGGGGTCGGTGAAAGTCACCCTCACCATTTCATCGCCCGAAAAGGAGGCATGGAGACTACCCAGAAAGTCCTGCCAAGCCTCGTCGCTTTCAACAGGACGTTTGCATTTAACCCATTCCGGAGACTTCAGAGCGGCGTCAATGACGTCCTGCGACCTTAGCACTGCCATCTGCGCCGATACATACGACTGGTAGGATCGCAGCTCTCCGGTCAATTCGGAAGGACGAACCACCGGACTCGTCCAGGGACGAATATGGATTATCCCGGTGGATGACCACGTGGGCCGTACCAGCGTGTACCCCAAGACCCCGCCCAGGCCCCCAAGGACAATCCCCACAACAACGGCCAGCCATACTCCGCGCCATCGCCTCCGACCCGTCGAAACAGCACTTTCGTTCGCGCCCACAGTGGTCGTCTCAGCATTCATCCCAAGCTCCTTTTGGTTTCGCGTCGGCTGAATTCTACCAACGGGGCCATGCCAAAGACACCACAAATCAGACAAGTGATTGCGCGACTGTTGTCCGATTCGATGCGCGCCGAAAGATGATCATAATCGCCACCCACAATAGCAGCCCGCTGTGAGCGCCCAACGCCGCACAAAGAGGCCGCGATTCTTTCGTACATACCGGCTCCTCACCCCAGGAAGCTATATCCACACGCGTGCCCAACAGGTCTTCGACCTGGAGTGTCTCCAGACGATCGGTGACCGCGGCCAGGGCGATATCTTTTTCGCGTTCGTCGATGCGCAGATTCTCAATGTCGAGCATCTTAGCGCCGATATTGCTGAGTTCGCTCTGTGCCGTCTGGAGACGCTTCTGCGTTGTCGTTCGTAGTGCCTCCCTGCCTCCATCCCTCTGGCATCCGCTCACCTCGAAAATTTCCCAGATGTTCTCTTGACATCATGCCTAACTCATATATATAATGCGAGATTGGATTGACGCTCCGACTGCCCTTCGGCTGTCAGGCGTCTTCGGGGTGGGACAAGGTCTCCTGCCCTGGCTCTTTCTCAATCGGATGGCCCCCTCCCAGCGCTGGGGATGCGGCACTTCCGCCACGGTGGCAACCAACAACTGGCAAGTTGGGACCTGACAGGACTGATCGGGACGGCTTTTGGACGTGGAAAGGACGCGGTTCTTCTTCCTTCAGTCCGTGCCCACACTGACGCAACATCCATGCGCTACATTACTTACGCCTCAGCCCCACTCCTCGGACACCCTAACAAACAACTTTGTCCACTCCTCTCTGGCATCTCTGGACCGATGTCCCGTCGCAGGCGGCGCCGTGATTTTTTCGGGAGAACGCCAAGGCCAGCGAGCGCAGCACAGCCGTCTCGGCTGTATCCGAACACTTTGACACAGGCCAGACGCCTGCGCTACTCTATGTGCTCCCGAAAAATTACCGCGCCGGTTGCAGGGGGCGAAAACGGGAAGGTTTCGGGGGCGCAAAACGAACCCAACTCCAACTCCGACTCGCCGCGCCCATGACTCGCCGCGCCCAGCTTCCATGCCCGGCACGCCCGACCTATACTCCTACTGACTACTGACCACGGACCACGGACTCGCCAATACGCGAAATGAAAGAAACAGGTAGCGAAGTAGACAACTCCTATAGGGAAGTAGTAAGATTAACCCATGAGCCTCAACTGGAAAGACAAACTCACCCCGCAGATCGAACCCAATCTCGCCCACGAGATTGACGCTTTCGAAGCCCAGATCGCCCTCCGCAAGCTCGGCAAGATTGACGAAAAAGCCTTCGCCGAAACCCGGCTACGCCGTGGGGCGTATGGCCAGCGGTATGACAATGGCAAGCGCCACGATGGGCTGCAACAACGCGATCTGCCGTATCCGGCGCTGACCAAGGGGCCGGATACGTTCTGGGATGCGCCGGGCATGCTTCGTATCAAGATCCCTTATGGCAGTCTCAATTCGGCCCAGATGGAGGTTCTGGCCGATCTGGCCGAGGAGTATTCCGACCATATCCTGCATGTGACCACGCGGCAGGACATCCAGCTTCACTATGTCCACATCGACGACACGCCGGAGATTTTCCGTCGCCTGGCAGCCGTCGGCATCACCACCCGCGAGGCCTGCGGCAACTCGGTCCGCAACGTCACGGCCTGCCCGCGCTCGGGCGTCTGCCGCGGCGAGGGTTTTGATGTGTCGCCTTACGCCAAGGCCGTTGCGTACTACCTGCTTGGCCATCCGGACACGCAGGACTTTGGCCGCAAGTTCAAGATCGCCTTCTCGGGCTGCAAGGAGGAAGCCTGCGCCCTGGTTTCCATCCACGACCTCGGCGGCATCGCCAAGACCCGCGTCATCGACGGCAAGACCGTCCGCGGGTTTGAACTCTATGTCGGCGGCGGCCTCGGGGCCGTGCCGCATCAGGCCAAGCTGTTCGATGAATTTGTCCCCGAAGAAGAGTTGCTGCCGCTGTGTCGCGCCACCGGCCGGGTTTTCGCACGCATCGGCGAAAAGAAGAACCGCCAGAAGGCCCGCTTGAAGTTCGTCGTCGCCAAGCTTGGCATCGACGAGTTCAAGCGTCTGGTCCTCGAAGAACGCCGGACGATGCCGGAAGATCCGTCTTGGCGCAAGTATTTTGATGAGATTCCCCGATACGACCAGAAGCCCAATCTCGCGCCTGATCCGACTGTTGTGCCCCTGAAAATCGGGAATTCCAAACCCCAAATTTCAAATCTGAAATCTGAGATTTCAACTTCGTACGCCGCCTGGGCCGCCACCAACATTTACGCTCAGCGCCAGGACGGCTACAGCCTCATCACCGTCACCTTGCCGCTGGGCGACGCCACGCCGTCGCAGTTCCGCGCCCTGGCGGACCTGGCCCGCAAATATGCCGGCGACAACGTGCGCACGACCATCGAACAAAACCTGGTTCTCCGCTGGATTCCCAACGGCAAGGTGGCCGAGGTCTACGCCGAACTGCGGCGCATCGGGCTGGGCGATGCGGGCGCGGGAACCATCGTCGATATCGTCTCCTGCCCCGGCACGGACACCTGCAAACTGGGCATCGCGTCATCCCGCGGCCTGGCCGGCGAGCTCCGCACGCGCCTGGCCGCCAAGTCCGCGGCCCTCGACGAGGCCGTGAAGAATCTCCACATCAAGATCTCCGGCTGCTTCAACTCCTGCGGCCAGCACCACGTTGCCGACATCGGCTTCTTCGGCAACTCTCGCAACATCGGCGGCTTCACCGTGCCACACTTTCAGGTCATCCTCGGCGGCCGCTGGCGCGACAACGGCGGCTCCTATGGCCTGATGCTCGGCTCTGTGCCCAGCAAGCGCATCCCAGATTTTCTCGATTCTCTCACTGGCAAGTACCTTTCCGCCCGGAAGCCAGACGAATCCTTCCAAAACTGGTGCCAGCGAATCGGCAAGAAATCGCTGAAGGAGATCGTCGATCCCTTCGTGCCGGTCCCGGCCTACGCGGATGATCCATCCTTCTACAGCGACTGGGGCGACCCGAGGCAGTTTTCGATCGGCGACATGGGCACCGGCGAATGCGCCGGCGAGGTGGTCAGCCTGGCCCAGTTCGGTTTCATCGCGGCCGAGTCCGAGGCGTTCGAGTCGCAGCTTGCCCTCGAGGCCGGCCAGTTCAAGGAGGCCGACGACCGCGCCTACAACGCCATGCTGATTGCCGCCAAGACGTTGGTGCAGCTCCAGTGGCTCGACGTCCCCACGGATCCCGGCACCATCGTCAACGAGTTCCGCACGCGGTGGGTCGACACGAAAATCTTCTGGGATCCCTACGCCCATGGTCAGTTCGGAAACTATTTGTTCACGCGTCACGAAGGCCCCGATACGCGTTACAACCGCGACACGGCCGGCAAGATCGTCCAGGAAGCCAGCCTGTTCATCGACGCGGCCCACAAAGCCCACGCGAAGTACCGGCAGTCGCTGACGGCGGTGAAGGTGTAAACTCAAATACAAAATGAAACACAGAGAGCACAGAGGACACAGAGAAGAGAGGAGCACGGACGAGACGCCCGTGCCACAAGGTCTCTGGTTCGTCTCAAACACCACTCATTCGCCACGGATGTCACGGATTACACGGATAAGACAAGGCATTGATCGTCTTGGGCGTGCTCAGGTTTTCGGGACCAGCATGTGGCCACCAGAAGCTCGTGGCATGGGCGTCTCGCCCATGGTGTCGGTACTCCGACACATCTTCGTTGTCTGCAACCATGCTCTCATCCGTGTCATCCGTGAAATCCGTGGCTATTCCTCTTCCCGTTTGAATCGCAATCCGGTCTCGTGCCTTCAACTCGTCTCTGTGTCCTCCGTGCTCTCGGTGTTCAATAATCCGTATTATTCGTACTAATATGTCTACCACTCCCCACAAGCTCTCCGTCAAGCTCTTCCTGCAGAACCCCCTGGCCCTGGAGGAGATCGTCCCCGTCTTCCACGGCTGGATCCAGCGCCAGGCCGTGCCCAGCCACCTGCTCGTCGATGTCGCCAACTACGCCCACGTCGAAGGCGGCCCCGGCGTGGCCCTGGTCGCCCACGAGGCCAACTTCTACCTCGACCTCTTCGCCGGCCATCCCGGCCTGACCTACCAGCGCAAACAACCCGCGCCCGGCTCCTTCGCCGACCGTCTTCACCAGGCCTTCGCCGAGGCGGCCTCCGCCGCCGCCCGCCTCGAAGAGGAACCGCTGCTGAACGGCAAAACCAAGTTCCGCACCGACCAGTTCACGCTGAAGATCGCCGATCGCCTGTTGGCCCCCAACACCGACGCAACCCTGGCCGCCCTGCGCCCCGACATCGAATCCTTCGTCACCCATCTCTTCGGCCCCGGTACAACTCTCACTCGCCGCGGCGAAGCCCGCGATCTCTTCGAGCTCGAAATCAGCCCGGCCAATTCCGTCCCTCTTTCCGCTCTTCGTTCCCGCCTTGCACTCGTTTCAGTGTAGGGTCCGCACTGCGGACCTTTTGGTGCCAGCGAGGGCATCGCACCTCCTGGCGCGGAACAGCGATCGCGGTCATGATTCGATCCGTGGACACCCACCTTGAGGCGATCGACGCCGCACGTATTTACATGCCGGGAGAACCACGGACAATGGCCGGTTGAGTGCAATCCGCGCTCCGCGCCCTTTGTGGAATGCGCGACGACTGGAAGTTGAAGTGATCATGGCTGAGAATTCGAAGCCTATCCCCGAAGAACGATCGCTCACCGCGGAAGAGCGGGACTTGTTGCGCTGGCTCCTGGAGCACGGGATCCCCGGATGCGATTCGGCACCGTTCCTCGTGCAACTGGAATAGGCCCGCGTTGTCTCACGCTGTTACTGCGGCTGCGCCAGTATCGACTTCGCCATCGCCGGACAATCATCGCCGGCCGGCTTACCACTGCAAGTACTGTCGGACTATGAATGGAACAACGATGCGGGGGCGAAGTTCGGTGTATTTGTTTTCGCCAAGGCAGATCTCCTTGCCGGACTGGAAGTCTACTCCAGAGATGGGGCGGCAGTAGCCGATCGATTACCACGCATCGAGGAACTTGACCCGATTGCGTAGTGCCAGGTGCATTCGACGCGGGGAGCTGTAAATCAAATGGAGAGGGCTGTCACACGACCGGCACGCCATGAGGTTTGCACAAGTCACGCAAACGGATCCACAAGCTTCACGCCAGCCTTCTTGAAATCACTGACGTTACGCGTGGCAACAACCAGCCCGTGAACCAGCGCCGTGGCCGCGATCAGGCTGTCCTTGACGGGCATGGCGCGGCCGGAGATGCGCAGGTCGGCGAGGAGTTTGGCCCAGCGCAAGGCGGTGGCCGCGTCGCAGGGAAGGCAGGTGATCTTCGCCATTCCTTCATTGAACCACTGTTCCAATCGCTGGCGGCGACGGCCGGCAGGCAGAAGGTGGATGCCAAAGCGGATTTCGCCCAGGATGATGGGGTCCACAACCAGATCCCGCTCGTTGCTTCGCAGCCACTGGACGACCTTCGGGTCAGGATGGGGGCGGGTGGCCTCGCTGAGCACGTTGGCATCGACGAGGTACGTCACAGCGTCTCCGTGGATTCGGATTCGATCGGTGTGAAGAAGTCCTTCTCGGGGCACGCCAGCAGCCAGTCCACGAGGCCTTCATTGGGCCGGGGCGATTGCCGCACCAGCCGGTACTCGCCGCGGTCGATACGCTCAATATCGAACTTCTGACCCGCATCGATCCCGTCACGCTGGCGAATCTCGGCCGGGAGCACGATCTGGCCCTTGGAAGATACCGTGGTCGTCATGCCGCGTAAGATATCGTCTTACTTGGCGTGATTCAAGAGCTTTTGCGGCACCGTGATCGCGGCTCGAAGCATCGGATCCAGGGAATGGAGTGTCCTCGCTGCTCACTGGCGGAAAGCTGATGGCCGGGACTCTGCCGGTGAGGGCACCGGCAGCACTAAGTTCGGTGGCCCTGATCGTGGCCCTCGATGCCAGGCGCTCGAGATGGTCCGCTCGCGTCCGGGCGCCAATGCCGCAGACACCGCAGCGCCCTCAGCGTGTTCCAGCGGCTTGGCCGGCCGGTCGGCTCCATTTGGAAGAATACCTTGCCTGGGTGCCTGTTCTGCAGCGGCCACAACCCGTCCTGGCGTCGCCGGGAAAGCAGCAGGTCGTACGCATCCTTCAGCCGCCGGTCATGCGACACGCCGGCCGACATCAGGTAGTCCAGTCCGCGCAGCACATCGTAGTGCCAGCGCGGCGGAAAGGAGAACTGCGTAAATGCCTCATCGATGACCCGCCCGGTCCGGTCCGAAAGGTAGAGGCGGTGCATGAGGATGAACTCGATGGCTCGCGCCTGGGCGGACCGGAGTCGCGAGGCCGGGCCGATGCCGCGGGCCAGGACATTGCGAACGGCGTCCAGCACATTGAGCGTGGTGTGCAACGAGCTATGCACGGCCCCGGCCTTGCGCCGGCAGTTCCATCCGCCATCGCTCATCTGCTCGTCGAGCAAGTACTCGACCATCGCTTCGAGCTTGGGATCATCCAAGCCGAAATACGCACCCAGTGACAGCCACATGCCGACGACGCAGGTGTCGGTGCGTTGCAGGCTCTGGAGCATTTTGGACTTGCCTCGTGCCGTCAGGCCATCCTCGATGCCGCGGTCCAGGAGCACGCGGCATCCACGGGCGGCCGCGACACAGGCGTTTGCCAATCCCATGTCGCGGAGCAACAGGAGCGTGTACGTCGTGCAGGTCCATCGGGGGCACCCATACAGTGACTGGCCCCAGGTTCCTTCCGGGTCCTGTTGCTCAAGTAGGTGCGCTCCCCAGCCCACCGTCTGCACTTGCCGGCGTTCGGCCTCCCACACCTTTCGTGGTGCATCGGCCAGATCGCGCAGCACCTGCCAGCGGATCGACGGATCACCTTCGAGCAGCCATGCCATGATGGCATCGTTGCCAATTGTATCTATCAGGGGAACTCTTCTATTAGTTGCCACTTCGCTCAGATCATCGCACGACGCGCCATTCGTCGCAACGATCACTGTCTCCAGCCCCACCGACTCCCAGGGCCATCGCATTTGAGAGTTCGGCGCAGGTTAGGATTGCGCTACGGCGTCAGGCGCGATAAGTTATGGACGTGTAGTCGCGAAGCTTCGCAGCAGAACCGTTTTCCACTTTGAAAGGAGCTTGCGCATGGACGCCCA
>JANYKD010000422.1 GCA_025361735.1 Phycisphaerales bacterium
GCCCGGACAACAGCCAGACGGTGACGATCACGGCGACCGACAGCGACGGCGCGGTCAGCACGACGACCTTCGCCCTGACGGTGGTGAACGTGGCCCCGACAGCAGCGATCTTGGGTGCCCCGGCGACGAGCCCCGAGAAGCAATTGATCAGCCTGACAGGCAGCGCCACCGATCCTGGTTCCGATACGCTGACGTTGACATGGCTCGTCACCAAAGGCAGCCTTACGGTTGTTTCCGGTTCTGGCAGCAACTTCAGCTTCACTCCGGCGTCGCCTGGTACGTATCGTGTCACGTTGACAGTGGACGACGGCGACGGCGGCATCGCGACTGATTTCAAGGACATTCAAGTTCTCGATGCTACCGGGCCAACGATCACTCAGGTCTTGGTCAGCGGCAGTACTTGGAACATACCGGCATATTCGATCCCCGCCGGCAGCGATCAGTTGCTGACCCTGCCGTGGATAAACCTTGATCAGGTGACGGTCGTCTTCAGCGAACCGATCGACGTGGTATCGCTGCAAACGGCGATGACGGTGCGGGGCGTCAATGTTCATGTGTACACCACTCAGAGCCCGACGTACAACAACACCACATACGCGGCCACATGGAAACTGAGCGGCGCCTTCAATACTGATAAGGTTCTGCTGGATCTGTCCGACTCGGTTACGGACCTGGCAGGGAACCAGCTTGACGGCGAATGGGCCAACGGCAACGTCAGTGAGAGTTATCCATCGGGTAACGTTGTCGCCGGTGGACCGTTCGGCTTCCGGTTCAATGTACTGCCGGGCGACGTGAACCAGAGCGGTGGCATCGTGAATAGCATCGATGTGCTCCAAGTACGCCAGAAGCAGGGTCTCCCGCCAATTGGCGCCAATGTCTTCGCGGACGTTAACGGCAGCGGCGGCATCGATGCCGTGGACGTGAGTATCGTACGTTTGCGTTCGGTGCAAGTGCTAATTGCCAGCCTGCCAACAGGCGAACCGAGCAGTGGCAGTAGTGGTGCGCTCGCGGCACTGTTTGGAACCAAGCCGATTGACCCGCTCGCCGGCTTGTTTGCCTGAAACCTCTGAGGTGATTCCCGCAGGCTGGAAACAGCCTGCGGGAATCCAATTTGGGCGTCGACATAATTAGGGATTAATAGTTGCCCCGGGCAATTTCCGGGATATAATTCGCAGTGGAGGCGTCGGGCCTCCATGAGAGTCATCTCAGTGAGTGATATTTTGAAGGGCCAGTAATCGCAAGTAGGGAGAGACATATGAAGACCGTATTGTGGGCGTTCCATGGGCTTCTGCTCATGATTGCTTTGGGCTCGTTGAGGGTTGATGCAGCTGTCGTGGACGTCATCGCTGAAAGTAAGACGATCCCCTCGACGGGTAGCGTGATTCACGATTCATTTGACGTCTATCTCAGTAATCTGCAGGCTGGGGCTCCGGAACTGTCGGAGTACAATATCCATCTGAATGTCTCCGGCCCTGCTGGCTTCCAGTTCGAATCTACATGGGTTGACATCACGACACCTAGACCCATGGTCTTCTCCACTCCGTTCATCTTTCCAAATATCGGTAGTTTCAACAGTAATTCGTCGTCAATTTACGCCGACGGATTCGGCAGCGTGTTGTCTGCACCCATGCATAATGGAGATGGATTGGTCCGTGTGTTTTTCGAAGTACCTGCGGGTACGACCGGCACGTGGAATATCAGCTTCGATACCACCGGTAGTGTCCCCACGGTCCTGAGCGGCTATAACCCCGCAACACCAGGAGTGTTTCCGTCGGCTATGGCCTTCAACCCCGTAAGCGGTGCGATCACTGTCAGTGATTTTCATCCGGCCGATGCCGGCGTTCCACTGCCGTCCGCGATTGCCGCTGGTCTTCCGCTGCTTGGGTTGTTGGGCGCGATGCAGATGATCCGGCGCCGCTCGGCCGCATAAGCGATCGCTACATCGACCCTCTTCGATACAGAATCAGCACGACAGGATTAGCCTGTCGTGCTGATTCACTATTTCAGCGACGTGGTCGCCCCGGGGATGCGCAGGCTTGGATGACAGTGACCATTCCCTTAAAGCCCGTGTTGGCGTGTCGTTATCGCTAGCGTGGCGGTTTGCCCAATTGCCGAATAGGGGGTAAGAGTATCTTGTTGACGGAGAATGCCATGCGCTATACAGCAACGAAGCGGTTCATGCGAAAAATTTCGCCCGCCTTTGTTGCAGCCACACTGGCGGCGGTGGCGATGCAGGCTTGCGCAGCCGATCTGACCTGGCAGTCCAGCTCCGGCAATTGGGACCACAGCACACCGGCCTGGCTGATGACAGGACAGCCGGGAGCGACTCCGTTCCATGATGGCGACCGAGCCATCTTCGGACCCATTACCGAGGGAACTTCGCGAACCATCGCCATCACGGAGCCTGTTGCGCCGCTCGATGTGCGGTTTCAGAACGATACCGGCGCCTACATCCTTGACGGCCAGCCCATCACCGGCACCACCGGCATCACCAAGACCGGAGCTGGCCAGGTGATCCTGCGGGGCGCCAATACCTACACTGGCGACACATCCATTGCAGCCGGTGAGTTGATCCTCGATGGGAATACTGTCGCCGGCAGTGGCACGTCCGGCATCCAACTCGGCGCTGTGGGTACGGGTGTCGGTGCGAAGCTCTCCATCACGCCAGGCCATTCACTCGATCGCAATATCACCGTTGCCGATTCCGGAACATGGAACCGTATCTCGTGCTACGGCGGAGTCGCGCCGGGACAGGCCGTCCTTGCCGGCCGCATCACCACGCAAGGCTCCGTCTGGCTGTCCGCCGCGACGGGCTCCTCGTTGCGTGTCACAGGAACAATCGACAACAGCGCAGGCAGCCTCTTCGCCACAGACGGCCAGGTCGCCCTGGAAGGACCTGTTACCGCGGGTCCCTTCTCTGAGTTCTGGAGTACGTACCAGGACAGCATTCTCGCTCTCCGGACGCAGGTGGGAGCGCAGTCGAATCTCGTCGCCCTCCTGAATGGAACCATCGACGTTCAGAGTAGCCAGGCAGTCAATTCGCTCATCGTCGAGGCCTCTGGGGTCATCCGCCTTTCATCCACTGGCCTCACCGCCACAGGCCTGACTGTGTACGACGGTGGCGTTCTCGATCATGGCCCCGGCACCATCACGGTGAATGCTTCCGCGAGCATCGATTGGCTGTCCTCACTGGAGCTTTACGGCCATGCCGGCGGCGGCCTGGTGTTGAATAACATCTCGGCAACGCTCTCCGGCAACCCCCAGGCGGCGGTCCATGTGCATGATCAGGCGACACTCACCCTCGGCACGGGCAATACGACCGACTTCTTGACGGACCGGCTGCGCATCACCACCGACGCGGCCGGCAGGTTCTCCGTCACCCTGGGCCGGCACGACGTCGCCACCGTTGACGGCCCTGGCGCCACGCAGATCGCCGCAGGAGCGACACTTGCCGCCGACTGGCTTCGCCAGGGTCAGCTTACCCTCGCCGGCACGGGACGGCTGATCCTGCGGCCGCAGGCGCCGTCCACTCCCAGCATGGCTGGCCAATTGGCGATGGATCCCAGCGCCCTGATTGACCTCGGCGGCAACAGCCTGATTACGAAGTTCTCCGGTGATAGATTCATTGCCTACAACGCGCTTCGAAAACTGGTTCTTGCCGGACAGAGCGGTGACAACGGAATTCTCTCCAGCAGTTCGCTCGCCGGCCCGGTCAATCTCACCACGGTCGCCATCGTTGACAATACGCTCTTCCACCTCCTCTCTTGGCAGGGACTGACTATTTCCGATGGCATCAACTTTAACGAGTTCATCCTGACGCCTGCCCTGATTGGTGACGTCAATCTCGACGGCCAGGTCACGCAGGACGACTATTACAACATCATCGCCAATATGGGGCGTTCCGACGCGACATGGGCCGAGGGTGACATCAACCTCGATGGAGTGGTTACGGCCGAGGACATGGCGCTGGTCACTTTGCACCTTCAGTCTGCATCTGGATACTCGCGGCCCGCCGCCACTTCGATGGTTCCGGAGCCTGCGGGTCTGCTGCTCTTATTCGGGGCTGCCTCACTGCTGGTCCGCCGACGACCGACCACGCGGTGAACGCGGCGTGGGCGACGCCTTGAGATGAAGAGGAATGGCATGCTCCAGGCTTAGGCTCTCCTCGCTGCCAGCGTGTTCTTACTCGAACTTCACCTCGTAGTATGCCGCCTTGTTTTCGCCGGTGATGGGGATCACGATCTTGCCGGCATCCGTTGCCGGCGTGATCTCCGCTGTCTTGTACCCATTGGGGGACAGCGCTGTGACCGTGCATCTTCCAGTGCGGTTCAGCGTCACACTCCCCTTCACGCCTTCCAGCAACACGGGCGACTTGCCCAGATCGAGCAAACGCTGCCCGCCGCGCGTGTAGGCCATACCGGTATTCCGGCTGCGGCCGACGGCCGTGATCAGAATGTGCTTCGACTCCTTGAGAGGCTTGCCATCCCATGATGTCACCAGGATCGACGCGGCCTTGTTCGATGAAGTGATCTGGCAATCGCTCAACTTCATCGGCGCGGACATGAACCCCACGGCCGCCTGGGTCCGCGGCGTGTCGGCGGTGACGTAGCCGGCGCCGTAGTTCCAGTACAACTCGCCCGTGGCGGAGCGAATCTCCTTCTTGTTCATGTCGATGTACTTGTTCAGATCGATGGAAAAGTCAGGCTGCTCGTCCTTGGTAACCTGCACGCCCGTTTTGCCGACGGCGGCGGCGTACATGGCCGCCATGGACCGCGCGTTTACGCCCTCCGCGCTGGACATCTCGAAGGGGCCGGAGATATCGATCTTGATGGCGACGTCCTTCAGCGGCCGGCCACTGAACACTTTGTCCTCCGACAGTTTTCGCACGAAGACCAGTTCGCCCTCTTTCACGTCACTGCGGCGGATCAACTGCGACAGAGCCGGATACTGACACAGTGTGGACGGCTCGTTTACCGGCCACATCCATTTGAGGAACTTCGCAAAACCAGTTCCACCATCGCCCTCAATGGCGAAGTGCTGGGGCGCGTCCCAGCCGTTGAGACAGTTGCCGTAGAACGCCATCAGCGGCGGCGCTTCCAGCCGCCACTGGTTGGGCAGCACATTGGCCCATTCGGAAATGCTGTAGGGCATTCCCAGCACGCGCTCCTGGCTGAGCTTGAGGATGAAGTCCGGGTTGGTCAGCGCCGGCTCATGGCTGAAGGTCTGGTTCGGCAGAATCTGCCAGCCACCCGGTCCACCGCCGTAGTAATGATGGCGGTCGATGTAGTCCATGTTGGGCACGTTAGAATAGAGCTCAGGCCAGAAACCCGCACCCACGCCGAACCAGCCGGTGCCGCAGATGGGCTGCCTGACGCCGGCCGCCCGCAATGCCTCCTTGGTCTTGGTGAAGTACTGGTTGTTGAGATCGAAGTAGAAGCGCATCTGGTCGGCCGCACGCGGAACCTGCGTCTCCGGCGTCTTGCTCAGTCGCCAGATCGGCAGGCGTTTGACCATGCCCGCAGCCGGATCCTCGTCGGCCGCCAGATCCTCGCCCCAAGCCTTGGCCAGTTTGTCGCGCGAGCCATGCTTCTTCAGCAGCCACTGGCCCCAGAGCCGGTCGAGCTTGAGTTTGTAGGCGGGAGCGATGCCGTCGATGGTGTGGAAGAACACGCCGTCTTCGTTGGTGACCTCGATCTGGCAGATGGCCGGGTCTTCGCCGTAGGGCTTGTTGTCGCGATACGGGTTGCGGTGGGTCATGATGGCCTTCTCAAGCTCGATGTTGAGCGCCATGACCTTGGGGTCAAAGAACGTGATGCCCATGGACGTGAGCGTCGTGCGGTTCTTCTCCTTTTGCGCGGCGAGAGACTCGTCGAAGTCGTCGATGTTGTCGCCTTTCTTGAGGTGCTTGTACCAGAGCATGGTCATGCGGCTGTACACGCCGTTCTTGGCACATTCCGCGATGAAGTAATCGAGTTCATCCATCACCTTCGGATTGAGGTGGACCGAATCGGATTGCTTCCAGTCGACGACAGAATCTTCGCCCGGACCCGTGACCAGGTGTCCGATGCGAATCATGTTGAAGCCATACTTGGCCAGCCAGCGGGCGAGATAGGCCGAGTTCTTTCGATCGCGCGGTGTGCCGCGCATGGTGGCGACGAGGCGTACAGGCGTGCCGTCCTCGAATACCCACCGCCCATCGACGGTCTTCATGAATCCGTGCTTCCCGGCCGGCGCGTCCATGAACTTAGCCTGGTCAATCGGCGTTGGGCCGAATGGATCCGGCTCGGCCGACACGGCGAACCACTGGCTCATGTCCAGCGTGTCCAGGTCGCTCCTGAGATAATCCGGCTGGGGGATGTCCCTGGCGTCGGGCAGTGACACCGGCTTGTCCGACAGCGTTACGCCTGCGATCAATACGATGCCATCGGCCATCTTGCTCTTGAACTCAATACTCTTGATGACCTTGTCGGGATTGGGATTGTCCCAGCCGAAGACGACCAGTCCGACGGCGTCGGTCTTCACGTTGGGCATGAGGAAGGCGACACGGTATTTCCCGCCATGCGTCGCGCCCCACCAGTCGCAGATTTCTTCCTTGGCGCGAATCGGGACGATGGACTCTGTGCCGTCGGCGTAGCGGACGATGTAGTCGGCCATATGGCCGCCGGTCCAGGCCGAGGCGTGCAGGAAATAGAGGCTGCGGGCCTTGGCGTTGATGGCGGCGGTTGCCGACTCCGGCCCGGGCGCAAACTTCTTGGACTTGAGCGTGAGCACCGCCTTGCCGGCGTTCTTGGTCGGGTCGATGACCTCGAACGGCATGCCCAGGAACGTGCGGACACCGACGACGATGCCGCGCATGTCGGTGTCGCCCTGGTCGGTCCAGCCGCCTTTGCCATCGCCCCATTTCTCATCCCGCCAGTCCATGTTGACGATCGGCTTTAGATCGACCGTCTGATAGCGGGCTTCCTGCGCAAGCGCCGATTCCTGAACAAGGCAGCCGATGATCGCGGCCGCGCCCAACACCACAAACATCCCGATTGCCGCCACGCCGCTGACACGCTGGTTCATCTTCATTGCTTCGGCTCCTGGTTTGCCTGCCGATAATATCACACCTGCGGTCAAGATTAGACCCGCACTCGATTGAAACTGTGCTCACTCAAGGTCCCACCAGTTTCTTCAGGGCGACGATGGCCTCGGCGAGCTTGCGTCGATGCACGAGGTATTGTTCGATCTGCGGTGAGTAGCTGCCGGTCTCCCTGACCAGCCCATCGAGCGACAGCAGACCGCGGGCGTCGTCAACGGCCGGTCCTGTGATCTTCCGCTGCGCGGCCTGCTCGACCAATGCACTTAGCGTCCACAGATATTCGTAATCCTCGAATCCATCCCGCAATGCTTCGAGGCGAATCGAGGAATACGGCTTCAAATCGGCTCCGGGGTAGATCAGGTATCCGTCGCCGTTGTAGCGCCCAAAGCCATTGGCTACCCAGGGCACCTTGGGCCACTTGTCGCCCTTCTTCTGCCAGTTAACTCCCCAGGCATTGGGCGACCAGTATTCAAATCCGTTGGCCTTGTACTTCCAGCAGATCCAGGGGGTGACGCGCAGATCGAGCAGGGGGTATTCAAGGAAGAAGTTGGGATGATCCA
The DNA here is from genome assembly GCA_025361735.1 of Phycisphaerales bacterium. GTDB lineage: Bacteria > Planctomycetota > Phycisphaerae > Tepidisphaerales > Tepidisphaeraceae > JANYKD01. The sequence goes on from JANYKD010000422.1 coordinate 7,642, forward strand.
TCGGATAGCAACAGACGGCCAGCCAGACCTCGGCTCCCTTCTTCTGCGACTGGGCAACACCGGCCTTGTGGTACTGGGCCACATAAACATCGAACACGTCGGCAAAGCCCGTCAACTCGCGCACGCCCTCGGGCTCGTTGAGACATTGCAGAATCCGCGCCTGCGGAGCCGCGGTATGGATGGCCTGGTCGATCTTGATGACCTCCGGCCAGGCCGACTTCGGGGCCTCGTCATAGACGTAGACGTACGCCATATCCAGCCACCCCTTCTCACGCAGGTGGTCGCCGTAGGCTTTGAGCATGGTCGTGAACTGCTGAATGAACTGCGGCGTGTATTCCGTCTTTTTTTCGCGTCGCAGATTCGGCGCCGTACCCATGATGAACGCGTTCATGCCTTTGTCGATCAGTCGCTGCAAGGTTGCATCCACACCGTGGAAGTCGAATTGCCCGTCCTTGCCTGGCTGGACATGGGCGGCCACCTCGCCGCCCGGGCCGAGGCGATGTTCCAGCAGGCAGTCCTCGTAGTTCCTAATTGCTTCCGCCTGCTTTCGTTCGCTCTGCGGCGACCAATCGAGTCCATACCAGGCACGGATGACACCGCCGCCCAGCCAGGTGAGCGTACGCAGATGCGTCTGGTCGGTCAGGGCAAAGTCCCAGACGGTCAGCGTGATGGGAATGGTGGTGGGCTTGAGCGCATCGGGAATGATGGTCATCGTTCCCGCATACTGCCCGGGCGGACCGTCCCGGGGAGTCTTGAGCGTGATCCACAGGGGGGTACGCGAGAGTGTGTCGACGGTGAACTCGCCGGCCGGCATCAATGGATCGGGATAGCTGCCCAGGCCGCGCTCGGCGAAGTACGGCGGCTGCGCCGTCGTTTCGATGTATTCCACGCGTTCCCACCGGGAAGTACTGGCTGGGATCACGACACCGCCAGGCCCTTTCAGGTCGGAGATCTGGACCTGCTTGATGGTCACCGGTCGCCAGGGGGCCTCGACCACCACTTGCATCGACTCATACTCATTGCGGGCGGCGGCCAGTTCAACGCTGCTCCGTGTCACGGCTGCGAAATCATCCTCGCGGAAGACCTTCTGCAACGGGGAGATCACGTTCAGGCGATATCCCGCGGAATCGGCCGGTTCGAGAATGGGCTTGGGCTTCTTGCGTCGGGCGGCCGACTCATCGGGCGCTTCAGGCGCGGTATTGGCGTCGACGGGCTGGATGGAGAAGTCATCGACCCAGATCGTGCCTTCGCAGGTGGTGTAGAGGAAGACGACGATCGTCTGCATCCCGCCCGTCTTGTCGCCGGGAACAACGGCTCGCTTGGTAAAGCGGGTCCAGTCGTAGGCGCCGATTTTCAGATCCTTGCTCGTCCAGCCATCGCCCGGCGTGCCTTCGAAATTGAGAAACACCCGCCCGCCGCCGGCATCACGGGCCTTGACCCAGCAGGACACCTCGATGACGGCGCCGGCGTCGAGCAACACGGGTGAACTGGCGATGCCGCCGCGGCCTTTTGTGAGACAATTGATCTGACAGGATTGCCGGCCCGTGTGGGCCTGGTCGGAGATGGCGATGGCATAGCTTCCCCGTTCCCAGCGGCCGCCGAAGGCCCAACCCGCAAAGGGTGCGTCGGTCGCACCGCCGTAGAACTCCCGGACCTTGGGCGCCAGCTTGGCCATCCATGCTCCGGTCATCGCTTCTTCGAAGCCTCCGTTGGGAATGAGCTCGGCACCAGGAACAGTTGTCGCGAGGCAACACGCCACCAACGCGAGGACTGCAGCTAAACGTGTTTTCATAGGGGATTTCCCGGTAAGGCCCGCGACCTGCATTTCCGCTGAGGAACGAATAATCAGCACTCGGCCTCCTGGCCCGTCAGTCTTCCCCAGCGGATGACCGCCCGGGCACGTTAGTCTCGCGTGGTGATGGTATCATGCGTTACGCCGATGAGTAGCGCGTCGAAACACCAGTTCGCCGATCGCAGTGTGGCCGCCTCCGCCCGGTGCTGAGGTGGCGCGAACGACGAGGGACACGGCAGGCCACGTTAGAAACGTTCCAGGTGCATTGGCCGGGGACATTCACCCGCCGGCGTAGGAGACGGGCAGGCATTGCTACGGGTTGCATGGAGGCAAATCTCACCGACAATGGGTTCCGCGAGAAACATGAAGCGAGGCATTCTCATCTTGTTTGTGGCCGTAGGGATCCCGGTAACCATGGCCGCGTGGGCGTTTCGCCGCGCACCGTCGCGGCTTGCACCGGCCGCGGCGGAACTTGCGGCGGATGGGGAGATCATCAACCATCTTGAAATGCGCCCGGGCAGCGCCTTGGATGGTCTCAAGCAACTATGCGTTGCCTTGGGGCTCCGGCTGGAGGTCGATGCGTATTTGTCGCATGATCTAGCCTTACGGCAGATAGCGGATCCCATCATCCTGGATCATGTCAGTCGTCGGGCAGTGCTGAAAGTCGTTCCGCGATTTCTGGTAGCTAACCTAAGCGATGCGATCGAGGTCGAGGGACCAATACCGCATGTTGGCGGCATGCGGCTTCCAACCACCGGCCCCGTCGTGACACGGACGTTCGATATTGGGCCACTATTGCGCGGAGCCAGGAAGTTCACAGAAGAAGCCGATGCCCTCGCGACTCGCACACACGGGCGCGCACCAAAACGGCAGGTGCGGAGCGCGCCGCCATGGGGAAGCGAAGGCGGCCCGTATGACCCGGTCACTTGCGGAGAGGACGTAGTGAATTGCATAAAGCGGTTCGATGCCCACCATTCAATGATGGGACGGCCAGTTTCGACAACCGTGATCGGCGGGCGGCTCGTCGTAACTGCGGCGACGGAAGAATGCCTCAGGATCGAACGTGTTCTTGGCGAGTTGTTGCATACCCAGGCCCGGCGCGCGGGGAACTGGCCGTGCGGTGCTGAACTCGATCAAGCTGGAAACGTGCCGGTGACATTTCCCAAAATGGCCGGAATGACGTTGTTGGTCGACTATCGGGAACTCAGAGCGGGAGACCACTGGATTGCCGAGGAGAACCTGGCCACACTGGTCCGAGAGCACGTTTCGGGCTTCGATGACACCCGCATCTACGATGTCCGCGATATCGTCCTCAAGAGCATCGGAACCTCACGGTGGGTGTCGGAGCACGGTTGGCTTGGACCGAATGACTTCGGCCGCAACAGGACATCGCTCCCCGACATTACCGAGGCGGATGTTGTGGATGGCCTCCGCTCAGCCGGAATGGGGATGACCATACACGCACAGATGGGATGGAATCTGCACTATTTCGGCGGCCGATTCGTCGTATTGGCCGGACCCTCCGGTCACGCACGGTTCGAGCGCGTTCTCATGACACTTCGGAGCGCCCAGTGAAATTCACGCGCGATATCCTCTTCGTTTTCGTCCTGCTGCTGTTTGCCGCCGAGGCCGCGCTCTGGATTGCGGGGCATCACGGGATGAGCATCGTTGCCATTGCCCTGCCGCCGAGCGGACGGGCGCAATTCATCGCCTCGCACAACCGCAGACTGCATCTGGCTATCTCCACGTACATCCCCGACGATCGCTCTCATTTCTGGGCGGACGCGACGGTTGACTCATGGGAAGGAGGCGAGTCGTTGCTGGGAGTGCTCAAGGGAATGTCCCTGCATGATGAGTCGGTGGGACCCCTATTCATTCAATCAGGCTCTCTCCAGACGGGAGTGCGTGAACGGTGGTGGATCGTGAGCATACCCCACTTGCTGCCGCTGGCGGCGATGGCTGTCTGGCCGGCAATTCGCGTGAGAGCTGCGCTACGCCGTCGCCGGTGGCGGCGTCACGGACGGTGTGCGATGTGCGGCTACGATCTCCGGGCGAGTGCCGAAAGATGCCCGGAATGCGGGACCGCTCGTGCTCCGGACAGGCTCGACTCACACACAGGTGTAGACGCTGGCGAAAGGCGCTGAGGCGGCGCGAACGACGACGGAGATAACGCGGTAGCTCAGGTTAGAAAGGTCGCACTTGAACAAGCCATCCCTCCGTCGTGTCTTGGCAACAGTCATCGCGTCGCTCTTGCTCCACACGGGGCTCTTGAGTTCGAGTCTGGTGGCTCAGGGCGTGGCCGCCGACAGGCCATTCCTGCACCCACTGTTCTCGGATCACATGGTCTTGCAACGAGACATGGAGACCACCGTCTGGGGTTGGACGCGGCCGGGGGAGGCCGTCAAGGTGACGCTGGCCGACAGGGCCGCCACCGGCCTTGCCGACGCTCAGGGGAAGTGGCTGGTCAAACTGAAGGCGTTACCGGCCGGCGGCCCGCATGCCCTGACTGTCGCGGGGCCACACACCGTCGAGATCACGGACGTGCTGGTCGGCGACGTGTGGATCTGCGCGGGCCAGTCGAACATGCAGATGTCGGTCGGCGGCTCGATGAACGCCAGGGAGGAGATCGCCGCGGCCACACATTCGCGGATACGGTTCTTCAGCGTGCCCTGGTGCGGGCTTGGCCCGGGTCAACCGCAGGTGATGCACACCGAGCCGCAGCAGACGGTTGCCGCCAAATGGGAGGTGTGCTCGCCGCAGACGGTGAGCGGCTTTTCCGCAGTGGGCTATTTCTTTGCCCACGATTTGCAGAAGGAAGTGGATGTACCGATCGGCCTGATCCGCGCCGCCGTGGGCGGGTCGTCGATCACTTCCTGGTGCGCTCTGCCCATGCTGGAGAACGTGCCGGAACTCAAAGGCGAACTCCAGTCGCTGGCTGGGCTGAAGACCCTGGTCCGGGAGAACAAAGTCGGCCAGGCCTATTTCGATGGTGTGGTGAGGCAGTGGTGGCAGGACAATGATGCCGGCACGCGCGAGGGCTGGTTCAAGCCCGATTGTGACACCAGCGGCTGGAAGAAACTCACGCTTGCGGGAGATGGCAAGTTGGCCGGCCCGCCCGACCCGCCGCGTTTCGACGGCATCGCCTGGTTCCGCAAGGAAGTGGACATCCCGCCGGACTGGGCGGGCCGGGACTTGAGCCTGTTTGTGACGGGCCTCTGGGAGGCCGATACGACCTGGTTCAACGGGACTGTGGTGGGCTCGTTCGATCAGGGCTGGGTCAACCGTACCTCGAAGGTGCCGGGGTCGCTCGTGAAGTCGGGGCGCAACATCATTGCGGTCCGTGTCATGATTGCGCAGGGGAGCAAGGGCTATCAGGGTCCGTCGGGCGCATCCGGGATCACGCTGGCTGGCAGCAAACCGCCGGCGGTGATCGCCCTGGGTGGCGACAGGCTGCTACGGGAATCCACGCCGCGGGCGAAGTTGCCTCCTTACCCGCGCCGGCTGGACAACGACTTCCAGGTTCCCACCGTGTTGTTCAACGGCATGCTCGCGCCGCTCACGCCCTTCGCGATCAAGGGCACCCTCTGGTATCAGGGCGAAACGCCCTGCCCCGGCGGCCAGGCGATGCACCGGCAACTCCTGCCGGCCATGATCGCGGACTGGCGCACACAGTTCGTATCACCCGATTCGTGGTTCCTCATCGTCCAGTTGCCCGTGCTGGGCGGCACGCCCACGCTCAACCCTGCGGGAACCGGCGCCGCCGAGATCCGTGCCGTGCAGTGGGATGTCGGCCATTCCGCCGCCAATTCCGACACGGCCGTGATCACCGATCTGGGCGACCCCAACAACATTCATCCCAAGAACAAGCAGGATGTGGGCAAACGACTGGCATTGATCGCTCAGGCGCGCATCTATGGTAAGCCGGTCGAGTATTCCGGGCCGGTCTTCAAATCGGCGTCGGTGGCTGGCGAAGCCGCGCGCGTCAGCTATGACCACGTCGGCGGCGGACTGGTTGTCAAAGGCGGTGCGTTGGAGGGTTTCGCCATCGCTGGCGCGGACAGGAAATGGGTCTGGGCCGATGCCAGCATCGACGGCGACGAGGTGCTCGTTTCCTCACCGCTGGTCAAGGAGCCGAGGTTCCTGCGCTACGACTACGTGGATGTTCCGCGCTATCGCCTCTGGAACAAGGCCGGCTTGCCGGCCGCGCCATTCGAGGCCACGATCCGGCCGTGAATCGGCCCGCAGACCACCTACGCCCTGGGCTGCGGGGCGGCCCATTGAACCGCGTTGCGCAGGATGTGCAGCACTTCCGGCTGGAGGAAATTGGGATACGTCTCGTGGCCGGGCTGGAAGTAGAAGATCTTCCCCTTGCCAATCTGCCAGGTAAGACCTTGCCGCGAGGCCTCGGTCGTGCCATCGGGACGTGTGAACAGGCCATCGAAAACGACCGACTGCGGCGCCGGAACATCGAACGGCTCGGAGTAGCGCTCGGACCTGGTGATCACAAAATCCTTGATGCCACTGGCGATGGGATGTTGCCCATCCTTGACGATCACTTTCACCGCGCTGTCATCCACAGCGCCGGCCTTCCAGAGTGCGGGCGTTCCCATGAGCGCTTTGAACGGCTTCCCGGCGTGTCCGGAGTGGATGACGATGAGTCCCATGCCGTCTTCCTTCACGCGACGGGCGATGCGCTCCACGCGTTTGTCCTCGACATCCTTGTGGTGCCACTTGCCCCACCACAACAGGACGTCGGTCTTGTCCAGTACCGCATCGGACAGGCCCTGCTCGGGATCAGCAAACGTCGCGGAAACGATGTCCCAGCCCTCCAGGGGCTTAAGACCATCGGCGATGGCGCTGTTCATTCCCTTGGGATAGACCTCCACGGGGCCGGGACCATCCGACCAGATCACCACTTGGCGTTTGGACGCGGCCGCCTCGAGCTTGCCAGCAAGCACGAGCGTGCCCGCAACTGCCACACCGGTGCGTAAAACGTTCCGTCGCGAGATCGTCACATTCATCCAGCGCTCCTGGGAAGAAATGCCAGCGGGAGGATCATACTTGCACGGTCGATCGGCCCCAAGTGAAAGGAAATAGGTAAAAGGAAGAAGGTAAAAGGGAAGCCCGGAATTCCCTTTTTCCTTTTACCTTCTTCCTTTTACGTTGTCTCCCGAGTCCCGGCCGCATTCGGGGCAGCGGGCCACGCGCGGGCCGGTGGAGTCGGGCGTGGCGCGGAGATCGTAGCCGCAGTGGAGACAGAGCCCCAGCCGCACCCGCCGGGCCTGCCGCCTCCAGCGGCGCAGCCAGCAGAGGGGGAAAATGAGCGTCAAGAGCATGGGGAACCAGAGGGGGATGACTACCCAGACATCGTGCCATTCCCCGCCCTGATACGGATTATCCACACGGGTTAGGTCGAAGCCAAGCCACGAATCCTTCCACATCGTTGTCAGGAATGAGTCCACATCTTGTGGATCCCATTGCCTAGATCCGTAATCCCAGCCGGTCGAATCGTTTCGGGGAAGACCCCCATGAATCTGAACGAGGAAGTTGAACTGTCGTGGATATGTGATGAGCCGCACCATGTGGCCCGAGGATCGAGTGTAACTGAGCCTATCGGTTACCCGCATCATCCCCTCCGACAAGCACCCCAGCCCGATGAACAGCAGCAGCGACAGGGCCGCGAGGAAGGAGAGGTTAAACACGCGGCGAAGGCAGGCACGGAGCAAGCGGAGGATCACGCCGAGAATCGTACCCGATGGATCCATCCCGGCAATCGCCCGACCCGCCGCTGCGCAGAATTCAATTGCCGCTGGGCAGTAGACCCCTTGAACAATCAAACCCATACAATTTGAAACACAGAGACCACAGAGACGCTGGCGAGCAATCGATGTCGTAGGCGTCTCTGTGCTCTCTGTGTTTCATCAGTATGGATTCTTCTCCGCGGTATCCGGGGTTCTCTTTCCGGGAGCCGGGTGATTCCCTCGTCACAGCCGAAGATTCCCCCGTGGCGCCGGATGATTCCTCCGTGGCGCCGGAAGATTCCCCCGTGGCGGCCGAAGATTCCCCCGTGACAGCCGAAGATTCCCCCGTGCGGCGCATGCACACACACCAGAGAAAGTCGCAACCAACCACGCAATGTCCTACGGCTCCCTCGCGACTGACTACGGACCACCGAGCGCGGACCCCTGGCTCGGGCCAGCGCCACGGCACCACAACCATCTATCGAGCGGCGGGTAATGGGTGAGAGGTGCTCATGACCCAGCCATCGCATTCCCCCGGTAACAGCCGTCGCGAATTTCTCAAGCGGGTGGCCGCGGTCACGGCCGTGGCGGCGGGTGCGGCAACGCCGGTGGCCGGTGGCGAAGTCAAAGAGACAGACCCGACCAAGGCGCCCTGGTATCGGCGCGCCTGTCGCTGGGGACAGACCAACATTACGGAGAACGATCCTGCCCGCTACGACATTGCCTGGTGGCGGCGGTATTGGAAACGCACGGAGGTGCAGGGGGTCATCATCAATGCCGGCGGCATTTACGCCTATTACCCGAGCAAGTTTCCGCTGCACCACCGGCCCGAGGCGCTGGGCGATCGCGACCTGTACGGCGAGCTGGCCCGGGCGGCGCATGAGGATGGGCTGGCGGTGCTGGCCCGCATGGATTCCAACAAGGCGTACGAGCCGATGTATCGGGCGCATCCCGACTGGTTCGCGGTCGATGCCGGTGGCAGGGTCTACCGCTCGGGCGAGCACTATGTCTCATGCATCAGCAGCCCCTACTACGAAGAGTACCTGCCGGGAATCCTGCAGGAGATCATCGAGCGCTCGCACCCCGAGGGGATCACCGACAACAGTTGGAGCGGGCTGGGCCGCGACAGCATTTGCTATTGCCCGCACTGCGCCCGGCGCTTCCGCGCGTACGCGGGCAAGGATCTGCCGCGGGCGCACAACTGGAACGACGCCGGCTATCGCCAGTGGATTCAATGGAGCTATGCCCGGCGACTGGAGATCTGGGACCTGAACAACCGCATTACCAAACAGGCCGGCGGGGCGAACTGCCTGTGGCTGGGCATGAACGGCGGCGGCATCAGTGGACAGCGCCGCAGTTTCCGCGACTGCAAGGCCATTTGCGAGCGTGCGGAAATCCTCATGCTGGATCATCAGTCACGCAGCGATTCGGGCGGGTTTCAAAACAACGCCGAGACCGGGAAACTGCTGCACGGAGTACTGGGTTGGGACAAGCTTATTCCCGAGAGCATGCCGATGTATCAGATGGGCCGGCCGACGTTCCGCCTTTCAAGCAAGCCGGAGCCGGAGGCGCGGATGTGGATGCTGGCGGGGTTTGCGGGCGGCATTCAACCGTGGTGGCATCACATCAGCGCCTACCACGAAGACCGCCGCATGTACCATACCGCGGAGCCGATCTTCAAGTGGCACAAGGCCAACGAGGCGTTCCTGCTCAACCGCCGGCCCGTGGCCAGCGTGGGCATCGTCTGGTCGCAGCGCAACACCGATTTCTTCGGCCGGGACAATCCCGAGGAGACCGTGGATCAGCCGTGGCGCGGGTGGATCCAGGCGCTGGTGCGGGCACGCATTCCGTATCTGCCCGTGCATGTGGATCACCTCCAGCGGGAGGCCGCGAATCTCGCGGTGCTGATCCTGCCCAACCTGGGCGCGATGTCCGATCCGCAGGTGGCCGCCGTGCGGCGGTTTGTCGAGAAGGGGGGTACGCTCGTGGCGACGGGGGAGACGAGTCTTTACGACGAGTGGGGCGATGCGCGGCCGGATTTCGCCCTGGCGGATCTGTTTGGCGTCAAGGGCGGCAAGGCTCGGCGAGAAACGGGCAAACGCGTGAGCGACACGCGGCACACGTACCTGCGGTTGACACCGGAATTGCGCGGGCAGGTGGACGGGCCCAAAGCGGGCAACGAGCCTGCCATTACCGGCCAGCGACACGCCGTGCTCGCGGGCTTTGAGGAGACGGATATCCTGCCGTATGGCGGCACGCTGGAGGCACTCGCAGTTGATCCCAAAGCCGAGGTCCTGCTGACGTACATCCCCGCGTTTCCCGCCTTTCCGCCGGAAACGGCGTGGATGCGCGAGCCGCGGACGAATATCCCGGGTCTCGTGCTGCACTCTGCTGGCGCCGGGCGCGTGGCGTTCCTGCCGGCGGATATTGACCGACGCTTCGCCACCGAGAACCTGCCCGACCATGGGGACCTGCTGGCCAGTCTGGTGCGCTGGGCGGCGGGCGGCAATCTGCCGCTGGATGTGACCGGACGTGGGCTGGTCGATTGCGAGTTGTATCAGCAGGCCGGACGGTACATCCTGCACCTGGTCAATCTCACCAGTGCGGGCACCTGGCGTGCCCCGGTACATGAGCTGATCCCGATTGGCCCGTTGCGGGTGAGAGTGCGGCTTCCCCAGGGCGCGCAGCCGAAGATGCTTAAACGGCTGGTCTCGGGAGAGAACGGAGCCGTCGCCGTCGACAAGGGCTGGGCTGAATTTGAGGTCAAATCACTGCTGGATCATGAGGTGGCTGTACTGCAGTTTTAGAGCCGCCGCGAGTTCATATCTGACGAGGTTTCCATGAAGACCACTCGACGCCAATTTGTGAACACCAATCTGCTTGGGAGTCTGGCGGCCGCGCTGCCGCTTTCCGCTCTTGGGGCGGCTGCTCCAAGTGCGGGCGTGCGGAGCTCGAATGCCCGTTATGCAAGGCTGGATGAGGTCCTCAGCCAGCCGGTGCTGAAGCGGGAGTTGTTCGCCGCGCCGGTCATTATTGAGAGCCTGGAACTGCTGCGGTTCAAGGATAGCTTTCTGTGCCGGGTTCGCTCGCGCGACGGCGCTGAAGGCATTTCCGTCGGCCACGGCGTGCTCAACGCGCTCTACCCCATCTTTCTGTTAAACCTGAAACCGTTCTTCATCGGCAAAGATGCGCGCGACCTGGATCTGCTGCTCGAGAAGGTGCTGATCTACAAGTTCAACTTCAGGTACAACGGCATTTCTCTGGGCATACCGTTGGCCACGATCGAGTTCGCGATTCTCGACATGCTGGGTCGGATCGCCAATAAATCCCTGGGGCAGTTGATCGGGGAGATCCAGCACCCGGAGGTGGCCGTTTATCAGGCGACCGAATACCGCGAGAAATCCGTCGAGGAATCGCTGGAGCTGATCAAACGAGACGTGGCCGAATACAACTCGCACGCGCTGAAGATCAAGGTGGGCGGGCTTATGTTCATGACGGCTGATATTCATGCCGTCGGCCCCAAGGGACGAACCGAGCGGATGATTCCGCTGATCCGCAAGACGTTCGGCGACCAGATGACGCTGTATGCGGATGCCAACGGGTTTTACTCAGTCGAGGAAGCGATCCGCGTCGGCCGCTTGCTGGAGGAGCACCGATACGGGTTCTTTGAAGAACCGGTGATGTTCGACTGGCATGAGGAGACGCGCCAGGTGGCCGAGGCCCTGTCGCTGCCGATCGCCCTGGGAGAACAGGAGTACAGTCTGCACGGCTTCCGCTGGCTGATCGCCAATGATGCGGTGCAGATCGTACAGCCGGACAATTACTATTTCGGTGGCATGATTCGCTGCATGCAGGTGGCGCGCATGGCCGCCGCGTTCGGAAAGAGCTGCACGCCGCACATGTCGGGCGGTGGGCTTGGTTTCCTCTATATGATGCACTTCGTCTCGGCGCTTCCCAATGCCTCGCCCCATCACGAATTCAAGGGCCTTGGCAGCAACGTGCAGTTTGACTGCAAGACGTCTCCGCTCAAGGTCGTCGATGGCAAGATCAAGGTGCCCACCGGTCCGGGACTGGGTGTGGACATCGATCCAGCGTTCATTGGGAAGCATGAGCCAGTCAAGGCCTGAAGCGGGCGCTGGCCTTCCCGCGGCGCACCTCGTTTGGTACTCCAAGCCAGCGAGGACGCTGGCTCTACTTGCAGAGCCAACTGTTCCGAGAGCGTCGCAGTTGGCAACTGCCTTTGTGCCGCGAGCGCACGCTCAGTCGAGGACACCCATGGATACCAGGGTCGCTTCCTGACGGAGGGTCACCAATTCCTTGAGCGGCTTCTGGGCCTCCTCAACCTTCTTGCGGGCGTTGGCTCGCGCCTCGCGCAAGGCGGTGAGTTTCTTCTCGAGAACATCGGCAGGCGTGTCCTTCTTATCCAGCGCCTGGCGCAGATCGGCAACAGCCAATTGCATGGCAGATTGTTGGCCGCCAGCGGGGCCGCCACGTCCACCGAATCCGCCGAAAGCACCGGCACGTGCATCGCGCTGTGCGGTTTGCACGGCCTCGATCTTGGGCCAGAGCACTTTGAATTCATCGTCCGATGCGCCCAGTTGCTCCTTCATCCGGGTCATCATCATTTGCTGGAACTGGGCAGGGTCAAAGTTCCCACCGGGTCCGCCCGGGCCGCCGCCCGCGCCTGCCTGGGCCAGGGTCGAGCCTGCCAGCACCAATGTCAATATCGCCGTCGTGCCCGCCAACCAGTTGAATTGCTTCATAATAGATCTCCTCTGAGCCGCGACTTGTTCGTTTGTGCGGGCAGAACAGGTCGCGTGCCACTGTCCTGCCAACGCTCTGACCATGGAAACGTCTTCAAATTGCCCAACTCCGATAGTGTACCACGGATACCTGAAGATGTGATGAAGACGAAATTTGCCGAAAGAACCTGTCGGTCTTTGACCGAGTGATCCAAATGTCCTCTGGTGGGGCCTATGTGATACGCACTATTGGCTGGTAGGTCATCTATTTCTGATCGCGATTCGTCACCGCCTTCATCACCGGGCTAATCACGTACGATTCAATCCCCCCGGAGTGCGACAGTTTCGCGTCCATCATCGCCCCATTACGCACGATGATCAGTTTCAGGCTCGGGGCAACCATCACGAACTGCTGCCCGGCGCCCGATCCCGAGAACGCATCGTCCGGTGCATCTTTCCACGCTTTGGTTCCATCGGGGTTGTGATTGACCCACCAGCCCAGTCCCGAGCGGTTGGGCATGCCGGCGAAGCGGGTGGCCGTTCGAACGACGTCCGCATCAAGCAACTGCTTGCCCTGCCAGTTGCCGCTGCGCATCATCAGCCGGCCGACACGGGCCGTGGCGTCGGCACTGTACGACCCGCCGCCCCAGGTCGCCAGCACGGGCAGCCCATCGACGAGCACGGGTTTGCCGTAGCCGATCGACCACTCGGTCTCGGCCGCGCCGATCGGGTCCATGACCCGGTGTTTGAGCAGCGAGCGCAGATCCTCGTCGGCCGACCCCTTGAGGGCGGCCGTGATGCAGTAGCCGAGCATCGCCATGCCCGGATTGCTGTAGTGCTCTTTCTTTCCCGGCGCAAACAGGACTGGGGCGACATCGCGGGAGATCGTGAACGGATCGTTTGGTACGGCCAGCCGCTTCCAGAAATCCCCCTTCCAGCCCGCGAGCTTGTCGTGGGCAATGTCGTCCTGCTCGGCGTCCTCGATGCCTGAGGTGTGGGTGGCCAGATGGCGAATCGTGATTTCTTTCTTCGGCGGTACATCCCGCCATTGTGGCACGAACTTGCTGGCCAGGTCATCCGGTCTCACCTTGCCATCGCTCATGGCGACGATCAACGAGGTGCCTCCGACCAGGGCCTTGGCCATGGAAGCCGTTCCGTGTGGTTTGTGGCGATCCCAGCCGTCAGCATAGCGCTCGAACACGATGCAATCGTTGCGGATGACGAGGAATCCCGTGGTGTTCCGCGTCTTCAATTCGCTCCATGCTTTATCGAGCGATGCTGAACTCATCCCCTGGCTTTCGGGCGTAGCGGTCGCCCAGTCCAGGGCCATCGCATTTGAGAGTTCGGCGCAGGTTAGGATTGCGCTACGGCGTCAGGCGCGATAAGTTATGGACGTGTAGTCGCGAAGCTTCGCAGCAGAACCGTTTTCCACTTTGAAAGGAGCTTGCGCATGGACGCCCA
>JANYKD010000425.1 GCA_025361735.1 Phycisphaerales bacterium
TTGGGCGTCCATGCGCAAGCTCCTTTCAAAGTGGAAAACGGTTCTGCTGCGAAGCTTCGCGACTACACGTCCACAACTTATCGCGCCTGACGCCGTAGCGCAATCCTAACCTGCGCCGAACTCTCAAATGCGATGGCCCTGCAAGGAATTGCAGGCCAAGGAATTGCTGCGCTGACGGGCTACAGGCGCAGTGGTATACTCGGTGGCTGGTCCAAGTCAGGAGAATCCCCGCCATGAGCCAGCCCCCGCCGCCCAAGCGCGTTTCCGAGTCGGCCCTCCACGATCAGACGGCCATCGTCTTCCCCAACGATCTCAATTCGGTGGGCACGCTCTTTGGCGGCCGGGTGCTGGAACAGGCCGACCGCGTGGCTGCGGTTGTGGCCCGGCGGCATTCGGGGCGGGAGTGCGTCACGCTCGGGATCGACTCGGTGCGGTTTCTATCTCCGGCGCGGCACGGAGACATCCTGGTGTTCCAGGCTGCCGTCAACCGGGTCTGGCGAACCAGCATGGAAGTAGGGGTCAACGTTTTTGTCGAGGATTTCAGGAACCTGCAGCGGCGTCACATCTTCTCGGCCTACTTCACGTTCGTGGCCATGGATGATTCGCTCCACCCCGTTGAGATCGCCCACGTGGTTCCTGAGACAGATGCCGAGCGTCGGCGCTACAAACAGGCCGACGAGCGACGTCAGGCACGGCTGGCTTTGCACGGTTCGTAGGACAACCCAAGCTGGCAGAACGAGCGACCCGTGTTACAGGCCGCCCTCTTCCAACAGGCTCGCGGGCTGCCTTTTGGAGAAGCCTGCATGCAATTCGTGCCAGTGCTCGACTTTCTCTTCTCCCAGGCGCCAGCAGAGGTAGACTTCGCGCCCCTGGTGCATGCCGGGAAAATCAACCAGACCCGTCTCCGGATCCTTCAATTCCACGCCCAGTTTCGTCAACTCGTCCACGTATTCCTGCATGCGTTCGAGCGACGACTCCAGGTTGTTGCGGAATTCCGCCATCTGTTTGGAAGTGATTGCCGATTCCAGCCGTACCTGCATCTCGACCGCGGCCCGGTGGTGCTCGGCGATATCCCGCACCACGCGCGACACCAGCGGCAGGGAGTTGTTGGCTTCCGCCAGGCTGAAATGTTTTCGCCGGCGCGCGGTACGCGGTCGCGATGGGGAGGATTGCGCTGCCATAGTTATCAGGCCGCCTTTCGGTCGACTTCGTCACGCCCTTCCGACCTTGTCCCTACGTGCGATTATGACGCCATTCGGACGAGAGTCAAATCAGTGATGCCAGGAAAGGCGCAACCGCCTTGATGGCGACGCCCGCCACCGACGCGATTTTTGTCGCCGCGCCGATGATGCCGCCCACCTTCGACGCCACGGCGCCGACGCCTTCGAGATGGTCGTTAATACGCTCCAGGCCGCGTTCCAGGCCCGAACGCGGATCCTCAGCATCGGCCGATTTCTCCATTTCGGGCAGCGCCTTGTTGAGCAGCACTGTCTTGGCGGTTTCAGGTATGGCCGCCTTCTGGATTTCGTCGCGGAGTTGCTCGATCAGCGTCTTAAGTTGGGCGCGTTCACCCTGGGTGATCGTCACGTGGGCCGAAGCGCCGTGCCCGATCGCGATACCCGTCCCGGCGACGTTGCCGACATTGAAGTTTCCCTGAGGGTTGCTGGACATGTCATGCTCCTTTCGATGTTGACCGCCGCGCTGTTGCCGCGGTGGCAGGGGTGGCGGCTCGGTCCTGCCGCGCTCGGCTGGGGCAGCTTCGCCCGCCGTGTTCACGCCGGCCAGGCTGTGCTGACCCAGCACAATCCCCGTGCCGTGGATGTCCCCGGCGCGGATCGAGTTGTCGATGTTGTACACGGTCAGGTTGCCCACCACGGTGGGCAGGGACGTCAGTGGCGTCACCGAGTTGTCCGGGTTGACCATCTCATACTCCACCTGATCCGGCCGCGAGCGGTCGATCACCGCGCGGACCTCGCGCGGCTCGCCGGGAGTGGACCCCGCCAGGGCGAGTCCCGCCAGCAGTTGCAGGCACGGGCCCACAAACTCGGTCCAGCGGCGCAGGTCGAGCATGATCAGCACTTCGACACAGGCCTGTGCTGACTCCACGACCATGATGATGATACGCGCGGGGATCTGCCGGATGGTCAGGGCATCAAACTCGCGCGTGTGGATGGTGCGGTCGGCCATCGCCTCACGGCGAAGCGGAGCGATGCTGAGAACGCTCGACAGACCCAGGTTCGGGAGATTGGCCATCGCCACCATCGGATTCTCAAAGTTGACGAGCTGTTGCAGCAGGGCGGATTTCTCAAAGGCGGCGACGGGGCGGATGGTCTGGATGGCCGGGACAGTGAACGTGTCCGAGCCGGGCGGCAGCATTACGTAATGCCCCGGAAACGGATTGAGCATGACCTGGAAACCCGGCGGCAGTTGCACCGAGTAGCCGGGACCTTGAAGGAACTGCGGGCCGAACATCATGGCATATCCCACTTGTTGAAGCAGCCCCACAGCCCAATCGGCCGTGACGGCCTGGATCGCGCTACAACGTGTAGAACATCCTTCCGCGTCGGATGGCGGGAGTCAAGATAATTCCGCGATATGGCTTAAGCCCGTTTCGCCGCCAGGATCCGTTCGTGCCCCGCGTCATCCCGCAAGACCTTGACGTCCGCGAGCCCCGCCTGCTTCTCGGCAATGGCCCGCACCGCGTCGCCCTGATCGAATGCGACCTCGACGTACAGTTGCCCGCCCGGCAGCAGCCGCTCGGCCGCACCCGCCAGGATTTCGCGGACGATCGTCAATCCGTCGAGGCCGCCGTCGAGTGCCATCCGCGGTTCGTAGTCGCGGACATTCCGGTCCAGCGTCTCGATCTGCGACGTTGCAATGTACGGCGGGTTGGCGGTGATGATGTGGAACGGCGAGCGGTCCACGACATCGCGCAGAGCCCTGAACAGATCGCCTTGCAGCAGTTCCACCCGGTCCAGCAACTTCAGACGCTCCAGGTTTCCCTTCGCCACCGCCAGAGCGGCCGGTGAGAGGTCCGTGGCGACCACCTGCGCGGTCTTGAGCCGATGCGCCAGGGCGGCGGCTATGCAGCCGCTGCCCGTACACAGGTCCAGGATCCGTGGCGATTCGAACCCGGCCGCGTTCCGGCAGAACTGGGCCACATTCTCGACGATCTTCTCGGTTTCCGGCCGGGGAATCAGGACGTCGCGGTTGACCTGGAATTCCAAGCTGAAAAAGAAGGCCCGCCCGGTCAGATACGCCACCGGTTCATGTTCCCCGGCCCGCTTCACCAGGTCCCGGAAAACCGCCAGTTGCTTTTCAGCCAGTTGATTGTCGTAGTCCGTATACAGCTTGATTCGCGGCACGTTCAGCACATGCGACAGCAGCAGTTCGGCCGACAAACGCGGTGAGTCCACCTGCTTGCGTTCAAAGAAGCCGGTGGTCCATTCGAGCAGTCCGCGGATCGTCCAGATGTCCCGAGTCATCGCCGGCGATTCTACGGGCTGGGCTTCGTCTACGCCATGCGGCAGAGCCGCCGGAGCCTATCATCCTCCATGCCCGAGCCTCTGATTCGCCAATGGCAGTGGACGCTGCCCGCCGCACCCGAAGCCCTCTGGCCCTTTGTCGCCGATACCAACCGCTTCAACCGCGATGTCGGTCTCACTCCCGTCTCACGCCCCAGCCGTGATTCGCAGCGCACCTCGATGCGCATCCTCGGCATGACCATCGAGTGGGATGAGGAGCCTTTTGAATGGCTGTATCCCCACCGGTTCTCCAGTCTCCGCCGTTACCATCGCGGGCCGTTTACGCAACTCAAGATGTCCGTGTCCCTCAGCCCGATTTCCGCATCGTCCACGCTTCTTGCCCTCGACTTTCATATCGTCCCGCGCAGTGTCCTCACCCGCATGGCCGGCGCCTTCCAACTCCGAGGGTTCCATCGCGCCATCTCGCGCACCTATCACCGATATGCGGCCCTGGCACAACAGTCCGATCGCTTCACGGACGCCAACCCCGCAAGCATCCGCCTTGCCGAAGGGGGGCAATCGCGTCTGACGAATCTCACGCAGTCTCTTGTCTCCGCCGGCGCCGATCCTCGCGCCACCCAGGCCCTGGCCCACTTGCTTCAGACCGCCCACGACTTCGCGCTGGACCGAATCCGGCCCTACGCGCTCGCCGACGCCCTCCGGCTCAACCGCCGCGCCGTTCTGGAGACCTGCCTCTATGCCACGCGTGCCGGCCTGCTGGAATCCCGCTGGAACATCCTCTGTCCCCTCTGTCGCGGCCCGGCCGATCAGCCCGCCTCCCTGCGCGACCTCACGGAAACCACGCACTGCGGCTCCTGTAATATTGATTTCACCACCAGCTTCGACCTGTCCACGGAACTCATCTTCCGGCCCAGCCCGTCCATCCGCCCCATCGCGGCCGCCACGTTCTGCTACGGGAGCCCGGAACTCACGCCGCACATCGTCGCCCAGACGACGATCGCCGCCGGAGGCTCCGCCACGCTCTCGCCATCACTCAAGCCGGGCCGATACCGCCTGCGCACGCCGCTTCTTCGCGGGGCGCAACACCTGATGGCAACCACGGAACCCGACGCGTCCAACACCCTCGAAATCGTCGCCCGACCCGAGGCGTTCCCTTCCACCGAGCCTTCCGTGTCGCTCTCGCCGACGCTCACGCTGCAGAACCAAACGCCGACGTCGCAATGTTTCATTCTCGAACGCACAGCCTGGTCCGATCTGGCGGCGACGGCGGCCGAGGTCACCACGCTGCAGAAGTTCCGCGACCTCTTCTCCTCTGAATCGCTTCGTCCGGGGCAGCAGATATCCATTGGCTCCCTGACGATTCTCTTTACCGATCTCAAATCCTCGACACAGCTCTACCGGAGCCTGGGTGATGCGCCAGCATTTGGCCGGGTCATGTCCCACTTCGACATCCTCACCCGTTGCATCGCCGAAGAATCCGGGGCCATGATCAAGACCATCGGCGACGCGGTCATGGCCGCCTTCACGCAGCCACTTCCGGCGATTCGCGCGATACTCAAGGCCCAGCGTCTGCTTGCGTCCCCGGCCGGGAATCAACTGCCCCTGCGGCTCAAGGCCGGCATCCACTGCGGCCCGTGTATCGCCGTGACGCTCAACGATCGCCTCGACTACTTCGGCACGACCGTCAACATTGCGGCACGCCTCGTTGAACTTTCCACGGGGTGCGACCTGGTCCTCTCTCGCCCGGTCCGCGACGACCCGCTGGTTGCCGCTCATCTCGATGGAGCGTCGCACCACCTCGAAGAACACCTCGTGCCCATCAAGGGCCTCGATGCGCCATTATCCATCTGGACACTCACGCCCGCGACCATCGAAGGTATGCCCGGGAAACCGGATTGACAGAGCCGAATGCGTGGCACTATTCTGCGGGTGTTCCCTCCGAAACAGCAAACTGGAGCATCGCTATGTCTCGTCTCATTGGATACATCCTGGTTGTCGTGTTTAGTGTCGGCCTGCTTGCGACGCGGGTGGTCCTTGCCGCCGATGCAGGAGCGGCCAAATCTGCCGCGCCCATCATCATCCTCAAGCTGGATGATGTGGTGGCCGGCAATGAAGCCGGCGGTCCGGTGTCGGCTCGCTGGAAGCGGGCGGCCGATTATCTGGAGAAGAACGAGATCAAGGGAGGCATGGGGATCATCTGCTCGTCGCTGGAGCCGGACAATCAGCCCTACTTCGACTGGATCAAGGAGCATCGGAAGAAAGGGTTCATCGAGTTCTGGCTGCATGCCTACAAGGCCCGGAAGGCGACCGACCCGGCCGGCGAGTACGAGCAGGGGACATTCGAAGAGCACAAGGCCTCGCTGGAGCGTTCGGAACAACTTGCCAAAGAGAAACTAGGGTTCCCGCTGGCCGCGTTCGGCCCCCACTGGAGCGCCGTATCGGAGGAGGCCGAGAAGGCGTTGCAGGCGGTGCCGGAAGTGAAGATCTGGCTGTATGGCCCGAAGAAGCCGGCATTCTTCAAGAAGCTGTCGATCGAGCGGATCATGGCGCTGGAGAATCCGACGTTTGTTCCCGACTTCGAGAAGTTCAAGACGACCTACGAGAAGCAAGGGGCACAGCAGCGTGTGCTCGTGTTGCAAGGCCACGCCAACGCCTGGACCGATGAACGCTGGGACGGGTTCGTGAAGATCATCGAGTTCCTGAAATCCAAGGGTTGCCAGTTCATGACGCCGTCGGAGTATCTGAAGAGTGTGGAGGGGAAGGCGGAGTGAAAGAGATGGAACTGCCATGCGAAAAACCCAGGACGTCTGATGGCGACAAGCTGGCGACGCGGTGCGACTCGGAAAGGGATGAACCGTCAATACTGGCCGAGGTGACCTTCCTTTCAGCGTCCGAGGGCGGCCGGTTGTCCATTCCTGAACCGCCGTGGGGCGCGTACATGCCGCACCTCGTCATCGAAGGCGGTATTGAGTACCTGGGGGTGAGGTTCGTCGAAGGTCCTCGTGTCGCCGCGGGCGAGGCTGCGCGATTCAGACTGGTGTTGATGTACCACCCACGGGTGGACTACTCGGCACTCACGTCCGGCACGCCCTTTACAGTTCGCGAGGGCGCCAAAACTGTCGCGCGGGGTCGAGTCCTGGAGTCGCTGAGCACGCGTAGTGCGTAGGCGGCGAAGTCGTTTCGTCATTGCGTGGCGGGATGAAGGTTCACATGATCTGGCGTCAGGCGGACGTGCATGGCGATTGACCGTTGCAGATGCGGATTGTAGCGTGGCCTTCACGGACTAATAACAATGAAGATAACTGCAATACTCGCGATTCTCGCTGTTCTTGTCCTCGCCGTGGCCCCGGCCTTTGGCCAGGACGTGCCGGTGTCGCTCTTGTCCAACGGCGACTTTCAGGCGGCGACCAGGGACGCGGCGTGGCCGGATGATTGGCCGAAAGTGGAGGGGGCGACGTGGGAGAAGGAAGACGGGCGTGCCTTTCTTCGGCTCAGCTCTCCCACGCCGGGACAGATGGTGTTGCTTTATCGGCAGGTGACGCTGCCATTGCCGGCGCCGGCGGCCGTGGAACTGCGGCTGCGCGTGCGGTACACGGACATCAAGCCGGGGGAGAAGCCGTGGTTTGATGGCCGGGTGATCAGCCATTTCAAGGACGAAGCCGGCGAGATCGTCAAGCCTGAGCCGGGCGCGCCCAACTTTCGGGGCAGTTCCAAGGGGTGGGTCGACCAGAGTTCGATCATCCGCGTGCCGGCCGGGGCTCGGGTGTTTGAGATCATGCCGTGTCTGTTCCAGGCCGCCTCGGGCACGCTGGATTTTGCCAAATGCGAAGTCCTGGCGGCGGGTGCGGATAAGTTGCCCAAGCCGCCGCCGATCGTTCCGTCTGTGACGCTGCCGCTGACATTGGACGCGAAGCGTTTGCCGGCCGAGATCCATACGGCGGGGAATCAATTGCTGTCGGCCGACGGCAAGCCGGTGTGGCTGCAGGGGCTGTGCGTGGACAGCCTGCAATGGTCCGTTGCGGGCGAACACATCCAGCAGTCGATTCCCGTGGCGATCGAACAGTGGAAGGCGAATGTGCTGCGGCTGCCGGTCACGGAGCAGTCCTGGTTTGGCCGGGGCAAGGGGCAGAAGGATGGCGGGCTGGCGTACCGCAAGGTGGTGGACGCTGCAGTCGAGGCGGCCGCTTCGCGCGGGACGTGGATCGCCATCGACCTGCATCGCTTCGGCGCGCCCATGCCGCGGCATGTTGAATTCTGGAAGGACGTCGCGACGCGCTACCAGAATCACCCGGCCGTGCTGTTTGAAGTCTTCAACGAGGCTCATGGCATCTCCTGGCAGACCTGGCGCGACGGCGGCTCGTTGCGCGACCCGGCCAACCGCGGCGCTGCCAAGGGCGAGGCCGATGGCGACGATGGCGAACAGTGCGTCGGCATGCAGGCGATGCTCAATGCCATCCGGCAGGCCGGGGCGCACAACGTCGTCATTGTCGGCGGCCTGGACTGGGGCTACGACCTGTCCGGGCTGACCAAGGGTTTTGCGCTGGAAGAGCGTGCGGGCGGCCATGGCATTCTCTATTCCTCGCATATCTATCCATGGAAGAAGGACTGGCCGAACAAGGTGCTGGCGGCCGCCGCCAAGTTCCCGATCTTCGTCGGCGAAGTCGGCTGTCCGGGAGACTGGAAGGGCTTCGAGTTTATCCCGCCGAGTGCCCGGCCCAAGGATCTCCCCGCCTGGGCGGCGGATGTGCTGGGGATGATCCAGAAGAACAAGCTGCATTGGACGGGTTTCAGTTTTCATCCCAAGACCGGGCCGATGGTGATCTCCGACTGGAGCTACACGCCGACGCCGTATTGGGGAACGTTTGTGAAAGAGGCGTTGTCGGGGAAGCAGTTTGAACTTAAGGAGATGAGGTGATTAGTCAGTAGTCAGTGGTCCGTAGTCCGTAGTGGGTCATCCGTCGCGTCGCATTAGCGAAGCTGAATCGAGTCGGGACCGTTGGTTTCCTCCCACTCGGTTACACCGAGGTGTCGGGAGAGTATTTCCAAATCGATGCGACTGTTGTTACATCGAGCGTCTCGGTCTGCGGCGCGGCCGCGAGGTCGCCTGCAAGCCCAAATCCTCGACCGCCTTCTCCTGCCAGTCGTCGCTATCGAATGGACGTCGCCGATTCGTGTTTGGACGGGCCAATGCGCGAGCATCGGCATCGGGTTGAGGTGAAATCACCAGCCGCTTCGGCATCCGGCTCAGTCCTTCTTGGCGTCGGCGGGGCGGACGCTGTCGAGGGCGGCGGCGATTTCTTTGGCGTGCTGCTTCATGGCGTCTGCCGATGCGACGACGATCACGACCAGCGTGTTGGGTTTATTGTCCTTGTCGCCGGCGATTACGCACTTGAACTGGACGGGTTTGCCGTCGAGTGTGCCTGTGCCGGTTGCCTTGGCGCCCACCAGCGTGTTGATGACGGCCTTTTCGCTATCGGTGAGCTTCGCATCCTTCAATGCGGGCGCGAAGTTCGCGGCCAGTTTCTCGTCACTCAGCACTTCGAAAAGATACTGCTTCTCGAAATAGAGCAGGGCGAGCTTGGCCGATCCATCGGCGGAAACGGCGACCTGGGGCACCGCTTTGGCGTCGCCGGGCTTCCAGCCATCGGGGAGAGTCACGACCACGCCCATCTGCGGGCATTCGAGTTTTATGGCCTGGCCCAAGGCCGACGGGCTGATGGATCCGAGCACGACGAGTCCCGCGACCAGGAGCAACGCGAACCGATTCTGGAAACGCATGTGAACCTCCGCAGTAAAAAGAAACCGACCAACCACAGGCCCGTTTGTCCGCCGGCGTGCGGCGGGACAGACCCCGCGCGTCAATGGCGTTTTCGCGCGTGTCAGACTGCGGGGATTGGAGCAACGGACACCGTGGCCGCCGTCCACCCACGGCGGCAATCATACACGGAGTCGGACTGGAGGGAATGCGCGTTACCGCGTCAGCCATTGGCCATAGGCCATTTTGGTGAACAGCTCGCTACGCAGGAATCCGCGACCGTACTTGTCGTCCAGGTCGGCGAGCGGCTTCTTCTCGAGCACTTCGGCCAGGGGTGTCTTCTTCTCGCCGAGGGGGGCGAGGCGGTCGTGAACGGTTTTGAGCAGGTCCAACTGAGCCTGGATGATTTCCGGGCCGCCGAGCGGGCCGTGGCCGGGGATGACGCGGGTTTTGGCATCAGTCATGGTCAGCAGTTTGGCTGACGCGGCCATCATGCCGTCGAGCGAGCCGCCCGTCGAGCGATCGATCACGGGGAAAGCGCCGCTGAAGACGAGGTCGCCGGTGATGAGGATCCCGTAGGCGTCGACGATGGCGACGGCGTCGGTGTCGGTGTGGGCCGGGGCGAATTTCACGAGTCGCACGCGCGGCGGTGTGTAGACGTCGAGCTTCTCGTCGAACGTCACGGCCGGGCGCTGGCCTTCGGGTGACGGGGGCACCTGCATTCCCAGGTCTTCGAAATTGATGGTCTGACCCATGCGCTGGCGGCACTGGGCGCTGCCGATTATCGCATAACCGGCGGCGGCGAAATCGCCGTTGCCGCCGACGTGGTCAAAGTGCCAGTGCGTGTTGAACAGTGTCTTGTGGACGGCGGCCGGTGACAAGGCGGTCACGGCGGCGAGCAGGTCCTTGCCGCGAGCGGGGATGCCGCTGTCGATCATGAAAAGCGAATCGGCCGAGTGGATGGCCGTGGAATTGCCGCCGCCGTTGAGTAAGGCGTGAAGGTCGTCCTCGAGGCGCACGACCGATAACTTCCCCATGAACATGGGCGGAGGTGCGGCCGGCTCGGCCGCCCGCAATACCCGTCCTCCGGCCGCCAATACTGCCATGGCCCCGCTCCAGCGCAGGAAAGTGCGTCGTGTTGTATTCATGGCGTAATCGTAGTCCTCTGCGTCTGGGCCGGCAACTGAATGCGGGTCTGTATGTGCGGCAGGGGGATCGCATGGGGCAGACGGAGTGACGCCAATATCCCCGCTGGCGGAGTTTGGCGTTGCGGGCGCGTCGCGGGATTCCGCCGGTGGGGACACCGGCGGCACTACATGCGACGGCGGTGCCTGCCGTTATCGGTTGCTGGCAAGCAGCCAAGGCGACACAGAAAGGGACGCGAAATCAATGTCCGGATCGCGTTGGCGCGGGTAACTCTTCGCTCGATGGTTAATGTGTTTGTTGCCGTTTCTTCATATTCAGGCAAGCGAGGCGAAAGACCGTACAGCATTTGGCCGATATCAAGATGGCTTCATTGAGTGGTCGCAGAATTTGTGTCGGAGCGATGCTCAATGCGCGGCTTGTGTTCAAACAGGCAGGCGCGATTCTGTTGTGAGAACGGTCGGTTCGAGCTCACATCCAAATCGTTCGCGTGCCTAGTGCCGCGTGATTCCATTGAAATCGGATCAGGAATGGCCTACGGCTCGTCAGGCCCCGTAGAGGGCATGGCGTGTTCCAGGCAGGCCAGCGACCGCGTGCATCGTGCACGGCGGTTGCCGAAAGGTGCGCGAGGTCCGCGCGCACGCAGGAGACCGAACCGGATTTTGAAAGGAACGTGCGATGAAACTTGGAACCAGGATTTCACTCGGGTTTGCCAGTCTGATTGTCATTGCGGTGGCCCTCGGGTCGCTGGCGGTTTGGAACATGCAGAGCGTGAAGCGGGACAGCACACAACTGGCGACGGAGACAGTCCCGGCGGTTTCCATCGCCACGCAGATGCAGGGGAACTGGTCCACGGCCGTATATCAATTGCGAGGGTATGTTTACTCGGACGAGACACGGTTTCTCGATGCCGGGAAGAAGCAGATCGCGGATCTTCGCCAGGCCATCATTGACGGGCAGTCCCTTGCCGCGAAATCGCGGTCGCTGGGCCTGATGCAGACGTCGCTCGACAAGGCATCCGCCAGCGTGAATGAATACGAGAAGTTGCTCGACAAGACGGTGGTCTTGAGCGAAGGCATGGCGAAAGACCGCGTGACGCTGAACGAGGCGGCCCAGCGGGCAATGAAAGCCTCCCATGGTTTCGTGGACGCAAGAGAGAAGACGCTGGCGGAGGTGCTGCATGTGGCGCTGGCAGCGCCGGGTTCTGCCACGACCCGGCCGGCCGTTGCCGGCAAGAGCGACGAGGCCAGGATCTCCGGTCTGCTGAACGAGATCCGCCTCATGCATGATGTCATTGAGTTGTCGGACCAGATCCGCATCGGGAACTTCAAGTCATTTTCCATTCGCGATGTCAAACTGTTTCAGGAGACGCAGAAGAAATATGCGGAGGTGGACAAGACGCTGGGTGAACTCCGGGCGACGGTCAGCGATGAGGCCGGCCTCAAGCAGATCAACGAATGTCAGGCGGGTGTCAAGCTCTATAACGACACGATGAGCGACATGCTGGCCTTGTGGCAGGGGCGCGATGATCTGGCTGCGAAGCGCACTCCTCTGGCCGACAACGTGCTTGAGCAGGTGAGAGCGATCGCCAGTACAGGGACGAGCGACACACTCAAGAGTTCCGAGAAGGCGGCATCGTCATTGTCCACCGCCTCAACAACCATGATTGCCGGCCTGGGCATCGCCGTGGGCCTGGGCATTGTGCTGGCGATCATCATCACGCGATCCATCACGCGGCCGATCATCCGGATCGCCGACACGCTGTCGGCGGGCGCGGAACAGACCAGCGCCGCATCGGGCCAGGTCGCTTCCGCCAGCCAGTCCCTTGCCCAGGGCGCCAGCGAGCAGGCGGCCGCGATTGAGCAGACCAGCGCCAGTCTCGAGGAGATGAGTTCGATGACCAAGCGGAACTCGGACACCGCGCAGCAGGCCGCCGCCGTGTCGGCGCAGACCAAAGAGGCCGCGGACAACGGGAATCAGGCGATGCGGAAGATGAATGACGCCATCAACGAGATTCAGAAATCCGCGGTGCAGACGGCCAAGATCGTCAAGGTAATTGACGAGATCGCTTTCCAGACCAACCTGCTGGCGCTCAATGCCGCGGTGGAGGCCGCCCGCGCCGGCGAGGCGGGCAAGGGTTTTGCGGTGGTCGCAGAGGAAGTGCGAAACCTGGCGATGCGCTCGGCCGAAGCCGCGAAGAACACGTCCGCGCTGATCGAGGAATCGGTGAATAACGCGAAGAACGGCGTGGTCATCAGCGCGGAAGTGGCGACCACACTGGAGCAGATCACCACGTCTGCGACCAAGGTCAATTCCCTGATCAGCGAGATCGCCGCCGCCAGCGGCGAGCAGGCGACGGGGATCAACCAGGTGAACCAGGCCGTCGGGCAGATGGATCAGGTGACGCAATCCAATGCCGCCAACGCCGAGGAGACGGCGGCGGCGTCCGAGGAACTGTCCTCCCAGGCTGAACAACTCAACACGGTGGTTGCCGAGCTGACTTCTCTGGTCACCGGCCAACTGGTCGCCGTCGAAGGGCGGCATGTCGATCGCGGGATGAGAGGGCACACGGCGAAAGTGCATTCGCCCGTCGCGGCGAGCCGCAGGCCCAGTCAGGCGATTCCACTGGATTCGTCCGAGGATCATGCAACGGCCGCAACTTGCAAGCCGGCGAAACGTGAGTTTGCCGAGTTTGGGAAGGCGGCTTAATCGCGGACAGTCACGCAGAGGCAGCCGCAATCGAAAGAGCCAGGGAGACACGGAGACACGGAGAAAGACTCTGTGTCTCCGTGTCTTCGTTCTCCCGTGATAGACGTTCTTTGCTGGTGGCGGAGGTTTCGACGGGTTGTGGCGTTGCGAGAGCTATGCCGCTCCCAAAGCAAGGACAGGCAGGACGATGGCACGCAGGCGGCGGGGAGGTCATTTCTGTGCGAATCGCTGAGCGCGCCCAAGCGAAACAAACCTTAACTTTTGTTTGACCCACCCCAAAAATCGTGATATACTTGACCGTCTATATCGTGCATCGCTGATCGCAACTGCTTGTCCGAAAAAGAGTAACAACCGGACGCGTCGAATTCAGGGTGTTGTTGGAGAGGCGGTTGTGACGGTTGATGCCGTTGTTGTCCCCGTCGCTCATTTCGGGGGACCTCATGGCCTCAGACGTTCGGGCACAAATACTCCAGGCAACCGACTTGGTCGAACTGATCGGCCAGACCGTCGCGCTAAAGCGCCGGGGGAAGACCTACGCCGGTCTGTGTCCGTTCCACAACGAGAAGACGCCGTCGTTCCATGTGAACCCGGCCAGACAGTATTTCACCTGCTTTGGCTGTAAGGCCAGCGGTACCGCCTTCGACTTTATCATGTTGCGGGACCGCGTCGACTTTCGACAAGCCATGGAGATTCTCGCCCGGCAGGCCGGGATTGAGATCCCGCATTTTGGCGGCGAGAAATCCAAACCCGGGGAGCGGCAACTTCTGCTGGATATGCATCAGGCGGCCGCTCGGTTCTTTGAAAACCAGCTTTCTCTCCCTCTGGCGGCGACGGCGCGCGAATATCTTGCCAAACGCGGGTTCACCGCGGAGGCGCTGAAGAAGTTCTGCGTCGGTCTGGCGCCTGTGGGCTGGGACAATCTGCTCAAGAGCGAAGTCGGCCGGAAATTCGGGCCGGAGGCGCTCACGCTTGGCGGGCTGGTCAAGGCCCGCGACCCGGAGCGCGGCCCTGGCCATTATGACACGTTCCGCAACCGGATCATGTTCCCGATCCGCAACGAGTCGGGGCAGATCATCGCCTTCGGCGGTCGAAAGATGCCGGATTCCGAGGACCCGGCCAAATACCTCAACAGCCCCGAAACACCGATTTTCAGCAAGAGCCGGGCGATTTTCGGGATCGACCTGGCCAAGCAGCGGATTGTGGAAACGCGTACGGTTTCGGTCGTTGAAGGCTACACCGACGTGATGATGGCCCACCAGTTCGGCGCGAGCAATGTCGTGTCGCCGATGGGGACGGCGCTCGCGGAGCAGCATGTGAATGTGCTGCGGCGGTTTACGGACAAGATCGTGCTGCTGTTCGATGCGGACTCGGCCGGCGACGAGGCGGTCAATCGGGTTGTGCAACTATTCCTGACCCAGCCCGTCGATATTTGTGTGGCGACGATGCCGCAGGGCCTGGACCCTGACGAGTTCTTTCTCAAGTTCGGAGCCGAAGCATTCGACAAGATGATCGCAAGTGCTGCAGATGCCTTGACTTACGCCTGGACGAATCTGCTCGCGAAGCTCCAGGCGGCCGAGGGCGATCTGGTCGCCCGCGAACGGGCTACCCGGCAGTACCTTGAACTGCTGTCCAACGGGGCTCAGGGTGGCACGGTGGATCCGATTCGTTGGGGAACTGCCCTATCGCGGGTCGAGCGACTAACCGGAATCCCGGTTGCGGAGCTGCACCGGCGTTTCAAACCGCAGAAAGGCAAAACGAAGCCAGTTTTGCAAAACAGACCGAGCGAGGCTACGGACCACGGACTACTGACTACGGACTCCGCGTCAGCGGCCACGGACCACGGACCACTGACTACGGACTCCGCAGCAGCGGATACTGGTCCGATAACGGGAGCGCAAGTCGCGCGGCGACAAATTATTGGAGCACTTTTACTTGAACCGAATCTCTGGAATACCGTACAAGTGTCGGTTAGAATAGACAGCTTCGCTCCGGGCTCGCTAAGGCGTCTGGCAGAATTATATTGGAACCATCAACTTGATGAGGGAGAGCCGGTACTTAATGAGTTCTTAGCCGGTCTCGGGGATCCGGAACTGGTTAAGCTGGCCATCGAGTTGGTCCAGTCGGTTGAGGAAATGCCCGATTTGAGCCAGACCGTCGAGGGGGCCATCCGCTTCCTTCGGGAAGATGTCGGCAGGAACGAACAGCGGCAGATGCACGCTGAGGCCTTGGAGGTCAGGGACGCCTCCTTCGAAGTTCAGGATGAACTGCTCAGGAGATTGCAGGAAAAAGCCCGGCAGCCGGATTTCCGGCGAGTCGGCTTCTAATATTCCGAATGGCGGCCTGCGGGTCGCAAGGTCCGGCCGAAAGCCGGTTCTAACGGGTACTCCGGTCCCGTGCGGAGCTTAACAGGCTCTGCGAAACGGAACGAATGACGGCTTCGCGTTACAGGGTTCGCAAATTTCTGCGAGACCTTGGCCCGGGTCGCGCCGTTCCCCGTCTGTCGGACGTTCCGGCGGCGGTACGTGAAAGGTCCAAGTGGAGAAAATGTCTACCGTACAGGAATCACCTCTGATTGGTTCGGGTTCGCAGGAGGAGGTCGATGCGCGCGTGAACGCCCTGATGGCACTGGGCAAGTCGCGCGGGTATCTGACTTTTGACGAACTCAACGAGAAGCTGCCGGACGAGGTTGTCTCGCCGGAGAAGCTCGACTCGCTGCTCATGCTCATTGATGAGATGAACATTCGTCTCATCGACGATGCGGATGTGGGCGAGTTCACCACCAAACACGGCAAGAAGGGTGCTGCGGTGCCGGTGCCGGCGATCTTGTCCGATCTCCCGGTCAAGGCCACGCCGACGTTCTCGGCCACGACCACGAAGACCACGACGGCCACCGCGGTTCCGGCCAAGCCCAAGGCCGACGAACCTTCCGATGAGGAACTGGTTGCCGCCGAAGAGGATGATGACGAACTTGACCTGAATCTCGAAGAGGAACTGGCCGAGGCGTCGAGCAAGCGCATCGACGATCCGGTTCGCATGTACCTCACGCAGATGGGCGAGATTCCGCTGCTGACCCGCGAGCAGGAAATCGGCCTGGCGAAGAAGATCGAGATCACCCGCAAGATCTTCCGCAGCCGCGTGCTGGAGAGCGATTACTCGCTGCAGGCGGTCGTGGAGATTCTGCAGCAGGTCGACGACGGCGATCTGCCGTTTGACCGCACGATGAAGATCAGCACCGCTGAGGATCAGGCCGACAAGGGCACGATCAGCCAGCGCATCCCGCTGAACCTGGAGACGGTGCGGACCATGCTTGGCCGCAACCGCGAGGACTGGGACGGTTCCCGCAACGCGGAGAACAAGAAGAAGCAGGCCGAGCTGCAGCTTTCCGTCCGCCGCCGCCGTCGCCGTTCGGTGAAGATGCTCGAAGAGCTTTCGCTGCGCACCAGCAAGGTGACGCCGCTGATGAAGAAGCTCAACAGCATCTCGGCGAAGATGCTCGAACTGGAGCAGAAGATCGAGGAGCTGAAGAAGCTCAAGGATCCCGGCGAGGATCTGGAAGTGTGCCAGCAGGAACTGGCGGGCCTTGAGGACCTGGTCCTCGAGAGCGCCCAGGACCTGCACAAGCGCGTCGTTCAGATCAAGAAAATCTACAACAAGTACGAGGACGCCAAGCGCAAGCTCTCCGGCGGCAACCTGCGTCTGGTGGTGTCGATTGCCAAGAAGTACCGCAACCGCGGCCTGTCGTTTCTGGACATCATCCAGGAAGGCAACACCGGCCTGATGCGGGCGGTGGACAAGTACGAATACCGTCGCGGCTACAAGTTCAGCACCTATGCCACCTGGTGGATCCGCCAGGCGATCACACGGGCCATCGCCGATCATGCCCGTACCATCCGCATTCCGGTACACATGATCGAGACCATGAGCAAACTGCGGAACATCTCCAAGCAGATCATGCAGGAGGTCGGCCGCGAGCCCACGATCGAGGAGATCGCCAAGCGGGCCAAGATGAGCGTCGGCGAGACGCGCCGCGTGCTGAAGATTTCGCGGCATCCGATTTCGCTGGATCGCCCCGTGGGCGAGAGCGAAGACAGCTACTTCGGCGATTTCATCGAGGACGAGAAGGCCGAGAATCCGGTCGAGTCCGCGACGCAGGAGATGCTCAAGGACAAGATCGAGCAGGTGCTCAAGACGCTGACGTACCGCGAGCGCGAGATCATCAAGCTGCGTTACGGCATCGGCGACGGCTACACGTATACGCTCGAAGAAGTCGGCCGGATTTTCAAGGTGACCCGCGAGCGCGTGCGGCAGGTGGAGGCCAAGGCCATCCGCAAGCTGCAGCACCCGGTGCGTGCCCGAAAACTTGAAGGCTTCCTCCCGGGAAGCAAGATCCGGCTGTGATCGTGCA
>JANYKD010000382.1 GCA_025361735.1 Phycisphaerales bacterium
GGTTCTTGGTGATGGCGGCCAGCTTGACCAACGCCAGTTCGATCTCTTCATGGCCGCAGCAGCCGTGGCGCTTGTCGGGGCCGAAGGTGTTGTCGAGGCAGTCGGCCAGCTTGATGGCGACGTCGAGGAATTTGCGTTTCCCGGTGGCCTGATAGTACGCGACCGCCCCCTCGATCAGGTGGCCGGCGCAGTACATCTCGTGCATGTCCTTGAGGTTGCTGAACCGCTTGTCGAGTTCCTTGCGCACGGTGTAGAACGAATACAGGTAGCCATCGGGCTGCTGGGCGGAGGCGATCTTGTCGATGATGTCATCGACGGTCTTTTCCAGCTCCGGGTCGCGAACCTGGCCGAGACTGTAGGCGCAACCTTCAAGCACTTTGTCGACATCGGAGTCGTTGAAGAAGATGCCTTCGAAGTTCCCCGGCATCAGCCCGCCGGCCTTGGCGAAGTTGCTGATGCGGCCGGTGGTCTGGCAGAACTTGATGTTGTGGGGGATGACGGTCTCGCGATTGAGCTGGATGCGCGGCGCCCAGAAGGAATCCTGCATCTGAACGGCCGTCACCGGCACGGGCGTTAACTGGCCGGCCTGCCCGGCCGCATTGGCGAGCAGGGGGGTAAGAGCGAGCAGCGACAGCAGGGCGATGATCGTGCGCATTGGACACCTCTGCGGTTGATGGATCAGTTGCGTTACCAATGAGGGATACCGTTGAGACTGGGGGAGGGTTTAATGACCAACACCACCACTCACTCCCGGTAATAGCGGTGTCGTCACGGAGTTGGCACGTATGCACATGAAACCTTGGCCATGGGTACGATGCATTGCATTGCTGCTCGCAGCAATTCTCCCAGCGGGCATTGCGCCCGCCGCGGATCGTGACACGCTGCTGTCGCAGTGCCCGCCCGTCGCCTTCATCCGCCGCTCGGCGCACATGGGCGGGACCAATGGCACGATGTTCTCGCAGGTTCATTCGCGCGGGTCGGAGCTGATGGTCTACAACCCGGCCGAGCCGAAGACGGCCGCGAAGACGATCCTGCAAACAGTCGAGGGCTACATCTACGACATCAGCCCTTCGTATGACGGCAGGAAACTGCTGCTGACCTATCGCGAGAAGGCGGTGGATGCGTTTCACATCTGGGAGATTCGCGTTGATGGCAGCGGACTGAGGCAACTCACCTCGGGGCAGTGGCACGATTTCAACCCGGTGTATTATCCGGATGGCCGGATTGTCTTCGCGTCGTCGCGCTGCGAATCGTTTTCGTTGTGCCAGGATTTTCTGGCGAGCGCGCTGTACATCTGCCGGGCCGATGGGTCGGACATCCGCCGGATCGATTACACGACGCTCTGCACCAGCGCCCCGGCCATCCTGCCCGATGGCCGGATTATCTGCACCCGGTGGGAGTACCAGGACAAGAATATCTTCTCGTGGCAGGGATTGTGGACGCTCCAGCCCAATGGGCAGAAGTTGCAGCTTTACTACGGCAACACGCTGACTGTCCCCAATTCGCGCTGGGGCGCCAAGCCGATTCCGGGCACGGGCAAGGTGATCCTGACCATGGCCGCCCATCACCACCAGCCGATCGGCGACATCGCCATCGTCGATCCGACCACGGGTACGGAGAACCTCGAGGGGATGCGACAGATCACCTTCGCAACGCAGTACCGCGTGACCAAGGGCCGCGACTGGCGCGACACCAACTGGGGGCCGGGCGACAAGTTGTATCCGTGGGCGTTTGTCGATCCGTGGCCTGTCAATGCGGAGATGTCGCTGGTCTCCTATGGCGGCGGGTCGGAGGACGGTCCGAAATGCTTCCGCATCGTCCTCCTGGGACACGATGGCCGGATTGAAACGCTCTATGGCGACGGCAACAAGTCGTTTGTGAATCCCGTGTCGCTGGCTCCCCGGCCGCTGCCGCACGCGATCCCCGGCGATGTGCCCACCGTGCCCGGCGCGGGGACCTTCTATGTCGCCGATGTCTACCAGGGCCTGCTCGAACAGGGCGTGAAGCGTGGCCAGGTGAAACACCTGCGGATCTGGCAGCAGATTCCCAAGAAGTACAACACCGAAGGCCCGCGCTACCACGACCACTATCCGGTCATCGGCTACGGCACGTATTACGTCAAGAGCATCCTTGGAACTGTGCCTGTGCCCGACGACGGCGGCATCTACTTCACGGCCCCATCGGGTGTGGAACTCTACTTCCAGGCCATTGACGCCGATGGCAAGGAGGTCGTCCGCATGGGTTCGGTGACCCAAATCACCACGGGCGAGCAAGCATCGTGCGCTGGCTGCCATGATTCACGACAAAAGGCAGCGCCTGCCACGACGCCGTTCAATCACCGCCTGCAAACTCGCCCGGCCGACATCGCGCCGCCGGTGTGGGGCGCCGGCCCGGTGGACTATGTCAAACTGGTCCAGCCCGTGCTCGACCGCTACTGCATCTCCTGTCACGACGGCCCGACGCCCGACGCCGGCATCAACCTCTCCGGCGACAAGACCCGCTTCTTCAGCATGTCCTACGAGGCGCTCTGCCGGCGCAAGTTCGTCGACGGCTACTTCATCAACCCCGGCCCCACTGGCAACTTCCCG
Organism: Phycisphaerales bacterium; assembly: GCA_025361735.1. Lineage (GTDB taxonomy): Bacteria > Planctomycetota > Phycisphaerae > Tepidisphaerales > Tepidisphaeraceae > JANYKD01. The sequence continues at coordinate 2,589 of JANYKD010000382.1, forward strand.
GCGCTGGCCAGTGGCTCGTGGACCAGCAAGATCACCAAGCTCATGGAGAGCAAACACGGCGGTGTTGATGTCGATCCCGAGAGCCGCAAACGCATCTACGCCTGGATCGACTCCAATCTCTGCTACTACTCGACGTGGGACATGGACCGCCCCTATACCCAGGGCGGCCGGGATCCGTGCTTTCGCGTCAAGAACGACGACGGGGTCTATCCCAAGGCCGTGAAGTTTGGCCACGGCGGCAAGAATCTCGAGCCGATGCCCTGGTTTGCCCGTTTCGAGCAGATCACGGCCGAACTTGGGATGAAGGAACCCGACACGACCCAGTGCATCAACTTCACGCATCCGCAGTGGAGTCCGATCCTCGTCAACAACCTCGCCAGATCCGCCGGCGGCCTGGCCGACGATAAACGCGCCCTGTTCAAATCGAAAGACGACACTGCCTACAAGTCGCTACTGCAATCCCTCACAGATGCCGCCA
>JANYKD010000426.1 GCA_025361735.1 Phycisphaerales bacterium
TGGGCGTCCATGCGCAAGCTCCTTTCAAAGTGGAAAACGGTTCTGCTGCGAAGCTTCGCGACTACACGTCCATAACTTATCGCGCCTGACGCCGTAGCGCAATCCTAACCTGCGCCGAACTCTCAAATGCGATGGCCCTGCGGGGGATTAGAGCCAATCTGCCGTATTCTCCGCGCCCCCGCGTCTCTGCGCGAGGTTGTTCCTTCTCATCCCACCCTGTTGTGGGCAAACGGTTAATTGTGTATAATACTCGGCATGGCGCGTCTGTTTCGCTGGAACGTATGGAACATCGACCACATTGCCGAGCATGGCGTTTCGGTCGAAGAGGCCGAATATGTGGTCGATGCCCAGACGCCGCCATGGCCCGAGAAAATCGAGAACGACAAACGCCGTGTCTGGGGCCAGACTGTTGAAGGTCGATACCTTCAGGTGATTTACATCTTCGATCCGCCGGGCGTCGTGTACGTAATCCACGCGCGCGAACTGACCGACCGGGAAAGACGACAATGCCGAAAACGAAATCGCCAATAAAGAGCAAGCCATACAGCCGAATGACCACCGCCGAACTGCGCCGCGCGACAAGCCGGTTCGACGATCCGGCCTACCAGCCATCGGCCCAGCCAATGACGCCGGAGGATCGCCGGATGGAAGCGCTGGCCGAATCGCTGGCCACGGCCGCCAAACGCGGGGGCCGGCCGCGCATCGGACTTGGCGCCGAACGGGTGCAGATTGCCTTGGAACGCGGCCTCCTCGCCGCCGCCGGGGAATATGCGCGCCGGCACAAGCTGAGCCGATCCAGGCTCATCGCCGACGCCCTCAAGATGTTCCTGTCCCATGCGGCCTGATTTGCCCGATCGCCTGAAGCCCAAGCTCGTTTGACGAGTCCACATTGCCGGTATTGCCGGCGGCCGGCGCGCCCGTCATCCCGCGAGCAGGGTGGAGACGCCCCGGACGAACAGTTGCGAACGGCTGACCCCACGCTGTCTGGCCAGGGCATCGGCGCGGGCGAGGATTGCGGGTTCGATGGAGATGAGTACGCGGGCGGCCTTTACGGCTTTGCGAGGCCGGCCGCGCTTGGCTCGCTCCCATTGCTGGCGTTCGCCCGCATTAAGCGGGCGCGTGTCCTGGTAACGCAGATTCTCTAAACCTCGCGTCGCTTGCTCAAGCTCCGCAGTGGTCATTGCGGTCCAAGGTTTGGCGATGGTTGTTGTTTTCTTCTTCACTATTTCACTTTACCTTTTGCCTTGTGCGCCGTTTCCGGCGACACTACCCGCCCAAAATAACCAGACCATGCTTCTCACCATCGACAACCTCGAAAAGACTTTCGGCCAGCGAACCATCTTCGACAAGGCCAGCCTCACCCTCTATCCCGGCGAGCGCGTCGGCCTCATCGGGGCCAACGGATCGGGCAAAACCACGCTCTTCCGCATCGTCACCGGCGCCATCGAGCCCGACTACGGCACCATCGCCCTGGCCAAGGGCACCCGCATCGGCTACCTCGTGCAGGATCCCGTTTTCAACCCCGACAACACCGTGTTGGACGAGGCCGAGGAAGCCTTCGCCGACCTCCGCCGGCTCCACCATGAAATGCGCGCACTCGAACACAAGCTCGGCGACGTCGTCGGCGAGGAGCAGGACCGCGTCCTCCGCCGCTACCAGGCCGTCCAGCACGAGTTCGAACTGGCCGGCGGATATGCGTTCACGCATCGGCTCGAAGCCACGCTGCTGGGCGTGGGCCTGGACCGCCTTACCTGGGACCAGCAGGTCTCCACGCTCTCCGGCGGCCAGCGCTCGCGCCTGGCGTTGGCCCGGCTGCTCATCGGCGAACCGGATTTGCTCCTGCTGGACGAGCCAACGAATCATCTGGACTTGGCCGCCATCGAGTGGCTCGAAGATTATCTCCGCGATTTCAAGGGCGCGGTGCTGATCATCTCCCACGACCGCTTCCTGCTCGACCGGCTCTCCACGCGCATAGCCTGGCTGAACAAGTGCCGGCTTGACAGTTTTACCGGCAACTACTCGGCCTTCGTGCAGCAGCGTGAACTCCTCGAACTCAGCCAATCTCGTGCGTATGAACAGCAACAGGAGATGATCGCCAAGCAGGAAGAGTTCATCCGCCGCTTCCAGGCCGGCCAGCGCTCCAAGGAATCGCGCGGCCGCAAGACGCGGCTGGAGCGTTTCAAGAAATCCGACGAAATGGTGGCCGCCGTCGGCAAGGACCACCACATCCGCCTGGCGCTGAATACCGACCAGCGCGCCGGCGACCAGGTGCTCCGCGTCCGCCAGCTCAGCAAGGCTTTCGGCCCGCGCCGGCTCTGGGAGGAAATTTCCTTCGACATCCAGCGCGGCGAGCGCATCGGCATGATCGGCCCCAACGGCTCGGGCAAGACCACGCTGCTCAAGTGTTTGATCGGCGAGGCCGACGCCGACGACGGCGACCTGCGCTGGGGCGCGAATCTGAACATCGGCTACTACGACCAGCGACTGGACGAATTCGATCCCGAGCTCACCGTCATGGAACAGGTCTGGGAAGACCGCGATGTCAACGAAAAGCAGGTCCGCGACATCTGCGCCGTCATGCTCTTCCGCAACGACGACATCTACAAATCCATGTCCCTGCTCTCCGGCGGCGAACGCGCCCGCGTCCGCCTCGCCCAGCTCCTGATCGACAAGCCCAATGTCCTGCTGCTGGACGAACCGACGAATCACCTGGACATCGCGTCCTGCGAAGCACTCGAGCGGTCGCTGACCGATTTCCCCGGCACCATCCTCTGCGTTTCGCACGACCGCTACTTCCTCGACAAGCTCGTGGGGCGGATGATCATCCTCCAGCCGCCCACGATCGTAGATTTCCTCGGCAACTATTCCGCCTGGCACCGCCGCCAGTTGCAACTCGCCGCCGAGACGTCGGCAAAAGCCACTCGCACGGCCGTCGCCAAACACAAGCACGCCGAGCCCAAGCCGCAGCCGCCGAAGAAACCCCGCAAGGACAATCCCTACCTCCGTCCGTTCGGCAAACTGGGAATGAAGGAACTGGAGAAGAAGATTCAGCAGACCGAAGCCGCCATCGCGGCCGCCCAGGTCCGCCTGAGCGACCCGGAAACGTTCAGATCCCACACGCGCGCCCAGGAGATCCAAATCGAGCACGACCGCCTGACCGCACAGATGAAGGAACTCGAAAAGGAATACTTCTCACGGGAAGAGGAAGATTAAACACGAAGGCACGAAGCGGACTTTGGTTCTCCATGCCCTATGAGAAAACATCACTTAATTGTTTTGATCACGACAACGGGAAGGATAGCCAGAGCCTGCCATGTCGCTATCGTCCACCAGAACCCGCTTCGTGTCTTCGTGCCTTCGTGTTTAATCCGCTCGTTCCACAAACCGGCGTTCCCACTGTATATTCCATTAACCAAACAAGGAGACCCGACCTATGAGACACTGCATCGCCGCCATCTTCGCTCTTTCCCTCGCCTTCTCCGTCGTCGCCCAGGACAAGAAGGAAATCAAACTCACCGACCTGCCCAAGAACGCCGACGGGGCGTACATCATCTTTGACGGCAAGACCCTCGCCGGCTGGGATGGCAACCCCGACATCTGGACCGTCGAGGACGGCTGCATCACCGGCACGACCACCAAGGAGAAGCCCACCAAGGGCAACACTTTCTGCATTTTCCGCGCTGGCAAGCCGGCCGACTTTGAACTCAAGGCCAAGTTCAAGCTCTACAACCACAACTCCGGCATCCAGTACCGCTCCAAGGACAAGGGCAACTGGGTCATGAACGGCTACCAGGCCGACATGGCCGAGAAGACCTACACGGGCATCCTTTACGAAGAAGGTGGACGTGGCGTGATCGCCACCGTCGGCCAGAAGATCACCATCGGAGCCGACGGCAAGAAGACGGCCGAGAATGTCGGCGACGCCAAGGAAATCCAGAACTCGATCGACATGAAGGACTGGCACGAGTACACGATCACCGCGAAGGGCAACCACCTGATCCAGAAGATCGATGGCAAGCAGACGATCGAACTGATCGACAACGAAGAAGCCAAGCGAGCGATGGACGGCTTCATCGGCCTGCAGATCCACGCCGGCCCGCCGATGAGGGTGCAGTTCAAGGATATGACCCTCAAGGTGCTGGACGCGGCGAAGTAATCAAAGCGTAATCCGCATCAAGCGAAACAATTACTCGTCAGCTGGCCGCTATGCCGAATAGGCATAGCGGCCGTGCTGCTTCTATCGGTACCGTAGAGTGAATGTAGGAGCAGCACGGTGTAACGCTCTCGCCACAGCAACGCTGCGAACCTGTCCGGCGGTAGATTGAGCACTGTCATCCCGCCCGCCCTCTGGCTCCGCTTTCCAGCTCCAAAACCGACCCGCCACGACAACGCAAAATGGCCCCGGTACGCTTGAAGCACCGGGGCCAGAGACTGTTGTCAGTTACGCTGACGCCTAGACCTCAATTAAGCATATTGAGCTTTGCAAGTTGCAGTTGAATCTTGTCGTAACATTGGCTGTAAATATGGTCTTTCATCCCCAGTTCGTCGGGTTCCAAACCCTCGCCTTTACGAGCCTGTACGCACACGCCTACGATTGCGTCGATGACTTTCGGCAACAGTTGATCTAACGGCACGCGCCACTCGCACCGTCCGGCCATCAAGTCCCAACGGAGATTTGCTCTAAATGCCGCCAACAGCGGAAACAGCCAGCCGTTGGTCACGTGATAATCCATTGTCTTGCCGTTGAACGGAAGCTTGGTTCCGTGATTCGCAGGCGACCCGGCTCGAGCGCTAGCCCCGACCTTGGTGCGCCCGAATTGATAACCAACGGCCTCACATGCCTTGGGGACCGCGTACTTGATGTCATCCGCCAACTTGAGAAATTCGTAGGTTCGCGGAATTAGAAGAGCCATCGGCGATGGTGTAGCGTCCTGATCCTGCGTGAACAAATCGAGCGACTTCTTCGAGTATCGGTAGAGCATCGAAGGGTGTCTCTGGTCGCTGAACCTCTCACAGTTGAAGAGTTCCAGCATCGTCACGACCTCGGTGATATAGAGTTCCTTGTTCTCGTTCTGCATGTACCCAATCTCGTCCGCACCGGGGAATGGTTTCATCGCCAGTGCGATTGCCTCAAATCGTTTTGCGAGGTTGGCGAGCGATGCGCTGTCCACCTGTTTGCTTGTGTTCAGTCCTTCGGCAATTTCAGGCACCAACCCGGGGTCAATTCCCTGAAGAATGTGCAGACGCACGAACGCCTGATTCAACGCTCTGCGTCGAGACTCCGCTTCATCACTGTCGCCAAGATTCTCCGTTTCCTCAATCTCCGCCCGGATGGCCGCATAAGTATGGCCGCCATTCACCAAACCATGTCGTTCAAGATCGGAGAATGAGATCGTCAGTTCGCCCCGTCCGCCTGGACCTTTGGCAAATTCCGCCGAATCGGCCATCAAGAAGACACCTTGATTCATTACGACCATTCTCAGTGGACGACCACGAAGTGTCTCCCGAATACCCTGGATCACGGGACCAGCAACTACTCCTTTGGCGTTGCGCTTCGGAACCCGCGGATTGACTTGCATCCAGCCATCGAGTTTCTGCGGGAGATCGGTCACACGAACAAAACAGTTTCCGGCTTTAGCCTCTGGATATCCCGGGATTGGGAGAGCCCGGTACTCATCAACCGGAACCGTAAATCGGTAGGAATGCACCGCAGTGGGAGAAGTGTGAGCCATGAATAGCTCCTTTCGTATTTTGGCAGTGGGTAAAACCCGCAGCCGTATTCTGGACGCAAGCAGCACCGACTAATCGCGGCGCGAAACGCTGGTGTCCACGGACAATATACTCCCTCTAATCGGCGAATGCAAACTGAAACGAGAAACAATTGTTGTACGAGAGTAGAATTGTCATCCCACGGCGCTAATTGAAGTGTCAATCCGAGACTGGGACGCCCACCGACTCACAGATTAACTCCATTGGTCTGGCGCCCAAGTTCCGGCCCCGTTCTCACGCAGCCTCATCGCTTTCCCAGTCTTCGAGTTTCAGCCCGGAAACTCGGCTGAACTCGCGAGTGTTATGCGTCACCAAGGTCAGCCCGTGGTAATGCGCGATTGCTGCAATCTGTAAGTCATGCGGGCCGATCCGCATGCCGGATTGTTCGAGTTCGAACCGGATACGGGCACAGCTCCGGGCGCAATCGTCATCGAAGGGTAGAGACACAAACGCCCTGAGAAACACATCCAACTTGCCATGTTCTCGAGCTGGATCGGTGCTCCTCTCTGCGCCGTGGCGGAGCTCATACACGACCACGGAACAGAGCACCACGTCGCTTGCCTTGGTCGCCTGCCAGCGCGCTATCAACTTCGGGTTGCGCCGGCGCAACAGGGCAACACACAAATTGGTGTCAGGAAGAAACATCACTCAAGCGGTAGTCGCTCTTCAAATTGACCTTGCGGGGCTCGCTCCAACTCAGGCATGGAGCCGGCCACGCACTCGAAAAAGCCCGTAGGCCAGCCGTTCGCGTCCACCTCTCCACCACTCACCGGCCGCACGCGTACGGTGACGGCCACGTCCGCGTCCGCCATGCCGACGTCAACGCTCAGATTGAGCATCCCGTCCCGCGTGGTGTGCGCCCGCGTTTCAATGGTGTCGGTAAATGCTGCCATGACTAACAGTGTAGGCTATAAGCACTCCAATGCAACCGAATTCCAGCTCGATGCGTCATGATCCCGTCATCTGATCCGGGCTTTCAACTGCACTCGGTGCAGCCGCTATGCCGATAACCATGGCGGCCGTGCTGTTTTTATCGGAACCGCCTGATGAATGGGCGACGTGACGAGTTCTCCTGGAGAGGCGCAGGGCAATCGTGACGTCGAATTTGCGTTCGTGTGAATGCCCTCGATAAATCCAATTCTGCACCAACGAAATGCCAGACGCGTGCGTTGTAAGAGCAGGAATGGAGTCCTCCCCGCGTGTTGTGGCGGATCATCTGACCAGACCAGAAGTTAACGAGATCGCAATGTCCGTAATTCGTAGCCCAATCCTCCCCTTGATCGAGCTCGGCGGCACGGCTGCCCGTGAGCGGCAGGCGAAGCTCCGCAACCTCAGCGGCGCCGACCAGGTCCGCACTTGGAATCGCCGCGAACTGCTGCACGAGATCTTCGAATCACGAGTCGACGCCAATCCCACCAACATCGCCGTCGAATGCGGCACCCGCCGCATCTCCTACCTCGACCTTGACCGCCGGGCCAACCAGCTTTCCCATCTTCTCAGGTCCCGCGGCATCGGCGCTGGTTCCACCGTTGCGATCCTCCTGCCGCGATCCGAACTGGTCTACGTCGCCGTGCTGGGCATCCTCAAATCCGGGGCGGCCTACGTGCCCATCGACCCGGATTACCCCGCCGAACGTGTCTGCAACATCCTTTCCGACGCCAAACCCGCCGCCATCATCACCTCCGCCGAACTTGCACTCAAGTGCCCCGTGATTCCGCCGGTGTCCTCACCGGCGGAATCACGGGGCACGGAGATAACGCCAAACACCGCCCGTGAGGGCACTGGCGGCACTACTTACGCAAATGCGATTGACCCGATCGTCCTCCGCCTGGACGCCGACTCGAATCTCGTCGATCTTCAGCCCATCCATCGCCTCACCCGCCAGCAGACCGAGTGCCACCCCGAAGACCTCTGCTACCTCATCTACACCTCCGGATCGACCGGCCGGCCCAAGGGCGTCCAGATCGAGCATCACTCCGCCTGCAACCTGGTCCGCGCCGAAATGGAAATCTTCGGCGTACAACCGGCCGATCGCGTCTTTCAGGGCTTCTCCATCGCGTTCGATGCCTCGGTCGAGGAAGTCTGGCTCGCATTTGCTGCGGGTGCCACGCTCGTCGTCGGCACAGCCGACCTCATGCATGCCGGGCCTGACCTTGCCGGGCGTATGGCCGACCTGCACATCACGGTGCTGTCCTGTGTGCCGACGCTTCTTTCGATTCTCGAAGGCGAAATCCCCTCGCTTCGGCTGCTGATTCTCGGCGGCGAGGCCTGCCAGGCCGACCTCGTCCGTCGCTGGAGCCGCCCGGGGCGGCGAATGGTCAATACCTATGGTCCGACCGAAGCGACAGTCATCGCCACCTTCGGCAATCTGACCCCTGACGACAAAGTCACGCTCGGCCGGCCTGTGCCCAACTACCGCGTCTATATCCTCGACGAAAACCTTGCCCCGTGCGACATCGATCAGCCCGGCGAAATCTGCATCGGTGGCGTGGGCCTGGCGCGCGGTTACGTCAACCGCGACGACCTCACGGCCGAGCGATTCATCCCCGATCCGTTCGTGTCGGCGGAGACTGCAAATTCCAAATCTCAAATTCCAAATGTCAGATCTCAAATCTCAAATTTGAAATCGCAGTTCTCAAATTCCGCCCGCATGTACCGCACGGGTGACCTCGGCCGCTGGCTCGCCGATGGGCGGATCGAATTCCTCGGCCGGGCCGACAGCCAGGTCAAACTCCGCGGTTTCCGCATCGAGCTGGCCGAGATCGAATCGGCCCTGCTGCGACATCCCGAAGTCCGGGCCGCCAGCGTCAGCGTCCGCAACGACGATGGTGCCGCCGAATATCTGGCCGCCTACATCGTTCCGCGCAATGGCCACTTCGACGAAACCCAGCTTCGCAGCTTCGTGCGCCAGTCGTTGCCGACCTATATGGTTCCGGCCTTGGTCGAGCGAGTGACAGCGCTGCCCACGCAGCCCAGCGGCAAAGTTGATCGGTCGCGCCTGCCCAAGCCCGCGCCGCGCAAAACGAACCCAACCGCGACCCACGCCGCCACGCCCACCGAGGCCCGATTGCTCGCCATCTGGCAGGGCATCTTCCCGGGGACCGAGGTATCCACGGCCGACGACTTCTTCACCGATCTCGGGGGCCACTCACTGTTGGCAGCACGCTTCGTCAGCACTTTGCGAAACGAAGCCAAATTCCGCGACCTGTCCGTGTTGGATGTGTATCACCATCCAACAATTTCTAAATTAGCTGCTGCAATTGACTTACGGTCCGCAGAAAACCCAAAGGCTGTTCAGCGCAAGATGAACCCAACGGCCATCCATCCGCTCTTTTACGTTGCCCAGTTTCTCACCTGGCTTATCCCCATCGGCATCATCTCGGCCGAGTGGCTCATCCCCTGTTTCGCCTGGCAGGCCGTCGCTGGTTCCTCGATGCTGGCCGCCTTCGCGGTTGCCACCGGCATCGTTATCCTCATGCCGGGCATCCTTCTGGGCGTTGCCTTGGCGGCCAAGTGGATCCTCATCGGCCGCATCCGCGCTGGCACAATTCCGTTGTGGAGCTTCGGGTACCTCCGCTGGTGGTTGTTCCAGCAGATCATGGGTCTGGCGCCCACGCACGAACTGGTCGGCACACCGCTGTTGAACGTCTACTACCGTTTGTTGGGTGCCCGCATTGGCAAGAACGTCTTCCTCGGCACCGACCACCTCCGCGCGTTTGACCTGATCTCCATTGGCGATAACACCCACATCAACAACGAAGCCAATCTCCAAGGCTGCAGCGCCGAGGCCGGCCAACTGATCTTCGGCCCCATCGCTATCGGCAACGATTGCTTCATCGGCACTCGCTGCAGCCTTCGCCCCTACACGACAATGGCCAACGGCAGCGCGATCGAACCGCTGAGCCTGCTTCCGTCCCAACAAGCCATTCCCGAAAATCGCCGATATCGCGGTTCGCCAGCATCGGACTTCGGCAAGACCGAAACTCGTGCCTCGGAGCATCGAGCAAACACTGTCGTCGGTCAGCGGTGGTCTACAACGCTCCTGCACGCCGTCTCCTTCTTCCTGCTGCCCCTGGTGTCCACGTTGCCGGCCATTCCGGGCATCCTTATCATCCTCAATGTTCACGAACGCCTCGGCGGCTATTGGTTCCTGGCCGCGAGTTTCCCGGCCGCCATCTCGTTCATCGTGCTGTCGCTCCTGGAGATCGCCGCACTCAAGTGGCTGCTCGTCGGCCGGGTCAAGGCGGGGACCTACCGGATCGACAGCTTCTTCTACGCCCGCAAGCGTTTCGTCGACCAGCTCATGGACATGAGCCTCAAGGTTTTCGGTCCGGTCTACGCCACGCTCTATCTCAACCCCTGGTTCCGCCTGCTGGGGGCCAAGATCGGCCGGCGGGCCGAGGTTTCCACGTCGCACAATCTCACGCACGACCTGTTCACGGCCGGCGATGGGTCGTTCTTCGCCGACTCCACCTCGCTCGGCGCCCCGCGCTTCGAGGCCGGACATTTCACGCTCGCCCCAGTCTCAGTCGGCGAGCGCACCTTCATCGGTAACAGTGCCGTGCTCAATCCTGGCGACACGGTCGGCGACAACTGCCTCATCGGCGTCCTGTCCCAGGCGCCGTCATCCAACACCACGCCGGGTACAAGCTGGCTCGGTTCGCCCGCCATCTTCCTGCCGCAGCGGATGACCACAACGCACCAGTTCTCCGAAACGACCACTTATAATCCGACTGCCGCACGCTATGCCGCACGCCTTTCGATCGAGTTCTTCCGGATCACGCTGCCGACGGCGTTCGGCATTGCTCTGACGTCCTTGCTGCTCAACCGCTTTGCGGAACTGGAGGCGATCTTCTCCAGCGTCACGGCGGCCGCCATCTTCCCGATCCTGTTCATCTGCGCCGGCTTCATGGCCGCCGCCATCGTCATTGCGGCCAAGTGGATCCTCATCGGCACCTACAAGCCCGGCGAGTATCCACTCTGGTCCCTCTTCGTCTGGCGAACCGAATTGCTGACCGCCCTGCACGAACACCTGGCCGACCCGTTCCTGATCCGCCTGGTCCTGGGCACGCCGCTGGCGCCGTGGTTCTTCCGCATGCTCGGCGCGAAAATCGGCAAGCGAGTCTACATGGACACGACCAGCCTTACCGAGTTCGATTTAATCTCAATTGGTGACGATGTGTGTCTCAACCAGGACTCAGTCGTCCAGACCCACCTCTTTGAGGACCGCGAGATGAAGACCGACCGCATCGCCATCGGCGACGGCGTCTCGGTCGGTTCCCGCGCCATCGTCCTCTACGACTCGGCCGTCCACGCCGGAACCACCCTCGACGACCTGTCGCTGGTGATGCGCGGCGAGAGCCTCCCGGCCGACGGCACGTTCCGCGGCGTGCCCGCCCGGCGTGCGTAAGAAGAAGAGTTAAACACGAAGGCACGAAGACACGAAGCGGTTTCTGGATTCGGGCATCGGTGCTTGCTTGAACGGACGTTCTTGGCGAACAGCGCCGGCGGGTCAACGCAGTGGCCGAATGAAGCAGCTGAAAAGAATCCAGCCAATGATGATCGCGCCCAGGGCGATTCCAAAAAGCACGAGGACGCGAAACCACCGCGGTTCTCGAGCAGGGGCACGCCCGTAATCCAGTATTGGCTTCTCTTCTCGCACGATTCTTTCAGGATACCAATACGTCCAGCCAGACGTAAGCTTCAACGACTCCGGAACCCGCTTCGTGCCTTCGTGTCTTCGTGCTAGACTCTGTCTTCAATGCCATGACCCCCGTCGACCCATTGCTCGTCCCCGTCTGGACTCCGCCGCAACCGGTCGCGGGTGGCGTGGAACTCTTTGTCTTTGACCTCGATCACAGCCCCGCCCATGACGAGCCGAGGCCCCACATCCGCCGCCGGGCGGTCGGGAGGCGCATCCTTCCGCATCTGCTGGCGAGTCGGCTGCGCGTTGCTCCAGAGGAAATTGAAATGGACCGCACGCCCGGCGGAAAACCCGTGCTTGTGCGTCCACAAGCGCCGCTGGCTTTCAATGTGTCCTACACACGACGATGGTTTGCGGCCGCGCTGGCCACCGCTGGCCAAGTCGGCGTCGACGTCGAAGCGCTTGACCTCACGATTGATGCCATGGACGTCGCCCGCCATCATTTCCATGCCAGCGAACTGGTCCATCTGCGATCGCTCGCGACGGCCGATCGGCCGCTGGCTTTTTATCGCTTCTGGACCGCCAAGGAGGCCGTCCTCAAAGCGCTCGGCACCGGGCTGAGCCTCGACCCGAGATTGATCGAGATCGAACTCATGGCCGATCTGCGCCTGCGAGTTTGTGGATATGACATGCAGCTCTGGCAGTGGCAATTTCCCCTTGGCGGGGACATCCTGATCCTCACGTTCGCACGGCAGGATCACGGAGACCGGCGATAAGACGCGTCGATGCGACAGGGGGCGCGAGCGGAAATAACTCGCCAGTTCCTGTGTCCCTCAAAGTGTCGGCTCTTCGGGCCTGCGGATCTGAAATCGCAAGGTGCCTGACGCCGCCTCTATGGTTGTGTTTGAGGCAGAAGCGCCGGTTGTCCTGTTGGTTGCGTTTGAGGCTGGGTCGTGGGCATCGTGGCGGGGGATCGTGTGTATTTGCTCGTCTGCAGGTCTTCCTTGAGCGCCTGCGCCCGATTGATGAGTTCCGCCGGATCTGCAATCTGCCCCGACACCGGCGTCAGGTCAAATCGCCATTCGAAATGATCCTTGACACCGAACGCCTCGGCGCCGAGATCCAGCGGCGGGTAGCCGTACAGGGGCGTCTTGATGTCCTTGTGGGTCTTGAGGGTCTCGTAGCCCTCCTTGCGGAGAATCACGTCGAAGTCGCCGTAACTGTCGAAGTCATACTTCATCGGCGTGCGGCCGACCTCGTTGCCGTTGACGAAGACCAGCGCCCCCGATGGCTCGGAGGTAATGGATACGGAATGCCGGGCGCAGCCGACGGCCGAGAGAACAACCAGACAGGTGAAAATGCGGACACTCCAGAGCATAACCGTCCTCGCTGAATGGCCGCAGTATAGAGCGGGCAAACGCGAAACAACAGGGCCGGGTAATGGCAGGCCGGGTAATTGCTCCGTGGACAGTTGTGGACCGGGCATCAGGCCACTGGAAATGCGCAAGCAGCGTGGTCGCTACAGTTTGATCGCCATGCTGTCGCGGAGCTTGCGCATCGCTTCGTGTTCGATCTGCCGCACGCGCTCGCGGGTCAGGCCGATGCGGGCGCCGATCTGCTTGAGAGTCATGGGGTTCTCACCGTCCAGGCCGTAGCGCATGCGGAGGATGATCGCCTCGCGCTCGTCGATGGCGGCCAGCAGGTCCATCAGGTGGCGGATGTCGTCGTCCCAGATCACCGCTTCGGCCGGTGACGGATTGGAACGGTCGGCCACCATATCGCTCAAAGACAGTTCGCCATCGGCCGATCCGGATTGCGTGGGCGAATGCACGGCACGAACGGCCTTGCGGATGATGCGCAGCTTCTTGGGGGAAAGCTGCATGAAATGGGCGAGTTCCTCGGTATTGGGCAGGCGGCCCAGATCGTCCTCGAGCTGCCGCATGGCCTGCTTCATCTTCGACATCATCTCGACCATGTAGGCCGGGATATGGATCGGCTGGGCCGCATTGATCAAAGCACGCTTGATGGCCTGTTTGATCCACCACGATGCGTAGGTGGAAAATCGCGAGCCGTTCTCCGGGTCAAAACCCTCGACGGCCTTGAGGAGTCCGATATTCCCTTCCTCGATGAGGTCTGGCAGCGACAGGCCGCGATTGACATAGTGCTTGGCGAGATTGACCACGAGCCGCAGATTGGACCTGACCATGATCTCGCGGGCCTCGGGATCGTTGTGCTTGATGATTCGGCGGGCGAGGTCCTTCTCCTGCTCGGCGGTGAGCAGAGGGTTCTCGTTGATCTGTCTCAGATACAGGTGCAAGCCAGATTGGACAGCGACACTTGACATTGCTTTTTTCCGTCCTGCGGCCCCGCGGTGTGGATAACCCATCCATCCGCGAGCGGCCGTTGCCCTCGTAAGACTGCGCACTCCAACCATGAGATTGCGACCTCTACAGGTCGCAATGTCCTTCGCCTTCGAAGAGCCGACCTTCATCGTCGGCCAAAAGGACTATCGGTTTGAACGAGGCATCACTTTTGACACCTGGAAACAGGCTACACGTCCGTCGCCAATTTTGGCTGCCCTCAAAGCATGCCGATCATCGATTTGAACCAACTCGTGCCAGGTTTTAATCGCGAAATTCACAAATATTGTGCGAATCGCCGTCTGGACGCCTCCAGACTACAGTCTATACGGTTTAATCCGGTTACTCGTTCGTCACTGCCTCCATTGTAACCTGTCGCCTCTTGAGCGCCCGTCAAAAGAAATCGGGGTCGTCCCATAAGAGACGACCCCGATCATAATCATGTTACCAGTCTGCTTCCAGTTGCCCTGAACAGGTCAGGGGTGAACAGACGATCAATTGCCGAGTTTCAGATCGCCAAGGCTGGCGGTTGACTCGCCGCCTTCGAGACCGCCGCGCAGGCCGCGGACCTTGGCCCGCTCGGAACGTTCGACCTCGCGTTTCTCTTCGTCCTGAGCCCACATGGCTCGCTTGAGGGACAGGCCGATCTTCCGCTCGTCGGAATCGACACGCAGGATCTTGACGTCGACTTCCTGCCCGATCTTGAGCACTTCTTCCGGCTTCTCCACCTTCTGGTCGGAAATTTCGGAGATGTGCAGCAGACCTTCCAGGCCCGGTTCGAGTTCCACGAAGACGCCGAAGTTGGCGATCTTGGTGACGTGGCCCTTGACCACCATGCCGGGACGGTAGTTGGCCGGGATGACGTGCAGCCAGGGATCTTCCTGCATCTGCTTGAGACCCAGGGCGATGCGCTGCTTCTCCTGGTCCACGGACAGGACGACTGCCTGGATCTCTTCGCTCTTCTTGAGCATTTCGGACGGATGTCCGATCTTCTTGGTCCAGGACAGATCGGAGACGTGCAACAGGCCGTCGATGCCTTCCTCGATCTCGATGAAGGCGCCGTAGTTGGCGATGTTGCGGACCTTGCCCTTGACCACGGAGCCGGGGGGATACTTCTCGGCCACGCGCTCCCAGGGGTTCTCCTCGACCTGCTTCATGCCGAGGCTGATTTCCTGCTTGTCCTTGTTGATCTCGAGGATCTTGATCTTGACCTTCTGGCCCTGGCTGACCACTTCGCTCGGGTGGTTGATGCGCTTGGTCCAGGACATCTCGGAGATGTGGACGAGGCCCTCGACGCCTTCCTCGAGCTTGGTGAACGCACCGTAGGACATGATGTTGACCACCTCGGCCTCGTGAACCGAGCCGACGGGGTACTTGGTCTCGATCGTCTCCCAGGGGCTGGCTTCCTTCTGCTTGAGGCCCAGGGCGATCTTTTCCTTTTCCTTGTCGACCTGCAGGACACGGACTTCGATTTCCTGGTCGATCTTGAGGATGTCGGAGGGGTGGTTGAT
This sequence comes from Phycisphaerales bacterium, assembly GCA_025361735.1. Taxonomy (GTDB): domain Bacteria; phylum Planctomycetota; class Phycisphaerae; order Tepidisphaerales; family Tepidisphaeraceae; genus JANYKD01. Next base: position 15,285 of record JANYKD010000426.1, read on the forward strand.
CCGGCCCCAGGACATGTCGGTGATGTGCAGCAGGCCGTCGATGCCGCCGAGGTCGATGAAGGCGCCGAAGTCGGCGATGTTCTTCACGGTGCCCTTGACGGTTTCGCCGACAATCAGCCCGTCGAGTGTCTTCTTCTTCAGTTCTTCGCGCTGCTGTTCGATCATCTTGCGGCGGGAAATAACGATGTTGCGGCGTTCCTCGTCAATCTTGAGGATGACGGCGTCGATGTCGCGGCCGATCCAGTCGGAGATCTCGCCCGGGCGGCGGATGTCCACCTGCGAGGCGGGGAGGAACACGGGCACGCCGATGTCCACAAGGAGGCCGCCCTTGATCTTCTTGGTCACCTTGCCCTTGACCGGGTCGCCCTCCTTCTTGCTCTTCATGATGGCTTCCCAGTTGATGATCCGGTCAGCCTTGCGCTTGGAGATTTTGACCTGGCCGTTTTCGTCCGTGGGCTCTTCGACGAGCACGCGGACTTCGTCGCCGGGTTTGACGGCATCGGGGTCGTCGAATTCGCTGCGTTCGAGAATGCCTTCGCTCTTGAGTCCGAGCTCGACGATGAAGTCCTCGCCCGACACGCCCGCGATGCGGCCCTTGAGGATCGCATTGGGAACGAGATCCTGAACGTCGTCCGCCTTGACGAGCTTGTTCAGGTCGCCCGCGTCCTCGCCGAGTGCCAGCAATACCGCGGAATCAACTTCCGCGTCCAGATCGCCCAGCGAGTTAATCAGATTGTAGTCAACCATTGCTTAAATGCGGCGGAAAGAATCCGCCTGGCCCTTTCGTACACGCGGCCCGTTTTTAAAGAGTGCGACGACACCCGCGCTGCATCGACGCTCCCAAACCATGTTTGCGCAGAACGGAACACCCGTTCATGAACGCGAACCGGGAAGTATAAAGCCGCCGCTCCACAAGAGCAATTAACTAATTCCACGGATCTCCCCCTACTGGTGGCGTCTTGGATTAATATACATTGCCCCCCGGGGGCCGAACTCCAATGCCCGAACCGTTGCTCAACACCGCCGTTCACACCGCCGCCGGCCGGCCGGAAGTGCTCGCGGCGGTACATGCCGTCTATGCCGATCTGCAACAGCAGGTCGATCTCCGGCGTCCGCTGTGCCAGCGGTCCGGTCGCTGCTGCCACTTCGAGGAATGGGGCCACCGGCTGTATGTCACCACAATGGAGCTGGCCGCCTTCCTGGCCGGCGGCAGGTCGGATTCTCTGCGGCCGCCATCAGCGCCGAACCCGGATAATTCGGCGGACGGCGTTGATCGTCACGACGCATGGGATGGACGAGGCTGCCCGTTTCAGGCGCACGGGCTCTGCGGCGTCCATGCGATACGCCCGTTCGGATGCCGCATCTATTTCTGCGACGCCACCGCCCAGGATTGGCAGCAGGAGCAGTACCAGCATTTCCACGACCGCCTTCGCCGGCTGCATGACGAGCTGGCGGTTCCCTATTTCTACGTCGAGTGGCGTCAGGCTCTGGCCGCACTTGGTTTGTAGTACCGCCTTCAGGCGG
>JANYKD010000434.1 GCA_025361735.1 Phycisphaerales bacterium
ACGAAGTAGGTGGGGTTGCCGCAGATGACAATGTCGCCCGGATCGACCAGTGCATCGGACTGACGGCTCTGCGGCAGGAAGTGCTGGCGCATATCTGCCGCCTGGAAGGCAGGAGCGCCGAACAGCTTCATCTCACAGCGGACGACCTGCTCGTCACCACGGGCTCGCAGCAGATGCTCTATCTGGTGGCCGATGCACTGGTCGATCCGGGCGACATTGTCATCTGCGGCAACCCCACCTACTTCGTCTTTGCCGGCGCCCTGGAATCGCTTGGGGCGGCCGTCATGACCGTACCCATGGACCAGGACGGAATGGATGTCGAGGCGCTCGACCGGTTGCTGTCGCGGATTCAGGCGAATGGCCAACTGAATCGCGTGAAACTCGTCTACTGCACGAGTTTTTTCGACAACCCGACCGGCCTCACGCTCTCGCTGCCGCGGCGACAGCGAATGCTCGAGGTCGTCCGCAAGTTCAGCCGCTCGCATCGCATCCTGATCCTCGAAGACGCGGCCTATCGCGAGCTCAACTACGACGGGGCGAGCCTGCCATCGATCAAGTCCTTCGACGCGGGCAACCAGTTCGTGATCCTCACCCAGACGTTCTCCAAACCATTTGCGCCGGGCATCAAACTCGGCTACACCGCCCTGCCGCGCGATATGCATGAGGCCGTGCTGCACCAGAAGGGCTCGCACGACTTCGGCTCGGCCAACATCAGCCAGCAGATCGCCCTGGAGGCCCTGCGCGACGGCTCGTATGCACGGCACGTCCAGCGGCTGCACCGCGAGTACCGCAAGAAGCGGGACGCGCTGCTGGCCGCGCTGGACAAGCACATGCCGCGGGTGCCGGGCCTGTCGTGGACGAAGCCCGCCGGCGGGCTGTATGTCTGGCTCACGCTCCCGGAGACCATTCGCACCTCGCGCGAGGGCCGGCTGTTTCAGGACTGCATCGAGCGCGGCGTGATCTATGTGCCCGGTGAATACTGCTTCCAGGGCCACGACGCCGAGGTGCCGCGGGTGTCCTCACCGGCGGAATCCGGGGGCGTCCATCCAACGCAGAAGCCCGCCGGTGGGGACACCGGCGGCACTTTGCCGACGAATCATCTGCGCCTCTCTTTCGGCCAGGTGGATATCGCCCAGATCGACGATGGCATCGCCCGACTGGCCGCCGCCGTGAACGATCAACTGGCCCCGACACCGTCGACCGTTGCCATGGGAGCGACTTCCTGACCGCCGACTGAATTTCCAATGAGCAAGACCCTGTTCTGGTACATCTTCCGCGACCTTCTGAAGGTTTTCTTCCTCACGCTTGGCGTGCTGGCGGGGATCATTTCCTTCGGCGGGTTGCTCAAGCCGCTCATGCAGTACGGCCTGACCAGCGGACAGGTGCTGACGATGCTGGCTTATTTCATGCCGGCGGCCCAGACTTACGCCCTGCCGATTGCCGCGTTGTTCGCCACGACCGTGGTCTACGGCCGGTTGTCGGCTGACAACGAGATCACCGCCTGCCGGGCCACGGGTATCAGTTACCTCGTGTTGACGATCCCGGCGTTCATCCTCGGGCTCATGCTGGCATTGATCTCGCTGCTTTCGCTCTGCTTCGTGGTACCGCACTACACACTCAAGGTCGAGAAAGTCGCCTTTTCGAGCCTGGCCGACATCCTCGTGCGCAGCATCGAGCGGGAGCACCGCATCAAGCTCCCGGAAGCAACTGTGTACGCCGAGACCGCGCGGCGCATGCCTTCTCCGCCGGGCAAGCCGGACGACGAGGTGGTGCTGCTGACCAGCCCCATCTTCTGCTTCTACGAACTCACCAGCGAGATCGATCCCCTTTCGGGTGGAACCACGCCGGTGGCGATTCCCAACGATTTCTACGCGGCGCGATCGGCCACGGTGGTGATCCACCGTTCAGAGAACAACCTGGAGTTCTTCGCCAATCTTGATGATGGCTCGATGTTCCCCCGCAACCTGGCCGGTGCCAGCGTCGCCAGCGTTGACGCCGCCAGCGTCGGCCCCCTGCCGCTGCCTTCTCCGATCAAGGAGAACCCGAAGTTCATGACCATCAAGCAGCTCCAGAAATTCTATGAAAACCCGCTGGGCCACCGCGACGTGCGTGCGCTCTACAATGCGATCACGCGGGACGAGCAGCAGGCCGCCTACCAGGCTCTTGTGTTGAAGGAATACACGAAGAAGCACGAGCTGGTTTTCGATTCGGGCACTGGCGACGGTTACACCGTGATCTTCCAGAAAACCATCGGCGGAGCGGCCCGCAGTGTCGGCAGGATGAGCTGGTATTCGCCCGGCGAGACGCGCGATATCCGCCTCCTGCAGACCCGCGACGGCGTGGTCACGGGAAGCGACGATGTCCGCAATCTCACGCTGAAATTCCAGTCGGACCTGACCACCGGGCGGATGCGCATCGTTCTCCAGCTCGATGACGTCTTGATCGGCACCGACGAGATCCGCCCCGCGCGGGCCAGTGTGCCGCGGTTCATCACCACGCCGCTTCCGGATGAATTGAAACAGATCGCCGGCCGACAGGCCGGGTACTACCTGAAGAACACCAGCAAATCGGGCGACGCGTGGCGACTGAAGCGCAAGCTCCAGCAGTTGCAGACGTCGATCCATGCGGAAATACACGCTCGAGCGTCGTTCGCCATCTCCTGCTTCATCCTGGTGATGGTGGGTTCGGCGATGGGCATGATGTTCAAGACCGGCAATTTCCTGTCGGCGTTCGCGCTGTCTGTCGTACCGGCCTTTTTGTGCATCGCCCTGATGGTCACCGGCCAGCATGTCGCCGAAGGTGATTCGCGCAACCTGCACATGGGACTGGCGATCATCTGGAGCGGAAATGCGCTGGTCGGCAGCCTGGCGGCCGGCCTGCTGATCTGGCTGAGGAAACAGTAGCCCATGAAACTGCTCGACCGCTACATCGCCGTTTCCTTCATCAAGAACTACCTCATCAGTTTCCTGGTGCTGGTGGGAATGTATGTCGTGCTGGACATGATCTTCAATTTCGACGAACTCGTCGAAATCAACGCCCGGCCCGATCTGACCGGCCTGGCCGCTCTGCTCAACTTCGCGCACTACATTACCGACTTCTACTTTTACCAGATGTTTCAGTTCTTCGTGCACCTCTCGGGCATCATCCCGGTGGTGGCGGCGTCGTTCACGCTGGTCCGCATGGTGCGGTTCAATGAACTGTCGGCATTGCTTTCCTCCGGCGTGCGACTGCAGCGCATCGCCATGCCGATCATCGTGGTGGGAATGGGACTCAATGCCCTGCTCTGGATCGACCAGGAATACATCATCCCCAACATCATCCCGCAGCTCACCCGCCGGCATAACTACGGAGCATCCGTCGACGCGTCCGCCTTCCAGATCTCGGCCATGCGCGACGATTCCAACGGGGCCAAGGTGTTCGTCGGCCGGTACCTTCCCAATGCACCCGATGGCCGGCCACACATGGATTACCTGTCGATCATCCTGATCGACGCCGACAACCAGCCCCTGGGCCACATCAAGGCCGACCTGGGCATATGGAACGCCGAGCGGCACTGCTGGGACCTCTTCATGCACGACGGTCCGAAACAGTACAAGCCCGGCGGCACGCTCGACCGCAACCTCTCGCCTCATCAGAACAAGCCGATCGTGTCCGAGGCGATCCAGACGTATCCGCTGGACCCCAAAGATCCCACCGGCATCACTCCGGAGGAGATCCAGCTATACCGTTCGGGAAACTTCGTGGAACTGCTGTCGCTGAAACGAATCGACGACCTGCTGCAGCGGCCGGGGTCGTATGGCCGGAATAATCTGTTGCGCGTGAAGTACTTCCGCGGCGTGGCCCAGATATCGTTGAACATGATCCTGCTGCTGCTCTGCGTCTCCTGCGTGTTGACCCGCGAGCCGGGGCAGATGCGCATGGCGGCCGGCAAGTGCATTGTCTGGTGCGGGGTGTGCCTTGCGGCCGCCTTCGCCGGGCAGCAGTTTGCCAATACGGTGCCCGGCTTTCTCGTGCAGGCGAATCTCGCCGATTTCTGGCCGGCATTTCTCGCCTGGATGCCGGTGCTGGTCTTCGGTCCGATTTCCATCATGCTGCTGGATCGGGTAAAGACTTAGTAGTATGTTCGGAGTTCACGCTTGGCGTGTCGTCTGGCGGAGATACCGTCAAGACGCGCCAAGCGTGAACTCCGAACATACTCTTGGCAGACCAGCGAAGGATACGACGATGCAAGGTACGTCGCGAAACATCGGGACGGAGATGATGGCGAACGAGCCCATCGATCCGGGAAACGTCTGTGGCCGGCGGAAACTTGTGGCATGGGCGTCTCGCCCATGCTGTCGGTCCTCCGACACATCCTCTTCGCCGGCACACATGTTCACGCCCGCAACTCGGATTGCGCTCCTGGTCGTAGCGCTGAACCTGTTGCCAATCTTTGCCCGCGCGGCGGACTGGACGCAATGGTGCGGCCACGCCGACCGCAACGCCGTCTCCACGGAGACCGGGTTGCCCGATCAGTTTGACGCCGCCGCGAGCAAGCCACACGGCACTCCCCTGCAAAATGTGAAGTGGGTCGCCCGGCTTGGCGCCGGCACATTCGGCAGCCCGATCGTCGTCAACGGCAAGGTGTTCATTGGCGGCGCCGGCAAGGGCGACAACACGGCCATGTTCTGGTGCTTCCAGGAAGCGGACGGCAAAATGCTCTGGCGCATGCGGTCGCCGTTCTGGCCGAGCCTGGTCAACCGCACCTGGGGCGTCTGCTCGACACCCACGGTGGATGGCGACCGCGTTTATGTGCTCAGCCACCATGGCGAAGTGCTGTGTCTCGACGTCAATGGCCTCGCGGGCCGGGCGCCGTCACCGGCCGACCTCGAACTGATCATGACCGACCGGCAGTGTGCCAACCCCTTCGCGATTGCGCCCGATGGCCGGCGAATCCTCGAACTGACGGCCGGCACCAAGGTCACGCCCGAACCGACCGACGCCCACATCTTCTGGCGCTACGACATGCTCCGCGAGGTCAACTGCTGGCCGTACAACGCCCAGAGCACCTCGCCGCTGCTCCGCGGCGATCGCCTGTATGTCGCCACGGGTTCGACCATCAGCGAATACGCCAACGATGGCTGCAAGACCACGATCGACGAGTGGAAGGCCAAGTCGGGCAAGACCAGCTATGAGTCGCCGAGCCTGATCGTGCTGGACAAGCAGAACGGCAAACTGCTGGCTGTCGACAAGGAAGGCATCTTCGACCGCACGTTCCACGGGGCGCACGCGTCGCCAGTGCTGGGCATGGTCAAGGGCAAGGAGATGCTGTTCTACGGCGCGGGCAACGGGGCCTGCTATGCCTTCGACCCCGATTTCGCTCCCGGCACGGACGGAAAGCCCGGGGTACTCGAACGGCTGTGGAAATTCGACTGCCTCGCCGCCGCCACCTATCCGACCAGCTACACGGGACCGAAGTTGAAGCGAGCCGAGGTCATCGCCACGCCCGTTTTCTACAACAATCGCATCTACGTCTCGATTGGCAACGACCTGAAAAACAGCGGCGACAAGGCCGGCCCCGGCCGTCTGCTCTGCCTCGACGCCACCGGCAGCGGCGACATCACCGCCACCGGGAAGGTCTGGTCGTTCGATGACATCCGCAGCACCGGCACGACGGTCGCCATCGCCGACGGCCTGGTCTACGCGGCCGACGCCTCGGGAACGATTTTTTGCCTCGACGCCGACACGGGCAGACTCTACTGGCAGCACGAGGCGTCGCTGGTGTGGAGTTCGATGATGCTGGCCGACGGCAAGGTGTATGTGGCCGCCCGTTTCGGGCTGCTGGTCTTCGCCCAGGGCAAGGAAAAGAAGCTGCTGGGCCAGTCAAAAGTCAAAGAGAGCATGGTCTCCTCGCCGGCGGCGGCCAACGGCGTGGTTTACGTTGCCACCGACAAGTACCTTTATGCCCTGCAACAGGGGAAGAGCTTCACGCTTGCCGAGGCGCCGACCGCCGCATCGGCAACACCGGAAGTCGACATCCTGACTCAGGCACTTGAGAAGAAGCCCAAGCCAGCATGGGTCCGTGCGCTGCGGATCGTCGTGCCGGTGGCGTGCGTGGGCATTGTCGTGTTCGTCGTGCTGGTGCTCAGGAAGGCAAGGCAGTCCAAGCGGCCGCTGTAGCCGCGATGCGTCATCGCGAGAAGCCGCGATCAACGATCGTGGCTGCAGATATCGATTGAACCTTTCACCACGGCCCATCCGTTCAGAAGAGTGTTCGCTGTATCGCTCGATGAATCGAACCTCTTTCTTGAAAGGAACGCACATGTTCAATTGGATAACCGCGGGATTGTTCGCGCTCACTCTGGCCGTCGCTTCGGCCTCGATGGTCTCGGCCGCCGGCCTCACGGGCGGCTGTTGCGACACCAAAGACAAGAGCTGTAAGAAAGACTGCTGCAAGGATGGCAAGTGTGCCTGCAAGGTCTGCACTGACTGCTGCAAGGACGGTTGCGCCAGCAAGAAGGACGACAAGAAATAAACGCAACAACTCTTCTTCACCACGAAGTCACGAAGACACGAAGCGGTATCCGGCCGATCCGATGACTGTGTTTGCGGGAACCACAACTCCAATCAAAAGAAACAAAGAACCGACAATTCTTGCATTTCGGTTCTGAATACCATATCCCGCTTCGTGCCTTCGTGCCTTCGTGTCTTCGTGTTTTATCTTCTTTGGTGCGGCGAAGTCGCTCCGGGATCTATGACGAAGCTTCGTAACCGCGCTGCCTTCTTGACACTCCCGCCGATTCTCCTAGCATCGCCATTTCGGACAAGGACCTCCGCTGAAATGTCGGTGGGGGCAGACTCCCTGCCGTCAGGCAGAACACATTCAAAGGACAGGAGACCGATATGGCAAAGAAGACTGTTGCGAACGTGGACGTTAAGGGCAAGCGCGTTCTGATGCGCGTGGATTTCAACGTGCCGCTTGAAGGCAGCAAGATCAGCGATGATCGCCGCATCGTCATGGCACTGCCCACCATCAAGAGCATCATCGACCGCGGCGGGCGGCTCGTACTCTGCAGCCACCTCGGCCGGCCCAAGGGCGGCCCCGAGGCCAAGTATTCGCTCAAGCCGTGCGCCGAGCGCCTCGGCGAACTTCTCCACAAGCCCGTGAAGTTCACCACCGACTGCATCGGTGTCGAGGCCGAAGGCATCGTCAACGCCATGAAGGATGGCGATGTCACCCTGCTGGAAAACCTCCGCTTCCACAAGGAAGAAGAGAAGAACGACCCGAACTTCGCCAAGCAGCTCGCCAAGTACGGCGATGTCTATGTGAACGACGCGTTCGGCACTGCCCACCGCGAGCACGCCAGCACGTTCGGCGCGGCCCAGGCCATGCAGGGCAAGCCCCGCGTGATCGGCTTCCTGATCGAGAAGGAACTGAAGTTCCTCGGCGACGCGGTTAGCAAGCCCGTCCGCCCGTTCGTCGCCATCCTCGGCGGCGCCAAGGTCTCCGACAAGATTCAGGTCATCGAACAGCTCCTGGGCAAGTGCGACAAGCTGCTGATCGGCGGCGCCATGGCCTACACCTTCTTCCTGGCCCAGGGCAAGAGCGTGGGCAAGAGCCTGGTCGAAGCCGACAAGGTCGATCTGGCCAAGGGCCTGCTCGCAAAGGCCGGCGGCAAGCTCGTGCTGCCCGTGGACACGGTCATTGCCGACGGCTTTGACTCCGTCGCCACCAGCGTCGTCGAAGGCGGCAACATCCCGGCCGACAAGAGCGGCTTTGACATCGGCCCGAAGACGCGCGAGATGTACAAGACCGAGGTCGCCAAGGCCAAGACGGTCATCTGGAACGGCCCGATGGGCGTGTTTGAGAAGGAACAGTTCGCGGCCGGCACCAAGGCGATCGCCGAAGCCTGCGTGGCCGCGACGAGCAAAGGCGCCGTGACCATCATCGGCGGCGGCGACAGCGCCGCGGCCATCGAACAGATGGGCTTCTCCGACAAGGTCAGCCACGTCAGCACCGGCGGCGGGGCCTCGCTGGAATTCCTCGAGAACGGGCATTTCTCGACGCTTGATATCTTGGATTGAGATCCGCGAACAAGAAACGCGAGCAACCTCACGGTTGCTCGCGTTTCTTATTGTACAAGCAGAGATTTCATGTCGTATTCAACGGACATCACGAATGTGCTCGCGGCGCAGTTGGAGCGGTTTGCCTCGTCCAACCGGCACCAGTTGGCGAGCCAATTGGCGAACCTTGACTTCTGGCTGATCCAGATCGAGCAATGCCTGCGTACGCTGGACGATTACCCCACGCGATTCAAGCGACTCAAGGCAGCACACGATGAGTACGTCGCTCGCCATAAGGTTGTCGCGTTCGATCTCCAGGAACCCGAATTGAAATGGAAACCCATGGTCGAGCGGCTGCCCGACAGTGAACTGAAAAAAGCACGACATCGACTTTGTGAGGCGGCCTACAAGTGGCTGACTCGCTGCGCCAGGGAGCAGATCCTTGATGAGGCGCGAGTGCGGGTTGCATGCACGCGGCTCGGGATTGGAGTTGAAGCAACCGACCTGCGAAAAGCTGCGAAGTAAGCAAATCGCACTACGCCCCGCATTCGGCGAACCGAGTGTCGAGCCGGGCCCGGTGTTTCGGTCCCGTGGTGGTACGGGCGAAGCAGGAAGACGGTGGGTCATGGACACCACGCTACGGGGCTGAGCTACGAAGGCCCGAAGGGAAGCGAGGGCGGCCCTGCGTGCCTTTGTTGTTGAGACGCGCCTGCTTCGCGGCGAGGATCGGCAACTGTCATCGTGTGAGGTGAAAATAATCACACCGGGAATGCAACATGACCAAGAACTCCCCTCAGCCTCGACTCCTCCGTTGGCTCCTGAACATCAATTCAGCGGGCGCAGCCTTGACGATCGTCTGTTGCGGACTGTTTTTTGTGTGCGTGTGCAAGCCAAACATGCCAATCGGCTCAGCCATTCTCCCGGTTGGTATTGTCATTGCGGGACTCTCGTTGCTCGCCGTTCTGGTGGCTGGTATTTCCTGTGTCATCTACCGTCGTTCGCCAGTCGAACCACTCGTCACGCTCGGAATCGTGTCGCTCGCAATCAGTATCGTGTTGCCAGCACTGTCACATCTCAAGTTGTACTACGCCCGGCCAGCTTGCCCGTGGCACCTGAGCCAGATTGGCACGGGCCTTTGGCTGTACGCGCGTGACCACAACGGCATGACGCCTGCGACCTTGGAAGAACTTGCCGCAGCGGTGGATTTATCCTCGGACGCCCTTGTATGTCCGAACACCGAAGATCGACCGCCGGATCGGAAGCAGCCGCTGGCTCAGCAGAGGGTGCGCCCCGGGCATCGATCTTACCGGTATCTGATTCCCAACCAGCGTCTGGCTGACTTCAGCGACGACACACCGATTCTGGTCGAGGATCCGGCCAACCACGAGAACGAGGGGGCGAACGTGTTGTTTGGCGATGGGCATGTCGAGTGGATCATGCTACGGGAGGCCAGGGAGATGTTCGCCGCAACGCGCCCGACTTCGCGACCGGCAAGGCGATGACCACAAGCCATCAGTTTGGCAACCACAAGGCCCATTCGCCTTCAACGATATGGATCCGGCACTCATGTCGGCAGCACGCGCGTCACGCACTTCCCCGCAACGTCAATTCGGCCAGTTGGGCCGGGGCGTTGATGCGAAGTGGGAACCAGTTGCCGACGCCGTTGGAAACCACCAGCGACGTGCCGCCGCGGCGGTAGAGCCCCGAGAGATATTTGTACATCAACCGGGCCGGGCCGATATTGCTGGTGAGCATGATCTGACCGCCGTGGGTGTGCCCGCAGAGGACCAGCGGCAGCCCCGCCTCGGCGGCGGGGTCGAAGGTGTGGGGGTGATGGGCAATGAGAATCGGGAACGCGGCCGGATCGCGCAGCGGCAGTGTCGCGGCGAAATGCTCCTCGAAGAGAGGCGAACGGTTCTTGGCGGCGCCCCAGCGCGTGCCCAGGATCTGGGTCCTGCGGCCGCGGATGTTGAGGATGGCCGACTCGTTCAGGAGAAGGTTAAGGCGCGCCGTGCGGACTTCGCATTCAAATCCTGCCCGGTCGTCCATGAGGTCGTGGTTGCCTTCGACGAGATAGGTTCCGTGGCGCGAGCGGAAGGAACGGATCAGGGCAATGCCGTCGTCGAGGCCGCCCATCCAGTGGTCAATCAGATCGCCGGTGAAAACGACGAGGTCGACCTTGAGGTCGTTCACCGCCTCGGTGATCTGGCGGAGTTTGGCGTTGCTGGTGAATTTACCCACATGTGTGTCACTGACATGGGCGATGCGCAAACCTTCGAGCTCGCTCGGCAGGCCGACCACCGGGACGTTCTGTTTGATCACCTCGAAGAGTTCCTGTTGAAACAGCCCGCCGGTAGCGACAAACACGCCGGCGACGGGCGGAATGGCCGCCACGCCGGCGCGCATGAGGTCGCGCCGGCTGGGCGTGGCGTGCGCGGAGTCGCCCGGCGAGCGGACGGCCACCGGGGTTGCGGAATCCAGGGCCGCGCCGGGTGCGGCCGCCGCGGAATTGCGAATCCGTCTGACCAGGCGGGCAACGGATTTAAGGAGCCCCAGGCCCGCGCGCGACAGCGTCCAACCCACGAGCCACAGCGGCAGCACGAAGACATGCCAGGTGTAGACCAGGACAAGCAACGCTCCCGGCAGAGGCGGCTCCCCACCAAAGCCGCGAAAAGCGATAACGGTGAGATAGGAGCCGAACTGGACGCCCATGAACACGGACCACGCCCAGCGCCACACTGGCGCAACCCGGGCCAGGCGCAGCCGCCGGCTGGCCACGCGCCACCAGAGAATGTCAAACACGCCCGCGAGAAGCAGGCACATGAGAAACGTCATGATTTGGAGAAGTCTAGTCGGGTTTTCCCGGCAGGCAACCGCCGGGATGTCCCCAGGGCCATGGCATTTGAGACCATCACGCCACTTGGATGGCTTCGGGGGACAAGAATGTCCCCCACTCAGCCATCCAATGACAGGCAAGAATGCCTGTCCTACCGGGAATCACGCCAGATGCGATGGCCCAGCGGATGTTCCGCCCCGCCTTTTCAACATCCGTTTCGCACTCTACACTGCATCCCATGCTGGACCCCATCACCCGTCTCAAAAAACTGATCCGCGATGTCCCCGATTTTCCCAAGCCGGGAATTCTCTTCCGGGACATCACGCCGCTGCTGGCCGATCCGTCGGGGCTGGCGCTGTCCATTGAACTGCTGGCCAACCCGTTCCGCGGGAAACACATCGACCTGGTGATCGGCGCCGAATCGCGCGGCTTCATCTTCGGAACCGCGGTGGCGTGTTGCCTTTCGGCCGGGTTCGGTCTGGTCCGCAAGCCGGGCAAGCTGCCTTACAAGACGATCAGCCAGACGTACGCACTGGAGTACGGCACCGACAGCCTCTTTATGCACGCCGACACCGTCCGGCCGGGACAGCGCGTGCTCATCTGCGATGACGTCCTGGCGACCGGCGGCACGATGAAAGCCTGTTGCGACATGGTGAGCCAACTCGGCGGTCTGATCGTCGGCGTGGCGGTGTTGATCGAACTGGCCGGCCTCAAGGGCCACGAGAAAATCGCTCCGCACGAGGTGCATTCGGTGCTGCGATATTGATGGCTTGTTCGTCGTACGGCTTTCAGGCGGCTCTTGAGACCGCCCAAAGGCGGTACTCCGAACGTCCCGTTGCCTATGCACAAATCCCCCCGCAATGCCTCCGCCCGCATCCGCATGGTCGCCATCGACCTCGACGGTACGCTTCTGACCAGCAGCAAGAAGATCTCCGGGCAAACAGCCGACACGCTCACGACGGCGGCGGCCGCGGGAACCCGAATCGTCATCGCCTCAGCCCGGCCGCCGCGCTCGGTCCGGGCGTTCTATATGCAACTGGGGCTGGACACGCTGGCCATCAACTACAACGGGGCGCTGATCTGGGACGAGCAGAATCGCCGGCCGCACGCCCATATCCCCATGGCCCCGGGACTTGTCCGGCGAATCATCCTCTTCGCACGCGAGATGTTCCCCGAGGTGCTGGCAAGCTGCGAGGTTCTGGATCGCTGGTACACCGATCGGCACGATCCGGCCTACACCACGGAAACCGGCCGGATCTTCAAGCCGGACCTGGTGGCGCCCATGGACGACTTCCTCAATGAGCCGGTGACCAAACTCATGCTCCTGGGCGATACCGAGATGATCACGCTGCTGCATGGCTTTGTGCAGACCTTTTTCGATCAGCACTGCACGGCCATTCGGGCCGATCCGGAACTGATCCAGATCATGAACCCCAGGGCATCAAAGGCCACGGCAATGAAGACCGTGGCCGACCACTACGGCATCGCGCTGGACGAGGTCATGGCCATCGGCGACGCGGCCAAC
>JANYKD010000486.1 GCA_025361735.1 Phycisphaerales bacterium
CCGAAGGTGTCATAGAATCCAGCGGGGCCTAGCGGCTCCCAGGCATTCGAGATTTTGTAGCCGCCGCCGATGCTGTATTTGAATGCGATTCTGTCATCGTCCTGCGCCAGTGCTTCCTGTCCCCGCAGTGATTTGAGTTCCTGGGTGAAAGCACGCTCGCCCTCCATATTGCGATGTCCGGCGAGGACGAACAGCTTGACCGTGCTTGCCTTCGCATAAGGCCAAACCTTGAGCGGGCGGTCGCTGGGCTGCTTCTTGCCAATCGTTCTCAAATAGGCGTCAGCGTAGTTCACGCCGTGTTCCAGTTGCCCCAGGGTTCCGTAGTGATAATGCAAACCTACCCCGCCGCCAATTTCCACCGCATCATGAGAGGTTGGGATGTATTCCGCCAGCGGATCGGATTCGGTGACGGCTTTCTGCCCGGCCCGAATGGCATACATGTTCTCACGGTTGTCCATGCCCCAGATCGTCTTGGTGCAAAGCTCCCCGATGTAGAATTTCAGGTTGGGAGTTTTGAGATCACGCCGCCAGGCCGCCAGGAAGTTCTTCAGGTTCTTACCGTAGTTCGGCTTGAACTCCTTGCTGAACATATCGTTCTCGCCCTGATGCCACATGAACCCTTCGATCCGGTAAGGCACTTTCTTCTGGTCCAATTCAGCCAGGGATGACTGCACCAACTGCAGCGCCAGCGGGTAGAGCTTAAAGCCACTGGGTTCATCGGGATTCCAATCGCCACCCAAAGTCGTGCCGCCCGCCGCGCACTTGATGACGGCAATGGGCGCTCCGGTTTCCTGCGAAACGCGTCGGGCAAAGCTGAGTTCCGGCCCGACGACATTGGCCACCGGCTGCAGAGCGACCCAACCCTTTGAGGTCAGCTTCTCTTCACGTCCGATGTTGTAGGAGAACAAGACCCAGTCTTGAGGCATGTCCAGGCCGACAAACGGCGGAAAGCGTTTGATGTCCTTCGCCTTTGAATCGGAGCCGACCATGTTTGACTGGCCCGCGAAGATAAACACGCGCACGGTTTTTGTGTCGACATCGGCACACCGGGCCGTGAATGGAGCGAGCAGCAGGGCTACGAGGACGAGTGAGAGGAGTGAGGTTCTCATCAGTTGGTCTTTCTGAGTTGTTTGAGTTCGGCCATCTCTTCAGCCAGGCCCTTGCCGACGCCGCCGAGGATCTTTGCCGAGCCGAGATAGTGGAACTCGAAGTTGGAAATGCCTTTCTCCAGCACCTGCCGCTCTCGCTCCGTCAGGCCCTCGGCTCGCATCTTTTCCAGCGCCGCCTTTTCCTCGGCGGGTTTCAATTTGCCTTCGGCCGCGAGTTTCTTCGCCCGTTGTCTGATCGCATCATCCTTCGCCTTGGCCACAGTCAGTTCGTGGTCCCAATACTTCTCCGCCAGCACCGCCGCGACGTTGCCTTTGAACTCCGGCAACTGCGCCGGAGCGGCCATCGCATCGCGGAAGTTCTGGTGCGTCGCCTTGTAGCGCTGCTGGTCGGGGCCGTATTCCGCCGTCGGGCCGCCCACGCCGAGCACGCCGATGACGAAGGGCAGCTTCGGCGCGTTCAAATCCTTGCGCACATCGCGAATGAAGTGCGCCATCGCCGTGCTGTAAGCATCATAGCCGCCGGGCTTGTCGCGATTCGGATAAGTGCCGGAGTCCACCATATCGTTCCAGCCCTGGAACCACACAAAGCCGGCCAGTTCGTAGCCCTGCGCGACATCGTAATCCGGCACCACGCGTTTGATGTCGCCGAGCACCTTCTTCACATGCTCAACCATGAGGCGATAGCTCACGCCCGTTTCCTTTTCCTTCGCGGCTTTGATGGCCGCGAGATCCTTGCCCTGTTTCTGAAACGCGGCGAGCTGTGTTTCATTGAACACATACGGTCCGGCGCTGGGCGGACGGAAGTCGGTGTTCAGGCTCTTGCCGCCCCACGAGGTCTTGATGACCAGAATGGGCGCATCCGTGAACTTCTGCATGTAGATGCCAAAGGTGAACTCCGGCCCGATTTTCGGCCCGTTCTGGCTCGCGCCAAAGCCCGCGGTCAGCTTCCCCGTCTGCTCCGCCTCCGCGCAGCCGATGGACGAAATCCACACGCGCTCGCAGATCTTTGGCTTGCCGTCCGCGCCCAGCATCTCCGCCAGCATCGGCTGCGTGGCCGGATCCATGCCGATGTGCTCAAACGTGCTGACCTTGGCCTGTCCCTGCATGTTGGATTGCCCCGCGAGGATGTAGATCTGCAGCGGCTTGCCCGCCGCCATGGCGGGAACGCCGGCGGCCAATACGGCGAGGAGGAACAGAGGGATGAGGATGTGTTTCATGGTTTGTTCTGCCTTATCAAGTTCGTCGCCGCATCACGGCTTGGAACCGGTGCTTCGTAAAAAGATGATCCGATCAACGAACTCGTTCGTTTTGAAAAACTCTGAGTCGCGCACCGGCTTCCCAGCGAGCGTGAGGTTCTCGAAAGTGAGGTTGCGGATGCGTGCATCAGCCTGGCCCCAGAGGATTTGGGGTTCACCCAGAACGCTTGGCGCGGCGATGGAGATGTTCTGGAAGAGGATACCCGACAAGTCTCCGGCGGCGCGCTTTTCCGCGTTATTCGAATAGGGCTTCGGCATGGTCATGCAGATGAAGAACTGCTGCAGCGTGGGCCTGGGATCCTCGATGTTGATGTTGCGGAAGATCGCCCCGGCTCCGGCGGCACGTCCGCCTTCACCGCGCATGTTGAAGACCCGGCCGCCGCTCCAGTGGTGCCATTTGGCTCGCGCATAGATCACATCGCAGTCCTCCACCACCAACTTGCGGTCAGCAAGCTGCGGCAGGGCGCTCAGGACGAATGACGAACCGTTGGCGTCGTTCCACAGCACGGTGCGGCGAATGCCCAGGCCGTTCACATAAAGCGAATCATCCTGGGTGCGGATGAAGCAGTCCTCGATCAGAGTATTCCCGAATGGATTGATCCCGTCGCCATTCGCACGCCAGGTGAAGATCTTGGTCCACTGGACCTCGTTGGGATGACCCGCTTTATAGGGGCCCACCAGCATGAGCGAGTGAGTGGCCGAGTCAGCGATGGTGATGCCTTCCACACGGGTGTCGGTGGCGCCAATCACCTCAATCGGACGATAGCGCCCGTGCTCCTTCTCTGAAATCGCAGGTTCAACATACTTGGGATTCTTCAGCCGGGATCCCGACAAGGTTCCCAGGCCGAAAATGCGGATGTGATGGCCATCACCCCATTTCGTATTGGAGAGTGTGCCGTACACCATCGCGTCGCCGGGGATGTAGTAGTGGCGGTTCGCGTGAAGCGGAAAAGCCAGCCCAACATCGTGAACACCCGGGAGGAAATAGAGCGTGGTCCAGGGCCCGTCGGATGGCGGAGGCTCACCGGGCTTCACGGTCAATACGCCGGGGGCATTGGGTTTGGGCTTGCCGGCCAAAGGCGGGTTGGCAAAGATCGAGATCGTGTGAATCGGCGGCCCTTTGTAGCCCTTGCCCGTGTCCTGCCAGTCCATCTGGCCGTCAATATCAACGGCCACGAGACAGGGCTTATCGAGTCTGACCAGGACCTTGCCGTCCTTCACGAAACACGCGGACGCTTTACGCTGCGGATGCACCGCGGCGGCACGAATCGGCTGGCCGTTGACGCGGGCTATTTCGATCTCCACCGCACCAGCGGTCTCGAAGTTCACATAGGTATGCGTCCAGCCCGCCAGCGTGTCGAAGTAGGCGTCGGTCTTCTTTTCGACGGCCTTGCAGACGGTCTCCCAGGCAAACGCGCTCTGCCACTCGCCACCATCGCTCGCGGAGCGCACACGCACTTTGTAATGCTCCGAGGCTGGGAGCCCTGGCACTGGCGGATACACAACCAGTTCGTCGGCGGCTGACAATCCAGCCAGCGGTACCAGCAGCAGGACGGCGAGTGTGAGTGGGTGTTTCATGGTTTGGCCTATCGGCTCAGTTTCTCGCCGCCGTGCTCCTTGATCCACTGCCGGCAGGACGCGGCGCTGGGCATGCCGATGTGCTCAAAGGTGCTGACCTTGGCTTGTCCCTGCATGTTGGATTGCCCGGCGAGGATGTAGATTTGCAGGGGCTTCGCGGCCGCGGCGGCGGGATGGCAGGCGGCTAACGTGGCGAGGAGGAATAGCGGGATGAGTTGGAATGTGTATTTCATACTTCAGCCTTGGATAGGGTGGGCGTACTCGCCCGCGGCCGCTGGATTCTCGAAAACGTGATTCCGTGAGCACGTACGCTGAGCCTGCGAA
This sequence comes from Phycisphaerales bacterium, assembly GCA_025361735.1. Classification (GTDB taxonomy): domain Bacteria; phylum Planctomycetota; class Phycisphaerae; order Tepidisphaerales; family Tepidisphaeraceae; genus JANYKD01. Next base: position 4,268 of record JANYKD010000486.1, read on the forward strand.
CTGTCCAGTTTGCTCAGATGATCTCTAGGAAAGGTCGGGCTCGGGCGACCTTGTCCACTTCGCCTGAGCGTTGCACATGCGCCCAGAGTCGTTGGCGTAGATCCCGCGGGATTTCTAGACGGTGACGTCTGCGCTTGGCCGGGGGTATCCAGCGGCAGAAGAACCGGGCGGCACCCTCCAGTTGCTGGGCGCTGAGGCCCCCGTGCGATGCCGCAGCGAGAACGTCTGCGTCGTCGAATGTTTCCAGCAGGGATTCCGGAGCGCATTCTTCCGAGGGGAATCCACTCCATCGCCCCAGGCCATGGCCGAACCAGGCGAGTAATGCCAGGATGCGTGCTTCGGTGGTCGGATAGCAATCGGCGAGGATCTGCAATGCACGCCGGCGCAATGGCGCATCAGGAACTTCGGTTTCCTCGCTCAGCGATTGCACCAAGTCAGCGAGGCCGCTCGGCATGGAGGCGTTCCAGGAAGTTTGCCATTGTTCCGCTTCCCGCGCTTGGCCGTCGTCCAGTTCGCGATCCCGACGCAACTCCTCACGTAATTCCGGACACCCGCGATCCGCGAAAAATTCTGCGATGGCATCCGAGTCCAGCAGATGCGCATCGGTCTTCCAGCAGTTCGACCAGCGAAGCACGTATGCTCCAATCAGCCCGAGCGTGGCGAGCGAATGCTCGCCGGCGAAAAACTCAAGCCGCCGATCTTCGAATGACATCAGGTGGCCCTCAGATGCCTCAATCCGAAGTGCCGATCGCAGGGCTGCGCGGTCTTCGGGAGCGGAGATTTCGAGGATTGGTTCGAAGATGCCTCGATTGCCGTGGATCACCAACTCCGAAATCCGAACCCGCGTCGAGCGATCCACAAGTTCGTCCAGAATGGATTGGGCCGGCTGCGGAGCGTTCGAGCGCAGGAACGCGACGGTCTGCTGGTCGATTACCCCTTGCCCTCCACTGACATAACGAAATGGAAGGAAAGGACTCGATGAGTCGGCCGCTTCGGCACAATGAGGGCAGGCCGTCAGTTTTAGCGCGACCTCGCGGCGGCATCTGGGACATGGCGTTACCGCGTCAATTAGACTTGCGTCCATCGATTCACCTTCCGTTGTTGTCTCTCAATCCCTCGCCGCCTGGCGCGTGACGATGGGCACGTAGCCCGCCTCCAACCCCGGCGGCGGGGTGACGATCAGGGCGGGGTCGATCTCGGCCAGTTTCCCCGTGGTGGGCGGCGGCAGATATTCGCGGTCCTTCTTCCAGCTCTTGTGGATCCTTTCCACCTTCGCCTGCACGGCCTCGCGTTCCTGATCCGTCAGGTCCGCGTTGAGCATGGCCGGCTGGTCGGCGAAGCGGTACCAGTAGTAGGTGACCACGCTGCCGTCGCCAAGCTGCGCCTTGAACGGGCCCGCCTTGGGGCCGGGTTTTTTCCAGCAGCTTGCCGCGTCATCGGGGGTCACGTAACCCTCGACGCGCTTGGGGCGGGGCTGGCCGAATTGCTTCTGTACCAGGCCGGTTTCGGCCGGCACGTCCTCGGCCTTGACGGGCGTCCACTCCTGTTTGTTGTTGGGCTTGGTGTCGAGGCGATAGTACTCTGGCAGGGTGACCAGCGCGCCGCTCTTGGTGTCGGTCTTCTTCGCGTGCTGGAAATCCCACATGTAGCCGAAGGTGTTGGGGTCGATGGCCTTGGGCTTGGCGAAGCTCGACCAGGCGATGGGGGTCTTGTTGTCGCGCTCGGTGCCGTTTGGGTAGATTCGCCAGGTGGCGCCGCCGCCGCCGGGAAAGATGTGGAAGTAGGTTTCCTTCGGATCAACCAGGCCACTGGCGGGCGCGCCGCCCTCGAACCATGCCTGCACGTTGTCCCACAGAGCCTTCTTGGAGTACGAGGCGATGCGATGCACCACCACCGAGTTGTCACCGGCGCCGCGCGGGAAGTTGGTGTGGGCGATGCGGGCCCAGGTGACGCCCTTGGAATCCGTGGCCTGGGCGGCGGGGACGTACTGCGTTTCCATCTGCAGCGCGCGATTGGGATTGGTCGGCCGGCTGTCGAGCATCTGGCCGTGCAGCTTGGGCTCGTCCACGACCGCGCCGGACCAGAAATACGGCGTGAAGAAGGTGACCGGGCCTTTGAAGTTGCCCGCGTTGAGGAACAGGGTCCAGCAGTTGTTCCCGGTTGGGATGTTCTTCCCGCCGGTGGTGGCCTTGGGCGCAGTCAGCGGCAGCGGCAGGTAGCCATAGCCAAAGAGTTCGCCGCAGGTGCCTTGCTTGAGGTTGAGTCCATCGGGCGGCCAAAGCACCCACGGCGAGAGCTGCGCGACGGCGTACTTGCCTCGGGGCTTGTTCCAATCCCGTCCCTTGCCGGCGCCGGGGCCGTTGGCCCATTCAACAAAATTCAGCGCCACGCCCCCCATGATGAACTTGGGCGTTTCCGTGGCGAACTGCGTGTCCCGCCACCACCCCAGGCCGCCCTCGACATCCGAGTACATCTTCTCCATCGGCTTGGGTCCGTCGTACTGGGCGAACATCCAGGTGCCGGGGAGGCCGGACTGGAAGCGGTCGCCCGGATACTTCTCCAGCAGCGGCCAGGCGGCGATATACATCGAAAAACCACCGTTGTAGTTCTGCGGCACTTTCTCGTTGGGGATCAGCAGGTAGCCGGCCATCTCCCCCTCCTTAATCTGGTCGGCGGCTCGCGTCGGCCAGGCACCCACCGTCAAGATGAGCGCTACCGCCGCGATCCATCGCAACCCGCCACCCTGCGGCAGCTTACCGCTTTTCCTGAATCGCAATGCCCGAGAGTTCTGTTGGTTCATAAAGTTGTTTCCTTATGCGGTGTTATCGCCGGTTTTCAAATCCGTTTTCGTTCAATTCAAGCCCCCTGGTGTCGCCCCGATTCGATGACGTGAATGCCCCATGCCCCGCCTTGTTCGATTTTCGCCACTCCCCACTTCCGCACGAGACCGCCCGACGGCCGCGGTATTTTAATTGGATACATTCGTCCGTTTTCAGGAGAAGCTCATGGGCAAAGTGTCGATCGGCGTGAATCTCGAATTCGTCCGCCACCAGGACAAGAGCATGGAATGGGGCGTCGAGAAGGCGGCCGAGCAGGGATACGAATACGTCGAGCCCATGGTTCACTGGGGCCGCGAACTACTCTCTGAAGCCGGCTACTTCCACAGCGTTTCCATGCTTGATGATCCGTATCGCGTCAAACGCGCCTGCGAAAAGGCCGGCGTGAAACTGTCGGGCCTGTCGGCACACACCCCGCTGTGCAAGCCTGAGATCAGCACGGAGTATCTCAAGCAGGCGATCCGCTTCGCGGCCGAATGCGGCGCGCCGGTCGTCAACACTGACGAAGGTCCCAAGACACCATGGAGCACCATTGACGAGGACCATGTGCTCATGCGCTACGTGCTCATGGAGGCGTCGCTGGTGGCCGAGCCGCGCGGCATCCTCATCGGCATCGAACCGCACCAGCAATACAGCAAGACACCCGAAGGGCTCGACCGCATCTTCAAGCTGGTCAAGAGCAAATCCATCGGCATCAACTTCGACACCGGCAACAGCTATCTGGCCGGGTCGGACCCGATCAAATGGCTCAAGAGGGTTCTCAAGAATCTCGTGCATCTGCACGCCAAGGACATCTCCATCGAGCAGAGCACGGCGCAGCGAGGCAAGGTCAGCGGCACGCCCGTCGGCTGTGCCTGCGGCGATGGGGTGGTGGACTGGCGCAAAGTCGTCGAACTCTGCCGCCAGTGCTCGCGCGACATCGTGCTATCCGTGGAATGCGGAACTGTCGACCAGGCCGAGCGAAGCATCAAGCACCTCAAGCAGGTGATCAAGGACGTCGGGTGAGTGGGGCAAGTGATGGGATCGCGAGGGAACACGCGCAGGAAGCACGGGCGAATTCGCCTGTGCTTCTTTGTTGACGGAGCGCTCAAGCTCCTGACCGTCAGACCGGCTTCCGGGCCAGTTGCAATGCCATCGCCAGACCTTCGGCCCGGATCCCGATCCGGCCTTCGAGCTGGGCATCATAGACGGCGTCGAGAACCCGCTTGAACACCGGACCGGGCATCAGCCCGGCGGCAGTCAGATCATCGCCAGTGATCAGCGGCGCGGGGGCGCAATCCACCGCGTCCAGCGCGGCCAGCCGTGGACGCAATTCATCGATGCGCATCACATGCTGACCACCGTCCTGGAGCGCATCGAGCAGCGACTGCGTGTTGTCGGCCACCGGCCTGGCGCGAAATCGCTTCAGGGCCGCCAGCGCCGGCGGCTCATCGGCCAGCAGCGGACCGAGAGCTTCGAACGTGTACTGCATCTCCTCCGACTCGTCATTGCTGATCTTCAGGCTGTGTCGAAGCGCGTGGATGAGCGAATGCAGGTGCTTCTTCTGCACGATCGCCGGCACCTCGTTCCCCGCCTGGATCTGCAAGTCCAGCGCCGCGCCCGCCAGCGCCAGTCCCAGCGTGATCGGCCGGCCGGGCGAGACACGCAGGAACAGCGACCGTTCGGGGTCGGTTGACGGAGCCGGGAAAAACGGCGGCGAACGGAATGCCGTCTGACCCAGCCGGAATTCCCACAACAGCCGCCACGCCAGACTCCGCGTCGGCGGCGTAAGTGCCAGGCGCAACTCATCCGCGATCCGCTCCGGACTGATGCGCTTGAGCAGCGGCGCATCCCGCAGAATCGCGGCCGCCGTCGCCGGCTCTATCGTCAGATCGAACCGCGCCGCAAAACGCACGGCCCGCAACAGCCTCAGATGATCCTCGGCAAACCGCTGGGCCGGATCGCCGATGGCCCGGAGCGTGCGCGATTGCAGGTCCGCCTGGCCGCCGACGAAGTCGATGACCCGGCCATTGTCGAGCGGATCGAGGAACAACCCGTTGATGGTGAAATCACGCCGCTGGGCATCGTGCTCGGGCGTGGAGAACGTCACCGTATCCGGCCGGCGGCCATCGCCATAATTGCCATCCGAACGAAACGTGGCGACCTCGACGACGCTTCCCCCCTGCCGCACGAGAATGACGCCAAAGGCCTGCCCGACCGCCTGCGTGCGCGGGAACAGCCGCCGCACGCGATCCGGGGCCGCATCGGTCGCGACGTCATAGTCCTTGGGCGTACGGCCCAGCAGCTCATCCCGAACACAGCCGCCGGCGAAGTAGGCGATATGCTTCTGCTCGCGCAGGCGTGTGAGAACGGCCAGGGCATCCTCACGGGAACAGGGCGGCTTGGTACGAATGTCGGGAGTGGGCTGAGTCATAGGTGCCTGCGAGAATGTCACGCGGAGAGCTTACAAATGCAAGCCCCCGGCCATTCGGAATACCGCCCTGAGGCGATTTGGCAAGCCGGGTCAAGGCGCAAATCAAGTAACCCTTGGCCGGCAAATGCCGATGTTGATGTACGGGCAGTTGAAATGCGAGCCGTTTTGGGGTGAAATCCCCTAGGTAAGGCTGCGCCGCCATAGCTCAATTGGTAGAGCACCGGTTTTGTAAACCGGATGTTCCCGGTTCAAATCCGGGTGGCGGCCTTACGGGGTGCGTGAGAAGCCGGGTCAACCACGTTTCAAGCGATGTAGCATGAGGTTTGTTATGAGAATGTAGATCATTGCCTCACGGCTCTCGGTCAGGCCCTCGTAGTCTTTACTGTTCCGCTGGTATCGTCCCAGCCAGCCGAAGGACCGTTCGACGATCCAACGCTTGGGCAACACTTTGAATCCCTTCACATCATCTCATGAAAGGCGGCCGGCGCGGACACGGGACACACGGCGGGAGTGATTGAGGTGGTGCCGGACGTCGTGGAACCAAAGAGCTTCGCCGTTGGTGGAGATGACGGGGTGGATCACCTTCGCCCGCTTGTGATGCGGCGCCGGCTTCTTCGGCTGGACCACGGGCTTGGCGGCCTTCACCGGTGCTTTGGCCACCGTCTTCGCGATCGCCGCGGGCTGCGCTTTGGGCTTGGCCACGACGAGCGGCAGCGACATCGACGCACCAAGAACACTGTTGCCCAGATGCGCCGACACCTCGGTTAGATCATCCACAGTCACCACGCCATCGCCATTCAAGTCCCCCAGGAACCACTGCGCCCCGGTCCTGCCCATATTGGCGATCACGGCGAGATAATCCGAGTCATTCACCACCCCATCCAGGTTCGCATCCCCGGCCACGGTTTGCTGGATGAGCAACTGGCTGAACACTCCGCCCAAGGATTGCCCGGCAAAACTGGCCAGATGCAACAGCGCATTGTCCACCATTGCCAACGCCGGCGTCCCCGAGGCCACGATTCCCGATGTCTTCAGCGCCGGCGTCGCGCCCATTCGTCCATTGCCGATCCACTGCTGCACTTGAGTGATCGGAGAACTGGCGTGATCCAGAATCAGACTGCCCCCGCCCAAGTCGAGGGAGCCGGGTTTGGTGATGGTCAGATCGGCAACCTCCAGGACGTGGCCGGCGCCGAGGCCGACAATGGCCGAACCACCGTTCAAATCGAGTGAACCCAGGTGCTGGGTTGAATTGAAGACCACCGTGGCGCCTGTGGCCACCTGCAGCGACAGGCTCGCGATATAGGGGAATACATCGCCGGGGAACGTAACCGTTCCGGCTGCTATTGCGAGCATTTGGCTGCCGGGCACACCACTAAAGGTATAGACGCTTCCCGGCGACGCGGACGAACCCGGCGGCAATTCATCCGTCACGATCGTGCCTTGTCCCTGACCGAGTCCGATCGTTGCATTCACCGCATTGCTTAGATTGACCCAGAACGTCTCATCCAGCTCAACGAGCGTGTCTCCAATCACCGGCACGGCAAACGTCTTGCTCGTCTCCCCCGGCAAGAACATCAGATCGCCGCTCGTCGCCACGTAGTCGAATCCGGCTTGCGCCGTTCCATCGCTCGTGCTGTAGTGTACCGTGACCGTCTGTGAACTGGGCTCCGTAAGCGTCACCATGAAGATTGCGTCCACCGTTCCGCTGTTCGATTCCATCACGCTGGCATCGGCGATGGAAAGCATGGGCGCGGAGAGAGGATTGACTTCATACAACCGAGACTGCGGAATAACCTCTCGTTTCTGGCTGGCGCTTGTCCACTCGAGCGTCACCAGAGCGGAACCGGACTGATTGAAATACTCCATCCGGATGGCATACGCCTGCCCGGCTATCAGCGTGATCGTTCCCGCGCTATCCCCGAAACCGCGAGTCTGCCAGTTGTCGATCAACGGGTCGCCATTGACCCAAAGCCGCACGCCATCGTTATTCTTTGCGTAGAACGTATAGGTTTCGCTGTACTTGGGCACGATCCAACCCGTCCAGCGGGCTGAAAACGCATCGTTGGCAATCGCCGGATCTGGACCGAAGGAATACCACGAGAAGTCAACAATGGGATCCACTCGGCTGACCGCCGTCCCGGTGAAATCACTGTTGTCGAAATAGGTCGCCGCCAGCCCGTTGCCTCTGGCGTAAGCCCGCCCATCATCGATCGCCGTTGCCGTGAGCGTCACGGGTGCTGTCCCAGGAAGTTTCGGTGCCGTCACCAGGATATTGAACGTCGTCTGGGCATCAGTCGTATCATAATCGTGGGCTGCACTGATGAGCACGGTTCTGGGCACATCCCAATCGAGTGGCGTGAAGAGAATCGACGGGATCGATGCCGAGAGGCTGGCATCTCCCGACGTTCGCACAATATCTACGGCGACATCGGAACTCGGCTGTGCCGAAAGGCGAACGGTGATCTGCCGGCTCTGCCCCTCGGGCATGGTGAGCGATGCGGCCGAGACAACCGGTTGCGGGGGCGTGTCATCGTCAATGATCGTGCCCACGCCAGTGGCCTGTTTGAGCCAGGCCCCCGACGCGTTGGACAAGTCAACGAAGAACGACTCGTTGTCCTCGGCCAGCAGATCGCCAGCCACCGCCACGCGGATGACCGCGGAGATCTGATTGGCCGGCAGTGTTAACAGTCCGCTGGCCGGCGTAAAATCCGCGTACTCGCTCGCCGTCGACGGCGCGGTCGCGTAATTGACGATGATGGGCTGATTGATGGCACGCGACGCGCTAACCGTGAAGTCGAAGTACGCTGTGCCGCCACTGCCCTCGGTCTGCGTGACATCCGAGATCGACAAGTGCGGGGCTTGCCCGGCCGTGATGGCGGCGTCGATCAGCGCGTAGTCCTGTGCGTTGATCACCTGATCTTCATTGAGGTCGCCGTCTCCGTAGTAGACGGCTCGGCTCGCCTGGGCAGCCTCGCCGCTCTGCATGATCGCCCGATCCGCGGCATCGACAACGCCATCGCCGTTCAGATCCCCCAGAAGCCCAAAGAGCGGCCTGGCCTTGCCGCTGAACAGCCTGGTTTGCGGAACCACTTCCGAAACCTGGCTGGGGCTCTCCCAATGCAGGACGAAATAGCCGCCATTCCAACTGCGCAGTTCGGCCTTGAGGTCGTACGCGACTCCCGCCTGCAGAGCGATGCTGCCATAGGTCCACTCCGCGTTGCTCCAGCCGTCCACAACCAGTTGGTTGTTGATCCACAGGCGAGCCCCGTCATCGTGCTCGATCAGGAACGTGTAGGTCTCGCTGTAACGCGGAACGATCTTCCCCGTCCAGCGGATCGACACATCGGTGCTGCCGGTCACCGGCCACGGACTCGCGCTGCCGATATACAGTTGGCGATCGATCTGGGTTACCGGGGTGCCCGAGAAATCAACGGAAGGCCAGTAAGTGCCGTAGAGCCCATCCCCGATGGGAGTGAGCCAGGAGGGATCCCGGTCGTAGTTGATGACCCAGACCCGGTTGTAGGTGTGGTCCTGCACGATCAGGTCGTTGTTGGCGTCGAAAGTCATTTCTCCCGGCGCCCCCATCGGCACCTTGATGGTCGCGTCCGGCGTCGGATCGCTCAGCGGATTGCGGTAGAGAAACAGTTGACTGACGTTGCGGGCGCGGGCGTCACGATAGTATCCATCGTTGCCGATGACCATCTCGCCCCGCGAATTGAAAGCGATCGAGACTGGAGAGAACGGTTGTTCCTGCCAGGAGAGAGTCCGTTGCCAGACCGTCTGGTCCAGCCGGTCGGACACATACACCTTTTTCGCCTGGATGGCCGGGAACATGGTGTCGATCGCAATCATGTCCGCGGCCATGAAGGCGATCACCCGGGCATTGACTCCTCCCTCATAATGGTTGTCGACCACGAACATGTTCCCGCTCGGGTCGAACTTGATGTCGCTGATAGTCTCGAAACTGGCGGCATCCGGATGATCCATGCCCCGATTGGGCAGATTGGAGGTTTTGTCAGTCTGCCCGATCACCGCATCCACGAGCAACTTTCCATTGATGTCGTCAGGCAGGCGGACGCGAAGAAGTCGAGATCCATCCGCCACCCACAAATGCCCCGTCGCCGGTTCGAATGCCACCGCCTGGCCGCAGAAGTAGGAAACTTCGGTCTCCGGATCATCCGCCCAGTAGAACGGCACCAGCTCGCGCAGAGGCAACTCGCCGCTGGTCATCGGCAACTGATAAACCATCAGTTTGCCATGCTCCCCCGTCGCCCACATGCGATTCAGATCGTCCACGGCATGCATGGACCGACCCAGGATGTGGTTGCGCTGATCCAGGGAATCGCCATCGCTCTGTCCGATGAACAGGTCGGCAGGAGCTCCGCCGGGCTTGGACAGATAGTCGTTCCAGACCAGATACCGCTGGTTATCGTGGACAATCAACTGGTCCCCGAAGGCCACCACGCCGACATTGTCCGCGGCCATCTGCGCTGGACCAACGCTGTTGCTTCCCATGGGTCCGAGCAGCCCGCCGTTGGAGTTGGGCAGATAGGCATCCGTGGCCGACCTCTGAGGACGGTATGGAAGCGCAAACCGACCCACCCGCTGCCAGTACCCGTCGGCCAGATAGATATTGTTCTGGTCGTCAAACCCAATCATCCCGCCCGGCCAGCCCACGTAGTAAGGCTTGTCGGGTTGGTGATACAAACCCCACTGGGAGCCATACGTTGTGGTATCCGGAGCGTCCACCGCCAACAGAATATTGCCGTCGCGATCGAGCAGCATTACCCGGCCATCGCCATGGCCCGCCGTGATCCAGACGTAACCATCCCGGTATCGGGCCGTCTGTGTGGCAGGGTCAATCCAGTCATCCGTCTTAACCGGGTTGAAAACCAGGCCGGTCGCGTAGTTCATCCGGTAGCCCTGGGCGTAGTCTCCCGCCAGGGGCTGTTTGACCGTAAAGAGCCGGGAGGCGGCCATGCCGTTATTGAATGGCGCGGAGAAGACCATGATGCGCGCCGGAAAATCCGCAGGGTACTCGTCGATCACGTACAGATCCCCCGTCTCCGGATCAACGCGCGCCAGTGTCGGCGCATACATGCGGTCCAGCGGGGCCGCGTTCATGTCGCCAACCAGTGGGGCATTGGACGTGAAGCCCTTTTGGCCAAGCACAAGATCGGCCGTCGTCTGCCCCTTTGGAAATCGCAGTACCCGCGAGTTGTAGGTATCGGCCACCCAGACATTCCCCGCGGCATCCACAGAGACGCCGCGGGAACTGCCGCCGTCGAGATACCCCAACCCGATGGAGAGTGATCGAGCGTCACGCGTCGAATATCCATTGCCCCGGTTGACGCCATTGGATGTGAAGTCGTTCTGCCCAATCACTAAGTCCGCAACCGTGTCGCCTTTCCCACCGGTCTTGTCGGGGCTGAAGGGCGCATAGTAGACCAGCACGCGATTGTTGTAAGCGTCGGGGACATAGAGGTTGCCTTCGGCGTCGACGTCGATGTTGAGCTTCAACCACTGTTCCGCCAGATTTGTGCCCGACGGCGTCGCCAGCAACGCAAGCGAAGCGCTGCTTGGCTTGGCGTAGATTCCGAGGTTCGCATCCCCGTTGGGTGCGCCGGAGAATTTGTCGGGCTGGCCGAAAACCAGGTCGGCGTCGGGACTTTCGAAGCTGCGGAAGCCAAGAATACGGCTGTTCCCACGATCCACCACATAGATCGCATTGGGTTGGAGGCTTCGATCAACTACAACGCCGGTAACCTGGTAACCGCGATCGCCCGTCACCTTACCCGGCGTGACTTCGCCCCACTGTGTATCTCCAAACATCTTCAGGACCGATACTTCCTGGCCGTAGAAATCAGTCGCCAGGGAGTCAGGTCCACCAGCCTGCACATCGACGAGACCCGCTTGCTCAGGTGTTGAAGCCGGAACCGTCGGATCCAGAATCGCATCCACGCTGAGCAACACTCGTGATGACAGATGTTCTATGAACAGACACCGCGTGGAACAACAATGCACCATCAGCCGGGAAAACATGGGCCGCTCCTCCAGACCATCACGACAGATTCATCCCAGCCCGGCAAATCAACGAGCCGGCTCGGTAATGCCGAAACCGAGACTCCGTAGATCGTGCAGACCACCCCACCGCATGTCAAGGAAATTATGGGTACTCCCGCCCGGCCGGGTGCATCCGCAAGACGGTGGCAGCGGCGTCTCGCCACTGGTTGACAATTCAACGGGGGACAATGCAAAGGGGACGGGAGTCAATATTGAACGTAGGTAGTTAAGCTATTAGATGAAGTCTATGCCACAACCAACATCCCCTACGCACCCCCCGCAAATGCGTCGTTCTCGTCCCCTACACCCTACACCAGCCACATCGTGCAGGCGTATGCCTGGGAAGGTGCGGGTGTGGACCGGCCGCCACATGGGACGTTTACGCTGAACTTTGGGGGGAAGGATTAAGGGTTCCAGGGTTCAAGAGTTCAAGAGTTCAAGAGTCCAAGAGTTTAGCGGGGAGCGATCAGTTGCCACTGGACGTAAGCGTTGCCACTGGATGCGGAGTTCGATGTGCGGGGGACCTGGTTGGTGAACCGACCACGCCGCAGGAGCGATGGAACGTGGGGGTCGTGAGAGGCTGCGGGGTCCGAGACGACTAATCAAGGTCGGGCGAAATCGCGGTCGCAACCACGGGGCGGTCCGGTGGTACATCATGCGTGCCGGCAGTGTTGTCCGGCCGGGCCGGTGTTCGGCCAAAACTTATCTTGAACATCAGGAGTCTGCAAGTGAAATCGAAGTTGTTATTCGCGAGTCTCGTGACCGGCGCTCTGCCCCTGTTTGCCTGTGCGGATTGGCCGCAATATCGTGGGCCGACGTCGGATGGAATCACGGCGGAGAAAATGCCGTCGCCGTGGCCCGCGGGCGGGCCGAAAGTGCTGTGGAAGAACCCCGTCGGCGCAGGCTTTGGATCGTTCGCGGTCAAAGGCGGAAAAGCCTGGTATCTGGCCGATGCCGATGGGCAGGATGCCTGTTACTCCATCGACCTCAAGACCGGCAAGGAACTCTGGTCGGCCAAGTTCGGCAAGTCCATCGTCGACGGCAACGGCAACGGCCCGCGATCCACGCCGGTTATTGATGGCGACAAGGTCTACGCCCTGGGGACATGGCTCAAGCTCGCCTGCTTCAACGCGGCCGACGGCAAAGTGGTTTGGCTACACGACCTGGCGGCCGAGTTTTCCGGGCAGACCAAGACGGGCGGGATCAAGGAATGGGGATCGGCGTCATCGCCGGTCGTGGAAGGCGATCTGGTCATCGTGGCCGGCGGCGGCGCGGGCCAGGCTTTCATGGCGTTCGACAAGGCCACGGGCAAGGTGGCCTGGAAGAACGGCGACGACAAAATCACCCACGCCACCCCCCTGCCGGCGACCATCCAAGGCGTGCGACAGGCGATCTTCTTCATGCAGTCCGGGCTGGTGGCGCTGGAACCCAAGACCGGTGAGCGGCTGTGGCAGTACAAGTTCCCGTTCAGTGTGTCGACGGCCGCGTCGCCCGTGGTCAGCGGGGACATCGTCTACTGCTCGGCCGGCTACGGCGTGGGCGGAGGCGCGTGCAAGATCAGCAAGACGGGCGACAAATTCTCGGCGACTGAGATCTGGCGCACGCCGGGGAAGACGATCAACCACTGGTCAACGCCGGTGCTGATCGATGGGCACCTTTACGGGCTGTTCGGATTTAAGGAACACAAGACCGAGCCGCTGAAGTGCATCGAACTGGCGACTGGGAAAGAAGTCTGGTCACAGCCGGGATTCGGACAGGGCCAGGTGATTCTGGTGGATGGCAAGCTGGTGGTCCAGGGTGACCAGGGCCAGCTCGTGCTGGTTGAGCCCAGCCCCGCAGGGTACAAGGAAATCTCGCGCTGCCAGCCGCTCGTGGGCAAAGCATGGGGATTCCCGGCGTACACGGACGGAATCCTGCTCTACCGTACGAACCAGCAAATGGCGGCGTTGCAGGTGGCGGCGGAGAAATAGGGAAGACGGCACAACTTCCCAGTTGGTTTTGGCGGGCAACACGGGGTGTCTACGGCATGTCGTGTTGCCCGCTGGCAAATACAGGTTATAGCCCATAAGACATGGCACACAAACGACTTCTGGAGACTCCAATGACACGGCGATTCGTTTTGTCGGCGGCGATTGCAGGCGTGTTGGCGACGTATGCGGGTATTGCGGAGGAAGCACCCGCGGAGATTGGCAAGATCCGGCCGCGGCATGCGCGGGATATCGCCGGTTCCAACTGGTCGGTTGGCGCGGAGACAATGGATCGCGATTTTACGGTCTACGCCAACTGGAAACAGTATCTCGGGCCGCTGGGTGTTAAGAAGGCTCGTATCCAGGCCGGTTGGGCCAAGACAGAGAGGCGGCCGGGCCAATATGAATGGGCGTGGCTAGATGAGATCATTCCCGACATGGTCGAGCAGGGAGTTGAGCCCTGGGTTTGCCTGAGTTATGGCAACCCAATCTACCCCGATGGAGGTGGAACGGGTCTGGGTGGCGGGTTGCCGAGATCGGCCGAGGCCTTGGCCGGGTGGGATCGCTTCGTGGCGGCGTTCGTCGAGCGATACCAGACGCAGGTTCGCGAGTGGGAAATCTGGAACGAACCCAACCTGCGCAAGGCGAACAGCGCCGAGGCGTACGCGGATTTCCTTATGCGCACGGCCGGTGTGGTCCGTGGCCGGCAACCGAAGGCGCGAATTCTGGGGATCGGCATGGCCGGCATTGATCTGGCCGAGACCGAGGGCGTGCTGAAGCGGCTGCGCGAGCAG
>JANYKD010000437.1 GCA_025361735.1 Phycisphaerales bacterium
CCGACGAGGGGATCGGCCACCCGGGTGGCTGGTGTTGTGGCGCGGCTGGATGGAATTACAACGGATGGTAGATGGGGCCAGACTGATACGAGGCAAAAGATGTGGCTAAACTTGAGGCGTCTCGCCCATGCTGTCGGTACACCGACAAATCCTTACCGCCCGAAAACAACGTCACGCCCTTCAACCGCGTTCCTGTCGCCCGACCATTGCGACTGGCCCGGATTTCTGCCCGAGCCCCTCAACTCCTGTTCGTTCTCATCCTACTGCTCTGCTCCCGCCCAGCGAGCGCCCAGCTTGGAAACACGCCACTGAACACCGGCGCCAACTGCGCCGCCTGCCACATGGAATGGATGGACAGCTTCAAAGAGCTAGCCGGAATTCGCCTGATGGAGCCGCCCGGAAAAGCCGTCGTCGCTGAATCGGACACCTGCCTTGGCTGCCATGACGGCTCCGTCGCCGATTCCCGCCGCGTCGTCTGGCTCGAACACGGCCACCGCACCGGCATCGTCCCATCCGCCGGCATGAAAGTCCCGGCCGAGTTCCCGCTGGACAACGGAAAGCTCGCCTGCCGCACCTGCCACACCGCCCATGTGGCCGGATTCACCGAGTCGCCCAAGGATGCCATCTTCCTGCGCATGCGCAACGAACAGGACCAGATGTGCAAGACCTGCCACGCCGACAAGAGCCACGGCCCGGAGACGGGCTCGCACCCATTGGCCAAAATGAAGTCCGCATTCCCGGCCACGCTCGCCTCCGCCGGCGCGCATTCCGGCCCGCAGCGCGACCTCGTCTTGTGCCAGTCGTGCCACGGCGCCCACGGCACCCGCGACGACAAACTCCTGCTGATGGCGACCAGCGCCAGCGAACTCTGCCTCACCTGCCATGCGGACATGCGCCCCGCCATGTGGGACAAGAATCCCGCCCACAGTCACCCGGCCAATCTGCCCATCCGCAAACCCGCGCAACTGAAAGCCATCAAGGACATGGGCACCGTCCTCGGCGCCGGCAATACGCTCGTCTGCCTCTCCTGCCACAAGATGCACGATGGCCAGGCCGGCAAGGCAATGCTCGCCGATACGCTGCGCGGCAGCGCCCTCTGTCTGCGCTGCCATGAAGATCTCAAGCCGATGCTCGGCAGCAATCACGATCTCCGCAAGTCCGCGCCCAAAGAGCTGAACATCCTCTCCGAATCCCTCGAACAATCCGGCTCGTGTGCCGCCTGCCACACGTTTCACTCCTATCGCCGCAAGCTCACGCCCGGTCCGACCGATCCTCAGGGTGTCTGCACCACCTGCCACTCGCAGGGCCAGGTCGCGGCCACTCACGGAGCCAAACTATTCCACCCCGTCGAGCTTCGCCAGGACCGCATTCCCCAGAGCGCCACGCTGCCGCTCGAAACCTCTGCAACGGACCCCGCGAAGCGGACTCTCGCCTGCCTTTCATGCCACGATCCACACGACACCAAACATCCTCGCTTCCTTCGGGTTTCCAGCGAGCAGATTTGCGCGACATGCCACCCCGAGCTTGCGCAGTCGCTGACCAAACCGCACGATTTCACGGGCAAGAACCAGTTCAAGAACGCCTCGGGCAACACGCCCGCGCAGGCCGGCCGCTGCGGATTCTGCCACTCCGTCCACGAGGCCAAAGGCCCGATGATGCTCGCCGCGACGAACCAGCCGCTGAAGACCATGGACGACGCCTGCGTCCAGTGCCACTCGCCCACCGGCATGGCCCACGAGAAATCACTCGCCAAATTCAACCACGTTTCCGGGCCCGACGCCAAACTGAAGAAACCCATCGCCGGCCTTACCCTGCCGTTGTTCGATGCCGGGCTCCAGCCGGCCACCGATGGCGCTGTTGCCTGTTCATCGTGCCACGATGTCCACGTCGGACAGAAACAATCCAAGTGGCTCCTTCGCTCGACAACGCCGACCCAGTTGTGCTCGCAGTGCCATCCCGCGCAGGCTTCCATGGCCGGCGGCGCGCACGACCTCAAAACCAGTAAGAAACCGTTCCCCGCCCAGGCGACCCGCAGCAACGACCTCTGTCTGAGTTGCCATCGCGCCCACGGCAACGACGCCGCCCGGCAGCTCTGGACAATCGCACTCGCGACCGGACAGATCGCAACAGACGGTGCCTGCGTCGGCTGTCACGCGGATCAGGCGTGGTCCAGTGCCGCCCGCGCCGATCGCCAGGGGCTCATGCTGCACCCACAGGCAATTCCTGCGAGCAGCGATGTCGCCAGGCGAAAGCACGATCTGCCGCTCGCGGCCGGAACTCCCGCGAACATGACCTGCGGCACTTGCCACGATCCTCATGCAGCGCCCAAGGTCGCGTCATTGCTGCGCATCCCCGCGGGCCAGTCGGCCACGGAGATCTGTGCCAGGTGCCACGAAGAGGCCGCGCACATCGAGATGTCCGCGCACAGCCGCCAGGAGTTGAGTGCCCAGATCACCCAGCAGACCGCCTGTGCCCCGTGCCATCGCGTCCACGCCTCCGCAGGCATGGAGCGCAAGGCTCTCTGGGCCACCAAGACCTTTGCCAAAGCCGCCAACGAGCCCGAGCGGCTCTGCCTGGGCTGTCACAGCAAGGACGGCGGCGCCAAAGTCCCGGCCGTTTACAGCCACCCGGAAACCAACATCAAGGACATCAAGACCGCCACAACTCGACCGGCCCAGCTCGTCGATCAGTTCGGCAAGATCAGCCAGATCACCTGCGCCACCTGCCATCTCCCGCACGGCGGGGATGTCCCCGGTTCGACCATCGCCGCGCTCGACCGCGCGGAAGTCAGCAGCGCCAAGACCGTGCTGCGGCCGAATGTGGATCGGCAAGTCTGTGCCGCCTGCCACGGCATCGACGCCGCCCGCTTGTATCTCTATTTCCACAACCTCGCCAAGCGCGCAACCGTGAAGGCGCTCGACGACGATCAATGATCCGCCGCGGGATCGCCGTCCTCGGGCCGGACATGGATATCCTCTGTCCGCTGGAGTAATGGCCGCTCGCTTGACTCTCTGTGGGCCAGGTTGAGAATGGATTGCGTTGCATGGGCTCCTCATTATGGAAACCGACTCGGGCAATCCCGCATTGACAATCCTCGTCGTCGACGATGAGCCGAACATCCGCAAGATGCTCTCCATCAGTCTGACCACCGACGGGCATCGGGTTACGACCGCCAACACGGCGAGCGATGCCGTCGCACAGGTGTCGCGCCAAGCTTTCGACCTGGCGTTTGTCGACCTGAGACTGGGCACGGAAACCGGGCTCGATGTGATTCCCCGGATCGTTGCAGACAGCCCCTGGACCAAGGTCGTCGTCATCACCGCTTACGCATCAGTCGATACGGCCGTCGAAGCGATGAAACGAGGGGCAACCGACTATCTGCCCAAACCCTTTACGCCGGCACAGGTGCGTATGGTGGTGGAGCGCGTCGCGCGACTGCGAGCGTTGGAAATGCGCGTGGCCGGCCTTCAGGAGACCCTTGGCGAGAACAACGCGGAGGTGACTTTCGAATCGGCGAGCCCACGCATGCGTCAAGCGGTGGATCTGGCTCGGCAAGTCGCGCCAAGTGACGCCACGCTGCTGTTGCGTGGCGAGAGCGGTACCGGCAAGGGAGTCCTGGCCAAGGCGGTCCACTCCTGGAGCGACCGCGCCGAGAAGCCCTTTGCAACGGTCTCCTGTCCCGCGTTGTCGCCGGAGCTGCTGGAAAGCGAGCTCTTCGGCCATGCGAAGGGCGCCTTCACAGGTGCGATACGCGACAATCCCGGCCGGATCGCCTCCAGCGAAGGTGGCACGCTCTTTCTGGACGAGATCGGCGATCTGCCCCTGCGTCTGCAACCCAAGCTGCTGCGATTTGTGCAGGATCGGGAATACGAGCGCGTCGGCGAATCCCTGACCCGGCGTGCCGACGTGCGGATGATCACCGCGACAAACGTCGATCTCGGCGAGGCCGTCCGGGCCGGGCGGTTTCGCGAAGATCTGCTCTACCGCATCAACGTCATTCAGATCGAGCTGCCACCGCTGCGGGAACGGCAGGAGGACATCGCGCCGATCGCCCAGCGCATGCTGACCCGATTCGCCCGCCGCCCGATCGAGGGATTTACCGCGGAGGCGGCGGCCGCGCTCAAGAGCTACTCATGGCCGGGGAATCTGCGTGAATTACGCAATGTGATCGAGCGGGCGACAATCCTCTGCCGCGGCGAGCAGATCGGACTTGAACATCTTCCGGTCAATTTCGGCCCGCCCAGGAATGGCGAGCCCAAGCTCGGAGATCCTGTGCCCTTCGACCAGATCGAAGCGGTACACATCCGGCGCGTGATCGCCGCGTCAAAAACCATGGACGAGGCCGCGCAAGTGCTGGGCGTCGACGCGGCCACCCTGTGGCGAAAGCGGAAGAAGCACGGGATCTGACGTGCAAACGCCATTGCATTTCTGCAATCACTCCGCCGTTCGCGGTTGCAGCGCTGCAATATCCGCCCGCTACCACTCAGCCTGCCGGACGCGTAAGTATTGCATTCGACATGCTTTATGATTCCCTTGATCGCGGCACGCCCCGTGCATGAGGAGGATTTACAATGTTCGGCCTGCGTCAAAAACTGGTCCTCGGTTTCGGCGGGTTGCTGTTGATCCTCATCGTGGTCAGCGGGCTGGGTACTGCCGTGCTCCGGCAACACCGCAATGCACTGGATCGCTTTCTCTACGAGAACTGGCGCAGCGTTGTGTACGGGCAGAACATGCTCGAGGCCTTCGAACG
Organism: Phycisphaerales bacterium; assembly: GCA_025361735.1. Classification (GTDB taxonomy): domain Bacteria; phylum Planctomycetota; class Phycisphaerae; order Tepidisphaerales; family Tepidisphaeraceae; genus JANYKD01. Next base: position 4,751 of record JANYKD010000437.1, read on the forward strand.
CGTGGTCGATGCCGACAAGGTGCTCGCCGGGGCCAATGGGACACCAACCGCAGGCGAGGTCGAGGTCGCGAGATCCGGCTCGGCCGAAGCAATCGCCGATTTCGAGAAGAACCTGGACGATGAGAATCACAACGTCACGCTGCCCGGCGAAGGGCGTCTGGCACAGGAGTTGACCGACCTTTGGCGCGGGCCGAATGGATACAAGGCCACGCACGCGCGGCTTCTGGATTCGCGAACCGAGCCCCAGGCCCGTACCGAGGCTTATGCGCGTTTGCTGACGCTGGTTCCCAAGGTGAAATCCGGCGCGCACGCCATCATCAAGCTGAATGTGGACAATATGAAGCCGCTTGACGGGCGTGCCAAGGCCATGGCCGACAAGACCACCCGTCTGATGATCGGCCTGGCCGGCGCCGGCGCAATCCTGGCGGTGATCTTCATCGCGGTGATGGGCCGGTCCATCCTGCAGCCGCTACGGATGCTGACATACTCGGCTCGCGAGATCGAGCAGGGAAACCTGGATCTCGTGGTGCAAGTGAAGTCGCATGACGAATTGCGTCAATTGGCCGAGGCGTTCAATTCGATGGCCGCCAAGTTACGTGAATACCGCCGGACCAACCGGGCGAAGCTCGTGCGAACGCAGGAGACAACGCGCAACGCGATCAACAGCCTGCCGGATGCCGTGGCCATTCTCAGCCCGGACGGCAAGGTCGAGATGGCCAACACCGCCGCTGAGCGGCTTTTCGGCCTGCGCCAGGACGCCCACGTCTCGGAGTTGCACGCGGATTGGTTGAACCGCCTGTACCAGGAGACACTTCAGCACCTGCGCCCGATCGAGTCGCGCGGCTACGAACTGGCGATCCAGGTGCTGGACGAAAGCGGTGGCGAGCGGTTCTTCCTGCCGCATGCCGTTCCCATTCTCGACGACGAGCGGCAGCTTCTGGGAGTGACCATCGTGCTGGCGGATGTGACCCACCTGCGCCGGCTGGACGAGATGAAGAGCGGGATGCTGTCGGTCGTCTCGCACGAATTGAAGACCCCGCTGACCAGCATCCGCATGGGCGTTCACCTGATTCTTGAAGAAAGATTGGGTGCGCTGACGCCGGAACAGAATGAGATCCTCTCGGCCGTCCGGGAGGACAGCGAGCGGCTCAACCGTATCGTGGAGAACCTGCTCGACATGAGCCGGATTGAAGCCGGGAAAGATCTGCTGGACCTGAAATCCGAAAGCGCTGCGCAACTGATATCCGATTCCACCGAGCCGATGATGGCCGCTTTCAACGATCGTGGCGTCACGTTGTCGGTGGATGTACCCGACGACACGCCTCCGGTGCTGGCCGACCGCCAGCGAATCCAGCATGTCTTCTCGAATCTGTTGACCAATGCCCTGAAATACACGCCGCCGGGCGGACAGGTGCGCGTCGGTGCGACGGCCGAGGACGACCACGTTCGATTCTGCATCCAGGACACCGGCGCCGGCATCCCCCAGGTGTATCAGGCGAGGATCTTCGAGCGATTCTTCCGCGTGCCCGGCCAGCCCGTCAAAGGCGCGGGTCTGGGACTGGCCATCGCCCAGGAAGTCGTCAAGGCTCACGGCGGCCGAATCGCCGTGGAAAGCCAGGAAGGCAAAGGCAGCACATTCAGTTTCACACTTGGACGCGCGGACGATGTCCGGCTGAGCGGGCAGGAGGTCACCCATGAACAAGCCAATTGATATTCTTCTGGTGGATGACGAGGCGAACATCCGGCTGATGCTTCGGACGTCGCTGAAGTCCGAAGGCTACACGATCCGCGAAGCGGGTAATGGCCGCGAAGCCCTTGAGGCCATCGAACGGGAAATGCCGGACGTGATGATCCTGGACCTGTCAATGCCCGTGCTGGACGGCATGGGCGCTTTGCGCGAACTGCAGGCGCTGCGCCGCGGAGACAAGCCGCGGATCATCGTCCTGACCGCATACGGTTCGATCCCCGCGGCAGTCCAGGCGACGCGCCTGGGCGCCATGGATTTCATCGAGAAACCGGCCTCTCCGGACGAAATCCGGGAATCTGTGAAAGCGGTTCTGGAGGAACCGACTCCGGAGCTGCAGGCGGCAACGCCTGCAGATACGTCGACGGGCGGCTACGCGGCCGCACTGAACAGTGCACGCGAGGCACTGCGAAAGGGTAATCTGCCGCTTGCCGAGACGCTGCTCATGAAAGCCGAGGATCTCGGGCATGAGGATGAGACATACTTCAATCTGGTCGGCGTCTACTACGAAGCGAGCCGCCGTTGGCGGCTGGCCCGCAAGTTCTACGGCAAGGCGATCAAGACCAATCGCGAGTACGAGCCGGCGCAGCAGAACATGCGCCGCATCTACGAGTTGTATACCTTCGGCGCGAGCAAGGAGCCCATCGCCCTCGGTGATGAGACCCAGTTCGTCCTGGCCCGCCTTCTGAAGTCGAGCGGTCGGAGTTGACCGCCAGTCGCGGCCGTGCGAAGGCATTTATGGCTATTGAAACGCGCATCCTCATCGCTGACGACGATCGCAACATGGAAAACCTGGCCCGCCTGGAGGAGTTGTGCGTGACCGGCTGGACCAGTTGCACCGTCGCGTTCGGCGATAACAGCGCCAGTACGACACGACCCGTGTAAATTCAGCCCCGTAGGGGCGGTAGATATTTCCCCACGGCGAAAGCCGTGGGTGAGAGAAGCAAACAAACAACCTGCAGCGCCGCAGAGGCAAAAGAACCCTTCTTTCGCTGTCATCGGCGCTCAGCAACTCGAGATGCTTCTCTGCCCCGTGGCTTGCCCCATCGGCTAATATCTGCCGCCCCTACGCGGCTGAACACGACGAATTCACGCCCACGGAAATCGCAAACACCAGGCGCAACATGAGCGAATGAAACGCTTCTCATTGTGGATTTCCGCATCGCAACGCAATCATCCGACCATTGCAACTGTGCAATGCGCACCCGCTGATGCCTTGCGGGCCTGCAACGGCGGAGCGACAACATCCCGTTCCACCTGGACCATAACCTGTTAACCCGTAAGCATTTGCAAAACCTCTGGACTGTGGCATGTGGTATGCGAATGAGGATTCGTGTGGAAGCACGCAATCTGCGGCCCGGAGAATAACCATGACCAAGTCGCGCATATTGATTGTCGATGACGAGAGCAACATCCGCCTGATGCTTCGCACGGCGCTGGAGCCTCAGTATTACCAGGTTGACGAAGCTGCCAACGGGCGAGAGGCCCTTGAGAAGCTGCGAATGAGCCAGGTAAGCGTGATGGTCCTGGACCTGAGCATGCCGCTGATGGATGGCATGGCCGTCCTCACGGCGCTGCAAGACTGGCCTCATGCCGAAAAGCCCCGCGTGATCGTGCTCACGGCTTTCGGGTCGATCCCCACCGCGGTGAAGGCGACACGGCTGGGCGCGATCGACTTCCTGGAGAAGCCGATCACGCCCGAGGAATTACGAGCCGCCGTCGCCGGTGCCCTGACCGAGCCGCTGGCACATCCGTCCATCGACGAATCACAACTGGACGGCGGATACGCGGCCGTGCTGGACCGCGTGCGCAAAGCCCTGCGGCTGGCCGACTACACGACCGCCGAGTTGCTGCTGATGAAGGCTGCGGATCTGAAGGAATTGAACACGGCCCCGTATTTCAACCTGCTGGGCATTCTCTACGAGGCGCAGCAAAAGTGGGGGCTGGCCCGCAAGTGCTACGGCAAAGCGATCACCGCCGACAGCATGTACGAGCCGGCCCAGTTGAACATGCGGCGGATTTACGAGTTGGAAACCTTCGGCCGCAGCACGCAGGCCGTGGCCCTGGGAGACGAGATCGACATCTGGTTCGCCCAGATGCCCGTCGCGAAAGTGTGAGGCACTACGTGGCTCCCGTGGGCACGATGGCCCCGGTCGGCTCATTCACACACGGCATTGCAATTGTGCAATACGCGCCATGTGGCGCCTTGCAGGCGTGCAACAGGACAACGGCCTTATCCCACAACAAGAAAGCCATAACGTTTTTCTCAACAAGCATTTGTGATTCGCCCGAGCTGCGGCACGTGTCGTGCTTAAGGACTCCGCAGAGACTCATCCGGCCGGTTTCGGCCGCGCGAAGTTCTGAAAGGAACTGATTATGCCAGACCTGATTTTTGTCGGAGCTACCGTCGCCTTCTTTGTCATCGGCATCCTTTACACCTATGCGTGTGGAAAGCTGTGAGCCATGGAAAACATCATTGTTGGCGTCGTTGCAGTTGGACTGCTGGTTTACCTGTTCTGGACCATGATTCGGCCGGAAAACTTCTGATGCGGAGATTCGGTGGACAGATTGACGCTCTTCGGATTGGTCAGTGTTAGTGAGGTTCCTATGAATGCTTCCGGTTGGATACAACTTCTCTTCTTCGTGGCAGTCCTGGCGGCCATTACCAAGCCGCTGGGCATCTACCTGGTGCAGGTGCTCGATCCCGATCGCACCGCGCGCAAGCCATTCCTCTCGCCGGTCCTCGGCTGGCTGGAACGACTGTGCTACAAGGTGCTGCGGGTCGACCCCAAGCGCGAGCAGAACTGGAAACAGTATGCGGTGGCCGTGCTGATCTTCAGCCTGGCGACGATGCTGATGACCTATGCGATGCTCCGCCTGCAGGCCGTCCTGCCGCTCAACCCCAAGAAACTGGGAGCGGTGGGCGATGCCCTGGCATTCAACACCGCGGCCAGTTTCACGACCAACACCAACTGGCAAAGCTACGGCGGTGAAACCACCATGTCGTATCTCAGCCAGATGGTCGCTCTGGCCTCGCACAACTTCTTCTCCGCCGCGTTGGCGTTGTAATAGCCACCACCGTTGGTGCCGAGCATCTTGATGGCGATTTGCGACGCCACGGGGCCTTGCGTGATCGTCTGTTGCGCCGGCTGCGCGGCGGAGGCCGCCGATTGATCGAGGGCGTTTATGGT
>JANYKD010000519.1 GCA_025361735.1 Phycisphaerales bacterium
CGTCGTGATTGCCGCGCAGGAATCTGGCGTTGCCCAGGCTCAGCAGCAGGTCGATCACCTGCTTGCTCTGCGACCCGCGGTTGATGTAGTCGCCCGTAAAAATGAACTGCGGCGCGGAATCCAGCCGGCGCACCTCTTCGACCAACGCCGACAGGGGAACGAGCATTCCGTGGATGTCGCCGATGATCCAGCGCACAAATTACTCCCTGATCATGGCATGCCACCAGGCCTTGCCAATGTACTGCTTGTCGACCAGCCGCCAGCCCGGCCGCTCGGGCACGCGCTCATGGTCGGCTCCCAGAAACACAATCTGCGGGCGCTTCGACACCCGGATCTTCGCCAGGTCCGCACAACGGCGGACATCGCTGTTCAGATAGATCGTCAACTCAGTGGGCGATTCATGTCCTTTGCGGCTGTAACTATAATACTGCGCGCTGGGGTATTGCACCTTCAACCTCGCCGCCAGCATCTTCGCCGGACTGCGGCCGCCGCGATAGTCCTTGTACCCCCAGTAGAACAGCACCGTCAGCATCAGCATCAGCACCACGCTGCCGCCTACGTGCCGCCGCCAGTCGCCCGGCCGCCGCCACATGACCATCAGCACAACGATCATGCCCGCAATCGCCCCGAACCCCAGCGGGTACCCGTACCACGGGCGGCCCTCGACCGACCGCACGAAGAACATCCCCGCCACCGGCAACCCGACCGCCAGCACCGTCATCAGCGCCCCGTGGCCGAACACCAGCAGGCGATCCGCCTTCGTCCACGCCTGCGGCCGGGCGAAATGCTGCTCGATCCGCCACGCCGCCAGCACCGCCAGCGGCGCCGCCAGCGGCAGCACATATCGCGGCCGGCGCGCCGGAAAAAAGCTCATCACGATCACCGGCAGCCAGACCAGCAGCACCATCAGCAGCATGCGCCTGCGCCGCGGCCGCCATTTCTCAAAACACAGCCCCAGGAATCCCGCCGTGTACCAGAGTACCCACGGCGCAAACCACGGCACCACCCACACATATTTCCACCACTGCGGATGGCTCTCGGTCACGCGCTCATCCCGCAGCGTGGTCTCGTTGTACCACTCGTGCAACCGCCCGGATGTCGCGTGCAGCACGTAAATCGTCCACGGCATCACCACCAGGATCAGCACGCACCCACCGGCCAGCACCGCCAGCACGCGCGTCTTCACCGGAACAGCCTCCGCCGACGCTGGCGCCAGATCATCCTTGCCCGGAATGAACGGGAACACCACAAACGGCGCGATGGTCATCAGCAGCGCCGTTGGACCCTTCACCATGAACGCCATACCCATCCAGAATCCCGCCCCAAGGCATCCTTCCCACCAGCATCCGCGCAGCGCCAGTTTCGCCAGGTAGAGATTGGTCAGCGTGATGCATACCGCGAAGGGCATGTCATACTGCGCCGGAATGGCGTGTTGCAGCACCAGGAACGACGAACCTCCCACCAGCGCCGAGATCACCCCGAGTCGATGTCCGCTGATCTCCCGGCCAAAATAGTAAGTCGCCACCGCCAGCAGCCCCGTCGACAGGACATTGGGCAACCGTGCCCCCCAGGGCAGCGACCCCGTGAGCTTGATCCCGACGGCCGACATCCACGTGGCCACCGGCGGCTTTCGTGTGCGGATCTCCCCGTTGAGCGTCGGCAGCAGCCAGTTGCCCTTGCGGACCATCTCCTGCGCCGTGCCCACGTTAAAATTCTCCATCCCGCCCGTGAACTCCGTCCAGTTTATCGCGGGGACGAACGGCACAAAAAAGAGCAAAAACAGGCCAATGGCGGTCCAACAGGATGATGACGGAGCGGCCTGGATCATGGGAAAAGGGATTTAAGCAGAAATGGCCCGGAAAGCCAGACGCGGCCGCAACGCAGCGGCGAATGACGAAACCCGAAGTCGGAACGACGAATGAATGTCAAAGTGATCAAATCCGAATGAGCACAGCGTTCGGTATCGACTCAGGGCGGCTCGATATCCAAGCGGAGGCCGTGCTGCACGGCAGCGCTCTCCAGCATGGCCGCTTCACGCGGGTGGGCACCAGTAAGCAGCACGAGGCGTGGCGCGTTTCCGATCATGCTGCGAAGTTCGACAACGCTCATGCCCGCGTACTTGGCATTGAGCTTTCGAACCGCTGCCAACTCCAGCGTGGAGGGATGACCATCCGTCCAGCGAGCATAGCAGTTCACATAGTCTGAATAGGTCTTCTTCCGGCGATCCGGATTAGGTTCCTCCAGGCGCCCCTCTTTGGCCATCTGCGCTCGAAATTCCGGACTCCGCAAGAATGTGTCACGCAGCTTGGAACGTCGGTCTGCATCAGGTTCTGTTTCTCGGAGCTTAGTTTCCTCGCGTTGGACAATCCGCGCCATACGGGCTCCAAAGCCCTTGTCGATCTCCAGTTCATCCCATTTTGGCCAGCTTGTGATGAGTTGCTTATCCCATACGGAATAACAGGTCAGCCGCTCTGCCACGAGAACACCGAACACTCGCTCCGCCAGTGCTTCGAAGTTTCCGTAGAAATGCACGTCGATATGTGTCTCGGATGCGGTTCCTTCAAGAGCCGCCTCAGCGCGGGGATCGTCGAAGCCGAACGCAGGCAGAGAGATCTGCAGGCAAGAGAAACCTCGCTTGGCCTTGAGAACATGCAACAGGCGGCCGGGATCAAGCGGCGCGACATCTGCGATCGCTGATCCGGCAACCAGCGATTGCGCGATGGAGAGCGAATCCGTGTTTGGCAGGGGTGCGAAGAAAAGCAGTGGCACTTGGGCATTCGCCATGCCAATTATTTTACCAGCGTCGGCTGCCAAGGGAATGCCGGTCTGTCATCACACGACTACATTGACAGTTCCTGGCATTTATGCAACGCGGAGCCGAATCGCAGCGACACAAATGCCTCGACCACCGGCTCAGATAATCGACGCTCACGCCGATTGCGCGAAAAAGGGCGTAGCATTCGTCATTCGGCCTTCGTCATTCATTCGAATTTCGAGTTTCGGATTTCGGATTTCCGCCGGCCCCGCCGGCGTCAGTTCCCGCCCAACCTCTGCCGGACATATTCCGCTCTCGCCGCCCGGCGGACATCGCCGTCGATCCGCCGTCCCTGCAGCTTTTGCAGATGCGCCGGCTGGGTCAGCAGGAAAAGCTCGTTGATTGTCCGCAGATCCACGTCTTTCACACGCCCCATGTTCACGCCCATGCGCAGGTGGCTCAGCAGGAACATGGTCTCTTCGCTGGCCAGCAGCCGCGCCGAGCGCAGCAGGCCCAGCGCCCGGCAGATCTTGTCGTCCAGCGCCATGCTCCGGTCCTGCACCAGCACTTTGCGTGCGTGCATCTCGTAGTCGATGATCCGCGGAATCACATGCAGCCGGAAATCGCCGATGATGTCGTCCTCGGTCTTCCCCAGCGTCGTCTGGTTGGAAATCTGGTAGAAGTCGCCCGTCGCCTCGGTGCCTTCGCCGTACAACCCGCGCACCGCCAGCTTCAGATCCTTGGCCGCCCGGAAGACCTTCTCGATCTCGCCTGTCAGTTTCAGCGCCGGCAGGTGCAGCATCACCGACACGCGGATGCCCGTGCCCACGTTCGTCGGGCAGGCCGTCAAATAGCCGAACCGCGGATGGAATGCGTAATCGAGCTTGGCCTCGACGGCGTCGTCGATGGCGTTGATCTGCTCCCAGGTTTCCTCAAGTTGCAGGCCCGAGCGCAGCACCTGGATGCGCAGGTGGTCTTCCTCGTTGATCATGATCGACGCGGTCTCGTCGGCCGAGATCGCCACGCCCCGGGCGCCCTCCGCGGACGCGTGGGGCTTGGAGATCAGGTGCCGCTCGACCAGCAGCGTGCGGTCCAGTTCCGGCGCCTGCTCGAGGTCGACATACAGCAGTTGCGGCGCGATGTTCGACGCCAGGATCACATCCCGCAAACGCTGCTCCAGCGTCTGTTTCTGATGCCGCGATGCCCGCGACAGAAACGGAAACCCCGAGAGATTGCGCGCCAGCCGGATGCGCGAGGAAATCACCACATCGCTCATCGGTCCGGAACCCCGGAGCCATTCACCCGCGTGGTTTGTCAGGTCGGAAAGTTTCATGGGATTTGTGGGTCTGCACACCTCGCGCCCCGCCGCGGGGAACTAATGTTCAGCCCAGGCCCTCCTCGGCCTGGCGAATTTGGTCGCGCAGCTTGGCCGCGCGCTCGTAATCTTCTTTCTCGACGGCCTGCGCCAACTCTTTCTTCAACCGGGTCACATCCGCCATCTTCTTCACTGGTTTAGCGGCCGGCGCGCCGCCCGCCCGCAGCGGCGATTTTCCGCAGTGATGCGTCGCACCCTCATGAGCGCTCTTGAGCAGCGGCGTCAGATCCTTCTCGAAAACCTCGTAATCATGCTCGCAGCCGAATAACCCCTGCTGGCGAAACTCCGCCCAGGAAATGCCGCAATGCTCGCAAGATACCGACAGGTCCTTCTGCATGCCCGAATGCGCCATCACAAAATTAGTCAGCAACTCGTTGATCGGCGTGTGTCCCTTCGTCACCGCCACGCCTTCCTGCTGGGCAGCGCACTGCTCGCACAGATGCTTCTCGATCTTCTTGCCATTGCGAATCTCCGTCAGATGCACGGTCGCCGGCTTGCTACAAACATCGCATTTCATATCGCACCCGTTCCTGCAGATACACGCAATTATATCAGTATGTCGGCCATTGTGGAGCCCCAATGTGAATTCTTGCCTGCTAAGTCAGTAGTCCGTGGTCCTGTAGGGTCCGCTTCAGCGGACGCGGATGGACACGACCCGCGCCGCCGCGTCCGCTGAAGCGGACCCTACGACGTAACCCACAAACAACTGATCTGCGCCAGCGCCAACCCCAACCCAACCCCGGCCAGCACATCGCTCGGCCAATGCGCGTCCATCACATAGCGCAAAACCGAACACGTGATCGCCAACCCAGCAAACACCACCGTCCCCTGCGGGTAAAGATGGGCCAGCACCACGCTCATCGACACCGCCGCCGCCGAGTGCGACGACGGAAAACTCTCGCGCGAATTATCGTGCCGCAGCGTCGGTCCCAGGAACCGCCCGGCGTTTTCCCGGTTCGGCCGCACCCGCCCCAGCAGCCGCTTGAACAGCATGCAGATCAAACTTGTCCCGAACACCACCGTCAGCAAAAGCCCCGCCGGAGTCAGCCCGTAGCGCATCCGATGGTTGTCAAACGCCACCAGCAGCCCGGCCACCACCACCGTGCATGCGCCCTGCCCATACTGCGCCAGCCAGCGCGTTTCCCGCTTGATATCACCCTTGAACTTCAGGGAAAGGACAACCTTGGCGCCCAGTCGCTCGGCCACGAGCATTCCGGCACAGGCGATTCCCAGAGAACCCAGGAGAATGGAACTGTCCATGAGTCCGTGAGGATAGACCGACGCAGGCGGGTTGTAAACCTTGTTAGCCCGTAGTCCGTGGTCCGTAGTCAGTAGTAGGCGGTGCCCCGGCTACTGACTACGGACTACTGACTACGGACTAACCCACTTGAATTTGCCCCCATTTCCGCCAACAATCCACGCACACGGGAAGGTGTGTATAGTGATTTTGTTGCCCCAAGCCGACGCCGACCGCATTGAAGCCGCCATCGACGCGGCCTTGTCCGCACTCCCCAGGACATCCGATCTCGCGTTCTTCCAGGACGCCATCCGCTCTTTTGTCCTCGCCGGCGGCAAGCGCATCCGCCCGCAGCTCTGCGTCTGGACCTTCCGCAAGACCGCCCCGTCGGCCGCCATCGCTCCCGACGCCCTCTACTCCATCGCCTGTGGCTGGGAGCTCTTTCACGCGTTCCTGCTCGTCCACGACGACATCATCGACGAGGCCGAAACCCGCCGCAACGCCCCCAGCCTCCACCGCAACCTCGAAACCACCGGCCCCGTCACCCCGAAAATCGGCCACGACCTCGCCGTCGTCGCCGGCGATCTCCTCTTCTCCGCCGCCATGCACGCCTTCAACGAGGCCGACCTCCCGCCCAATCTCTACCGCCGCCAGCTTCGCCTCTTCTCGCGCATCGCCCTCACCACCGGCCTTGGCCAGGCCCTGGACATTGCCCAGGCCAACCGTCCGCTCGATGATGCCCGCGAGTGGAACCTGCTCCGCGAATACCATTGGAAAACGGCCGCCTATACCTTCGAAGGCCCCATGCTTTCCGGCGCGATCCTCGCCGGCGCAGATGAGTCCGTCCAGCAATCCATCGCCCGCTATGCCCTCTCGCTCGGCCAGGCCTACCAGCTTCAGAACGACCTCATCGACCTCGCTCAGCCCGCCCACGAAGGCTGCGACCTGCTCCAGGGGAAACGCACGGTGACGCTGGTCCGGGCCCGCCTGGCCATGGACGAACACCGCCGGCGCAGTTTCGACTCCATGCTCGAAGAACTCCCGGCCGGTAATTCCGCCGCCGTCGGCATCGCCGAACAGCTCCGCCGCGAGATCATCGCGGTCGGCGCCGTGGACAAGACCCGTACGCTCATCCGCGAGTTCCTCGACGACGCCCGCATGGCTGCCGAAGAACCCATCCTCCCCGGCGATCTCCGCCACGGCCTCGTCGGCCTCCTCGACACCCTCCAGCGCAAGTACTTCGCTTAACCTCCCAAACACTTGAAGTGTGCGTACGGTGCGTGGAGTGTGCTTCAGCACACCAAGAACGGCGTCCCCGCCACCGTGCCACGTGCTGCCACCATATCGATATCGGGCATCCACTCTCTCTCGTGACGCGGGCCTCTGCCACCCGAAAGGACGCACGAATTCTCCCGTTTGCCACTTGACGCACCCATACATAAGGCGTGCGTGGCCAGATTGCCTTGATCTTTTCGGTGGGATTCGGGCTGGCGGCGCGGGTTTCTTCATTCCGGTCGACGATGAACTGGGACGTGTAGTCCGCGGAGCGCCAATGACTACAATCAACCTCGGGAAGCTCCAGGATGTCGCGTCTTCCGTCACCGCCATAGTCGCCGCGATCGAAGGCGTGTTGGACCGAAGCGGGGCCGTGTGGTACGGTCCTGATCATCGGGAGCGTGCAGATGCGTGATGAACATGATGAAATCGCGTGGATGATCGCGAGCCTGGTATTCTTCATATTCTTCGGCGCGGCTATCTGCACGTATCGCTGTGTGCCGGGAGGTGAAGATATCCCCATAGGGTCCTCCATGGTCATCGCCTTGGGGGCGGCGATTATTTCGTTTCGCGTGAGCACGCCCGAGCACACACTGTCGTCCATGCTGAGTTCCCTGGGGGAAGCGATTCGTGAGTTCAAGGAGGGCCTGCACGGGAATAAGTAGTGGGCGGGCGCCGGATGGGCTCATTCTCTGTCGTGTTTGTTCGGAGTACAAACGGGCAGTCGTTTTGCAGGGGAATGATGATGTGGCTGCAACTGGACATGCGTAAACATATGTTGTATGATCTGACAACAGGAGCGTGCGTATGCATGTCGCTACTGCCTGGATAGGTGCGGCTTTGGTGTTCTTCGCAGTGCTTATCGCGGTGGGTTTCGTTACGGTCCACGTGGTCGAGGGTTTTTCCGGCGCGTATCAGCTTCTTGCCCTGGGTACTTCCCTGGCGATCGCTTTGGTGGCCGGGATATCGTCGTACCGGGCGACCCTGCGCGCCGTCAAGTAGCGCCAGCGTCCCCGCTGGCTCCGAACGGTAAACGAGTGACGCGGCAGCCAGGCCGGCGAGGACGCCGGCCCTACTCTTAGTGAGTCCGCCGCGCGTCAGGCGCCCTGTAGGGGTATGACGATGTCGTTCGGACTCGGCATCGCCTGCTTCAGATCCTCGGGGATTTCCGGGATATCGCGTTTGCCGTCGCCATTGAAGTCGCCGCGCTGGAAGGCGGGGATGTCGAGCGTCGCGCCGGCCGGTTTGCCGCCTTCGCCGGCGGTCAGCGCCGGGCTGCCATCGGCAGGGCGCAGGTCCAGGGTGGTGCTGGTCCCTTTCTTCCAGTTCCACACCAGGGCATCGCGGAACGGACGACGCGGCAGCGGGGGATCGAATTGAATCGCTTTCGCATCGGCCGCGGTGATGCGGCGAAGGATACCATCGCCGTTGATCTCCACGCGGTCATCCACCTGGAAGTCGGCCATCTCCACGCCGCCGGCCAGGCGCAGCACGAGGCGATCGGCGCGGTTGCTGTCGTCGGCCATCGTGCAGGCCTGCGAAACCGGAGCGTTGCGGAAACTTGGCAACGCACGCTTGGAATGCTGTTCCTGATGCGATGCCTCGGTCGCCTCGGCAATACTCGTGAAACTGCGCCAGCGGGGCTTGGACATCAGGCACACCGCCTGGCTGTCGCGGGCGGCGTAGAACAGATTGTAGTCGCTGGTCAGAGTGTCCACGAGCGGCAACGGGCTGTTCCAGATGATGTTATTTCGCAGGTTGTACTCCTTGCCCGTGAGCGAGAACGTGCCCCAGCCGCCCAGGCCGACGGTGCAATTCTCGATGGTCCAGTGATGCGAGTTGGAGTGGCCGAAGATCACGGCGACGGCGCCGGTGCCGACGGCGACGGTGTTGCGGAGCGCGGCGCCATCGACCTCCTCGGTCATGACCGCCTGGCCGCCGAAGAGCAGCACGTTGTCTTCGATGATCCAGTTCTTCACGCCGCGGTATGCCTGCACATTGTCCGGGTGGCTCAGGAAGATGTGGTGATGGATGTAATTGCGGCGGAGCATGACGTTGGACGTCTCCGGTTCGCCGTTGGGCCTGCCGGTGACGTTGCCGGCCACGTCGATGCCGTCGACCATATTCAGCGCGATCTCGTTGCCTTCGACGAGAATGTTGTTGGCCGAGGCGATGCCGATACCGCCGCCGTTGAGCATCGAGATACAGTTCTTCACTTCGACGTTGTTGCTGCGGCGGGACCCGATGCCCGTGCCGTCGTTGTTGTGGATGAGGCAGCGGGAAACGGTGACATGATCGGCGCGGCTGATCTCCAGCCCGGCTTTGGCAGAGCCGCAGATTTCCAGGCCCTCGACGCGGATGTAAGACACCATGTCCTGGCGGCCGCCGATCATGAGCACGCGGCCGGGCGACTGGCGATACTGCGTGGTCTTGAGATCGGCTTCCGCGACCGGGCGGAAATAGACGCGCGTCTGCTTGTTGTCCATCGCCTCAAACGCCCATTGCCCCGGCTTGCGGATCAGGGCGGGATGGTTGGCCAGTTGATATCGGTCTTGCGACCGATCGGATTTCCCTTTGATCCCGGCGGCGGCCCGGGCTTCGCCGAACTTCACGGTGTGCGCCGCGATGTCGAGCCCGGCCAGGGGAATCGTCGAGTAGTAGTTGCCCAGGGCGACGTAGAGAAACACCTTGGCGGACTTCGGCTCGGCGGCGAGGGCTTTCAGGAACGGCGCATCGGGAAAAGCAGCAGTGTCCTGAAACGTGCCGGCCTTGGCGTCGGGGGCACTCACATATCGCATCGGCTCATCGAGATCCGGCCAGCGCGAGACGGGCTGCGATTTCATCCCGACGTAGAGGTCGCCGATGGCTCCGTCGATCGTCGCCGTGTAGACGCCATCGCCGGCCGGTTTCCAGCCGCTGATCGGGGCAAACCCGGAGAGAATGACGCGCTGGCCTGCTGCGGCGCGCAGCACTGTCGGCCGCTCGGCCGTGCCGGATACGGAGAGGTTCACGGCCTCGTGATAGGTTCCCTGACGCACCGTGATCGTATCGCCCGGCTGGGCCGCCTTGATCGCCTGATTGATCGAGGCGAACGGCGCCTGGGCCGAGCCGCTTCCGCCGGCCGGGGCGGACTGGTCGACCCAGAGTTCGGCCCGGACGGAGAATGCGACAGAACAGATCGACAGAATCAGCGTGCTGAGCAGCGGTGTTTTCATGTTCATGATTTTGGTGTTCTTCCGGTTGCGATAAGATTACTTCCACGTCTTCGCGATCTCCACATCCGCCTTCACCTTCTCCGTCAGGGCGTTTAGATCCACCAGGCCGATGCGTGTAAGCAACTGCGGGCGATACTGGGCGGTAGCCGTTCTGGCGTACTTCTCCCAGTTGTCGACCGCTTTTTCGAGATGGGCGATGGCGGCATCGCGATGGGATGCTTTGGCGTCCTTCGTGAGCATGGCCAGTTCACAAGCGCCGCGGATCTTCTCGGCGTAGTAGTCCCCGAGCTGCGCCATGGCTCGCAGGTCGCCCAGCAGCAGGCGGAGTTCCTTGTCTTTGGGCACGGCGAATGCATCGATGAGCTTGAGCGTGGCGGCCGCGTGTGTGGTGAGTTCGTCGGCCACCTGCAACGGAGTCATCTGCTGCATGGCGTCGCCGCGGGCGGCGCGATCGGCCCATTGGGCGATACTGTAAATGCCGCTCTCGGGCATCGGCTTGCCCTCGACGAAGTGCTTCACCGTGTGGAAGCCTTTATAGCTGGGATGACTGATGCAGGCCTCGGGGAACCACTTGAGATCGATGTCCTGCCAGTAGAACCGGGTGATCTGCGGGATGATCCGCGAGGCGCGGCAGGAGGCCTCGTAGAGCGCGGCCGCGTTGGCTTCGGGATAACGCCGGGCGAGCGCATCGCGGAAGATCTCGTCGGGCAGATCCGGGTTAAAGCTCAGCCGGCCCCAGAGCATGAAGCTGTACCACTGCTTCTTGATCACCAGTTGCCGCGGCTCTTCGGGTTCGGTGCTGATGAACTCGCGGCCCCAGATGTAGCCGTCAGGACCCATGTAGTAGCCGGCGAGCTTGTCCGGGCCGGGCAGGTTCTTCACGTACGCGCGGGCGAAGACCGGATCGCCCCAGCGGAAGCTGTAGATGTCGTCATTGCGCACGGTCATCCAGGTGCGCTTATCTTTCGGCAGTTCGGCCAGCATGCTCCTGCCGAACGGCGGGTTCACCATCGAATACATGTGCGCCACGGAATACTTATAACTGAAGTCAAACGTATTGGGATACTCCTTCCACGCATCCAGGATCTCCTTCATGCCCGCCTGGTGGAAGCGATGGATGAACCGCACTTTCCTCGCCGGTTGCTGCTTCTTGGCGTCGACCACGCCCATGCCATAGGTGTTCCAGAGCCACTTCTCCTTGGCGTACTCATCCTTGCGTTCCTGCATGTTCTCGCCGGCCGTCACGCCGATCCCGTCGAGGTCCGGGTAGGTCAGGATCAGGTCGCGCACGGATTTGCGGAAGTAGTCGATCGTGGTCGGGTTGTCCTGCGCGGAGGTGATGCCGTATTTGCCGTCCGTGCCGTAGGTGAAGATGTTCCAGGTGATGATGTACACCTCGATGCCCCGCGCGTGGGCATGGGCCATCACCTTCCGCCAGAAGGCGATCTTCTGCTCGATGCTCATCTCGCGCACCGTCTCCAGATGATCGGCCATCGGCTTGCGCCACATGTCCACGCCGGTGAGCTTGAACGTGGTGTCGAATTTCTGCGTGGTCCGCTTCACATCCGCCAGCGCCACCTCGGGATACTCGGCCACCCGGACCATGGACGGGAACGGGTGCAGGTTCCACAGGCTCAGCGTATTGAATCGCTGCCGGGCCATCTCATCCAGGAACTCGGTCCAGAACGCCTCGCTCCACATCTCGGGGATATTCGCCTGGGCCGAATCGCCGCCATCGGAATAGCTGGGCGTTCGCGCATCCAGCGGGATGTTGAATTTGATGCCGCGCCGCTCGATGTACGGCTTGCCATCGCTGTCGGCCAGTTGTTGCAGGCGCCCCGCGCGGGCCGCCTCGGCGACCTCCAGCCCGCCGTAGATCACGCCCGCGACATCTTCGCCGAGAACCACGATCGTCGCGGGCTCGGTCAGCCGCCGGATGGAATACGACTGCGGCCCGGCCAGTTTCGCCGCTTTCCCGGCCGCCAGCGCGGGCGGGAAGCCTTCGCCGTTGATCAGCAGGCGAATGGTCAGATCGGTTTTGGTCCGCCACGATCGTTCGACCGGAAAGAGGTGACACTCATCGCCGGAGCCCTTGATGGCCGCCTGGATTTCCTTCGCGGCGAAATCCTCGGCCGCCCGGCGCATGACGGCGCCCGGATCACGAAGGGGGATCGCCTGGCTGGCATCGCCATATTCGACGCCAACCACGAGTTTGGCGGTGGCC
This sequence comes from Phycisphaerales bacterium, assembly GCA_025361735.1. Lineage (GTDB taxonomy): Bacteria > Planctomycetota > Phycisphaerae > Tepidisphaerales > Tepidisphaeraceae > JANYKD01. The sequence continues at coordinate 12,082 of JANYKD010000519.1, forward strand.
GATCCTGCCAATACCACGACCAAGAAAGCCGCCAGCCAGTTGAATTTCATCCGCATTCTCCTACGGAACCATAATGTCGCGGAAGGAAACCGTTGCCGGCGGCCGGTTGGGGTTCGCGATTTGGCGGGAGGCGAAAGGCGCGCGGCGTACAAAGAATCAAGTGGGGCGGTCGCATTATGTCGCATCAGGGCCCATCCACTCGCCGACTGCCATCGCTTCTGCTAAGCTCCCCGCGTCGGCAAGCGATTGAAAAATCCGATCTGTCTGTGCAAAACCGAAAGGCGAGCCTTATGACTCAGCAAACGTCGGACACGTCACGCGGCTGGATTGTCACTTTCTCCGCTCTGGCCATCAACCTCGTGCTGGGTGTGCTCTACGCCTGGGGAGTCATGGCGGGCGCGCTGGTCGGACAGTGGCACTGGACACGGGCCCAGGCCGCCCTTCCGTTCACGTTTTCCACTGCGACATTTGCATTGATGATGATCTTCGCCGGGCGATTGCAGGACAAGATCGGCCCAAGAATTGTTGCCATCTCCGGCGGCGTGCTGCTGGGCTTGGGGCTGATCGCCTCGAGCTTCGCCTCAACACCCATGGCGATGGCGCTGACTTTTGGCGTGATCGGCGGTATCGGCATCGGCCTGGGTTACTCGTCGACAACGCCCCCCGCAGTGAAGTGGTTCCCGCCCAAACGCAAGGGGTTGATCGTGGGCATCGTAGTCTCGGGCGTGGGCATTGCGGCCGTCTACATTGCACCGCTCACTCAGTACCTGCTGGCACACAATCCAACCAATCCGATTCCTCGCACGTTCATCATGCTTGGCATCGGCGCGATTGTGTTTGTCACTCTGTTCTCAACGTTCTTGAGCAATCCGCCGGCCGGATATATCGCGGCGCCGGTTCCGGCGGGAGGATCTGGAACGTCGCCCTCGGCGCCAAAGCGCGATCTCGACTGGCAACAGATGCTCGCCACGCCACAATTCTACCTTCTTTGGATCATGCTGGTCCTTGCCGCCTCGGCCGGGCTGATGATGATCTCCAACGCGAAACTGATCGCCGGTGATCAGGCTCATATGGTCTGGAGCGGAGAAAGTGACAATCCAGCCGCGTGACGTGTCCGACGTTTGCTGAGTCATAAGGCTCGCCTTTCGGTTTTGCA
>JANYKD010000444.1 GCA_025361735.1 Phycisphaerales bacterium
ACCAGGACGCCGGAAAGGTCTCCGCTGGCAGCGCGGAACTGAAGCCACCCGCGGAATGGGGCGATGCGCCAGTCGTGCTGCACGTCGGCTCGGCGGAGCGGTAATAAGGAGCAAGCATGACTTTGGCGCAAGCACTGACAGTAGTTGGAGTTTGGGTCATGAAGATGAGATCCCTGGTCCTCTGCGGAATTCTGTTGTTGGCCTTGCCCGGCTCCATTCGAGCCGAGGAGGTGTCGCTGGTCTGCGGCGCCGGATCAGCACGGGTGGATTTCGGGGTGAGGCGGCTGGAAGCGGCATTGAAAGGGTCAGGCAAGACGCTTGAACGCCATACGACGGACAAGCCGCCGCCACGAATTGGCATACTGGTACTGGCTAACTTCGCAGAGGCTCAGGCATTCATCGATCTGGCCAAGCCTTTGGGGGCTGATCCGGCCATTCAGGGCGAGGGATATCGCATCGTCAGGACCTCGTGGAAAGGCGCTGGCTTAATCTGCCTGTCGGCCAAGGACGAGACTGGCGCGATGTATGCCCTGCTCGATCTGGCCGAACAGGTACGGATGACGGGTGGACTGGCCAAAGTGGAGGAAAAGCTGAGCAATCCGCGATTCGCATTCCGGGCCATCAAGTTCAACCTGCCATGGATGAGCTATCGCAAGCATGAGTCGCTGCAACTCCACATAGAGACCTGCCGAGATTTGAAGTTCTGGGAACAGTTTCTGGATATGATGGCCGAGAATCGCTTCAACGCCCTGACACTCTGGAACCTGCACCCCTTCACATTCATGATCCGGCCGAAGAACTTCCCCGAGGCATGTCCTTTCGATGATCGGGAACTGGCCGAGTGGCAGGACTTCTGGAAGAAGCTGTTTCGCATGGCCAAAGACCGTGGCATCGAAACGTATATGGTGAACTGGAACATCTTCGTCTCACCGGAACTGGCCAAGGCACACGGCGTGAGCAAGTACAGCGTCGACTGGTCGATCGGCGGCAATGGCGACACGTCGGAACTGGTGAGGCGTTACACACGGGAATGTGTGACGCAGGTGATCGACGAATACGGCGACCTTACCGGCCTGGGCATCACCCTGGGGGAACGTATGGGCGGGATGACGCCGCGACAGCGTGAGGACTGGCTGTTGGAGACGTTCGGCGCGGGGATGAAGGCGGCCAAACGCCCGGTCAAGTTCATCCATCGCGCGCCACTGTCGGCGGACACCGGGTCGGGCGGTTCCACGGACGGGAGTACTCCACTTATCACCCGCGACGGCGTCGACAAGATGGGGCTGGCGTCGCCGCCCTGGGTGGAGATGAAGTTCAACTGGTCGCACGCGTTCTCTTCACCCCGGCTCTGCATCATCCACGGGGGCAAGGCGTCGGAAGTCTACTTTGATCCAAAGCCCACCAATTACAGCATCACCTGGATGATGCGCAACGAGGATTTCTTCATCCTGCGCTGGGGCGAGCCGGGCTTTATCCGCAAACACATCGAGGCAAACGGCAAGGACTATGTTGGCGGCTACTTTGTCGGGTCGGAATGCTACATCCCGGCCAAGAACTACCTTGACAAGACAGACCTGCCCGAGCGTATCGCCTACGCCTTCCAGCGGCAGTGGCTGTTCTATCAGTTGTGGGGCCGGCTCCTCTACGATCCGGCGACGCCGGATGCGGTGCTTGAAAGCGAGTTCGATGCGCGCTACGGAGCCGGCGTGGGCCGGGAACTGCTGGCGGCCTATCAGGCGGCCAGCCGGATGCCGCAGCACCTGGCATCGTTCTACAGGTCAACCTGGGATTTCACGCTTTACTCCGAGGGATTCATGGCCCCGGCCGGGGCCAAAGGCGCCTTCATCTCCATCGACGCGCTGATCAAGACCGCGACGCTCGATCCGGCGTATGTCTCGATTACCGAATACGTCCAGGCGGTTGCGGCCAGGCGACAATTCGATGCCTCGCGACTCACGCCGCCGGCGCTGGCTGATGCGTTGGAGAAGGACGCCGAGGAGGCGATGAAACACCTGGCGGGGCTGACAGGAAAATCGGCCGCGCTCGATCACGAGATCGCCGATGTGCAGGCCTGGGCGTGGTTGAGCCGGTACTTCGCGGACAAGCTTCGCGCTGGCGTTGCTTTGCAGACCTTCCGCACAACGCACAATCAGCCGGAAAAGAACCGCGCGGTGGAGTTGCTGGAACGGGCCGCGGGGCATTGGGACCAGTTGATCGCGGTGACGCAGCCGCTCTATCCGGAGGTGCCGGTGATCCACCTGGGCAATACGAAGTTTTCCTGGGCCAATTGCCGCGACCAGGTCCGCAAGGATATTGAGACCGCCAGGAACGAGAAGTGAGTCAATTATGAACACCAAACTTCGTTGCGGGTTCCCGATGATTGCGTTGGGCCTGCTACTGCTATTCTCCTCGCTGTTTGCACGCGCTCTAGCGCCCGAAGACACCATGGCCTCGCGGCAACAGGAGGTAGCCAGGGGCTCGATGATCAAGTCGATTACTGCCCGGGCATCCCTGGATGCCAAGTTCCTGGCGGAGGCGGAACGCGCTGACAAACCCGCAGATTGGCTCGCGGCCGCGACCATGCCCGCCATGGTGCATGACATTCTGCTTCAGCTTGGCAAGATCGTTCCGCCCTGGTCGCCCGGCGGCACGGAGAAGTGCGCCTGGGTAGGCGATTCCGACTGGGTGTACGCCGTGCGTTTCAGCGCAAAGGCGGAAGGAGTGGAACGTTGGCTGCGCTGCAAGGGACTCAAGGGGACGGTGGATGTCTATCTCAACGGTGAACGCATCGCCTCGCGTTCGGGGACGTATGGCCCCTTGGCTGTCAACGTCACGGGCACGCTACGTGCCGAGAACACCCTGGTGCTGCATTTCCATTCGTCGCCCCGCCCGGCCGGGAACGATCCAGCCCCCAAGCCGCGTCGCCAGGGAATGGGCAGCTACCTCGGCCCGAATCCCGGTATCTCCACTGTGGGCGTTTTCGACCAGGTCTTCGTGGAATCCTCTGATGGTAATCTCTTGACTGAAGTCATTGCCGACGCCTCCCTCAATGAGGCACTCATGCTGGGGACGGTCACCGTGGATGCGGCCGGCACGAGCCGTCTTGCCTCCATTGCCGTCCGCGTGCGTCTCTTGAATCCCCAAGGCCAGATCGTCGGTGAAACAATCACGCCCGCCCCGGTGCGACAAGGTCTTTTTAGCGTTCACTGCGCGGTGAATGTCGAGCGGCCGAGCCTGTGGTGGCCACGGCGCTACGGCGAACAGCCGTTGTATCGTGCGGAGATTACCCTGCTCGGCGACGGACGGCCGCAGCAGATGCAGCACCGAACGCTTGGGTTCCGCCGCGTGACCATGCCCCAGCGTCTGCACTTTGTCGTCAACGGAGTTCCGGTGCTGCTTCGCGGCGGAGCCTGGGTGACCCCCAATCTGCTGAGCGACGTGTGGGATCAGGAGCGAGAGGAGAGGCTGTTCGCATTGGCCGAGAACGCCAACTTCAACGCCTTTCGCATCTGGGGCGAAGTGGAATCGCCGCAGGACCAATTCTACGAGATGGCCGACG
>JANYKD010000050.1 GCA_025361735.1 Phycisphaerales bacterium
GATCCCGCCACTCCGCAGAAGGAGTACGTGTTTCGCGGGCCGCAACTCCGGCGGATGACGGCGGAGCAGTTTTGCGATGCACTGAGCAGCCTGTCGGAGGAATGGGCGCGGTTTCCGGATACGCTGGACATCGACTTTGCGGCCGCCGGGTTGACGAGCCACCCGATCTCGACGCCCCGCTGGATCTGGACGGATCAGCCCGTGGAACACGGCCAGTCTGGGGCAATCAACGAGGTGATGGCCGCCCAGGCTCGAGCCAGGGCCGATGCCGCCGCGGCGGCGGATGCTGCGGATCTCGTGCCGCGCCACCGCGTGGTTTTCCGCAAGCGGTTCATGTTGGACAAACTTCCCGTTGAAGCGTACGCGGCGATGGCGACGAGTCAGGGGGCCTCGGTTTCTGTCAACGGCCAGCCCGCGCGTGGAGTTCGATCGGACGGCGAGCGGAACGGCCGCATCTCGCTCGTCGACCTGAGATCCAACCTGATCGTCGGCGAGAACGTAATCGTGCTTGATGTAACCAGCCACACGGCGAAGGGACTCAATGATGTGGAGGCTCGCCAGTATCCGGCCTCGCGCAATCACCTGAATGCCGTGAGTGGCGTTGGGTTCTGCCTGCGCGTGCAGGCGGACGACGGGCACATTCGCGACATCGTCACCGATGAGTCCTGGCGCGTGCTGCGTGCTCCGGAAGGGAACTGGAGGGACGCGGGCTACGAGGACGGCGAGTGGTTGCCGGCGATGGTGCTGCCGCATGGGGTTGCTCCGATCGACGAAGGGCCGGCGCTGCCACCGATCACGCGCAATGACTTTGCCAACGAGCCCATCGAGCTGGCGAATCCGCTGCGAAAGGCGATCTCAACGGCCGCACAGCCCGGGCATATCCGGGCGTCGCTGTTGGGTGCAGATGCGCTGATGCTCGCCCTGGACCGTCCCAACCGCGAGCAGGTGATCACCACCCGCCTGACCGCGGCGACAACGCTCCAGGCGTTGGAGTTGACGCATGGCAATTCACTCAATCAACGCTTGAAGCGCGCTGCGAGCAAACTGGTTGGCGACGCCAGGAAGACTCCGCAAGCGTGGATCGACGGAATCTACCTGCACACCCTCTCCCGATCGCCCGATGCGGCCGAACTTCAACTTGCCCGCGGGATGCTCGGCGAGCCCGTCACCGAAGAGGGTGTCGCCGATTTTCTCTGGGCGATAACGATGTTGCCGGAGTTTGATTTCATTCGTTAGGACCTGACCTATGACTCGCGGATCTCTGACCCGACGGGAATTTCTGACGACGGCATCCGCCGCGACGCTGGCGGCGCTTGCCGCTCGCGCGCCGAGGCTATTTGCGGCCGAGCCGCCGGAGAAGATCACGCCAACCGCCGACACAGTCATCGTCCTGTGGATGGCCGGCGGCATGGCCAGCACCGAGACGTTTGATCCCAAACACTACCTGCCCTACGAAAGGGGCATGGAATCCAAGGGGCTTCTGAGCACGTTTCCCGCGATCGACACGGCCGTTGACAATATCAAGTTCTCGCAAGGTCTGGAGAAGCTCGGCGCCGTGATGGATCGCGGAGCCCTCATCCGAACTTACACCGCCGGCGACCTCGGCTTCATCCTGCATTCGCGGCATCAGTTTCAGTGGCATACCGGCTACGCGCCGCCGCAGAGCGTGGCCGCGCCACACATTGGTGCGGTGATGGCGAAAACACTCGGCCCGCTGAACGATGCGGTGCCCGCGTTCATCAACATCGGCCAGCGGTTCGACATCGGTGAAGGTGAAGAGGTCAAGGCGTTTACGACCGCGGGATTTCTCGGGAGCGAGTACGGGCCGTTCAACATCCCGTTTCCGCAGGATGCCGCCAACGCCGTGCGGCCGCCGGCGGGCATGACGCCCGGCCGGTTTGAGAACCGCAACAGCTTCTACAAAAAGCTGCTGGAGGCCAGCCCCGCCGGCCAGAACGCCAGTTCGTACCAGCGCGAGTCGTTCCTGCGTTCCATGGACAATGCCCATCGCCTGCTCAGCTCCCCTGCCGCCAAGGCGTTTGATCTTTCTCTGGAACCAAAGGAATCGGTGGCGAAGTATGTACCGGCCGGGTTTGACGCTTCCAGGCTCAATGCCTCGCAGGGCCGCGACGGCTCATACGAGAGTCAGACCATCGGCCGCTTCGGGCTGGGCTGCCTGCTGGCGCGGAGGCTGGCCGAGGTCGGCGCGCGCTACATCGAGGTGACCACGGAGTACATCCCCTTCCTGAATTGGGACACGCACGAGAACGGACACTCGCGGGCGGCGGCCATGAAGGCAATGATCGACGCGCCGATCGCGCAGCTTGTGCTGGATCTGGAAGAGCGCGGCTTGCTCAAGCGGACGCTGATCGTGCTGGCCAGCGAATTCAGCCGGGACGCCCTGATCGAGGGCAAGGACACCAATCGCGTGCGTGATCAGGTCCGCGTGCCGGACAGACTCCAGGCGCCGACGTTCTACGGCATGCACCGCCACTTCACGGACGCCGGGTCGGTGCTGCTGTTCGGTGGCGGCATCAAGCGCGGCCACCTGCACGGTGTGACTGCTGATGAGAGACCCTGCAAAACCATCAAGGATCGCGTGGGGATTGAGGACCTGCACGCCACGATTTACCGGGCGATGGGGATCTCACCCCGGCTGGCATACGAGATCGAAAGCCGGCCGTTCTATGTCACACGCGATGGGCTGGGCAAGCCGATCGAGTCGCTGTTCGGGTGAGCAGTTGTAACCCCCTACCATCTCGCGAGCCGATCCGGTAATCTTTCGCCGTGCTTACGCTGCTGGTTTTACAGGGTCCGGACAAGGGTCGGCGCTACGAGTTGCCGGAGGCCCCGCTGCTTATTGGCCGCGAGAGCCGGCAATTGCCCCTGACCGACAACACCGTCAGCCGCCGCCACTGCGAATTGCATCCCAAGGGAGACGACGAGTGGATTCTCCATGATCTGGGCAGTTCCAACGGCACCTACATCAACGCCATCCGCATCGGCGGCCAGCATCCGCTCAAACTTGGCGACCAGATCCGCGTCGGCCGCACCCTCATGGTCTTCGGCGCCCAGCCCGGCGTCACTCGCACCAGCGGCGGCAACGTCAACCTTGCCGGCGAGGAATCCGGCATGGACAGCTCCATCGTCGCCGCCATCCAATCGAGCGATGAGTCGATGGTGCTGGCTGTCCCCGAGCCGTCCGCGGCGGCCATGTCCAACCTGAAGATGCTCTATCAGCTCCAGGCTGCCCTGGGCACGAACTTCAAGGTTGACCAGGTGCTTGAAGTCGTCATGGACCTGGTGCTTGAGCATGTGAAGGCCGACCGCGGCCTCATCCTCTTCGTGGGCGAACAGAATGGCGATCTGCAACCCAAGGTCGTGCGCATTCGCGATGAAGGAACCCGCGGCGACGAGAAACTTCCCGTGGGCGAGCCGAAATTCCTGGCGTCGCGCACGATCGTCAACCACGTCATTCAGAGCGGCCAGGGCGTGCTGTCGAGCAACGCCATGCTCGACCGCCGTTTCAGCAGCGGCAAGAGCATCCACAGCCTGGGCATCCGCTCGGCGCTGTGCGTGCCCATCAAAGCCCGCCGTCTCGACGGTAAACAGGGCGACGAAGTCCTCGGCGTGATCTATATCGACAGCTCCGTCAAAAACTACACCTACTCACCCGACCAGCTACGCCTGTTGACAGC
>JANYKD010000061.1 GCA_025361735.1 Phycisphaerales bacterium
CATCTGCGAACGGAGGTGGCCGCATGGGAACAGCAGCGGAACCTCGCCAAGGCAAAGGTCAATTGGCAATTCACCACCGCCGACGCTCGCATCAAACTCCGGAGGCTTTATCCATCAATTGAGGTGTGATGGAGCACTAGACCCTGGCTCACCGACGGTGAGTGGCGCTCAGACAATGCCCGTCATCTTCGATGACAGCCTGCCCGTGGGCCAGGAAACCACGAGCGTCATCCGCTACCCACTTGGCACGAACGGTCAAGGTCAGAATATCCTGGTGAATCCCGGCTACCTGATCCTTCTGGAAACCGACAATCCCAGTGTTGCCAGCGCAGCGCAAGCGGCATGGGCTCTGAACCACGCCGTGTTCCCACCCAAGAGCACTTGGAGCGATGTGATTTCGTTCTCGGGCAATAATGCGGACCTGATGTCTTGGGATGGCACTCAAACCAGCCAGTACCCCAGTCCCGGGGTGAACGATGAAGTCAGGTTCCTCGCCGAGGCGTTCGGACCCGATCCGGAGCCGGACAACGGAATCGGCGGCAGTTTTACAACGTACACGGCAACCTCAACCTTTGGCAGTTACACTTACAAGATCGAAAGCGTGATACCCGAGCCGGCATTGTTGGGGCTCCTGAGCCTTGGCGCCCTGGTTATCCTGCGTCGACACCGCGCTTAATCGCGCTTTGCCTTGACACCCCTTTGTCGAACATCAGCCACCCGGCACTCGCCGGGTGGCTTTCTTTTATTTCACATTTTGGTGTAAACCGCCTGACGGCTGGCCGCACAGAGAATATGTCTAACACAGGAGTCCATATGACAAAGTTAGCGATTCTGGCGGCTGCAGTGGCGATGACGCTGGCCCCTCTGGCATTCGGCCAGCCGAGACCACACAACGGGAATGACGACCGTTCGGGACCACCGTCCCGAGACCAGGTGGCGGACGGACCGCGCCGCCATGCTGGACCAGGACCATCGGCACAACAAGACCGCCCACGAAGGCCCGTGCAGGGGGACCGCTCGTCCGGCATGAGGCCGGGTCGGGAGGATGTGCGCTCCGACGCGCGGATGCATCGCCACCCAGGCCCGCCATCGGCTGACTTGCGAGACCGTCTGGATCGACAGCCACGCGGGCCTGAGCGCGGCCAGTTCCAGCGACCACACGATATGCGTGGACCGCACCCGGGGTTCGACCGAGCCCCCCTGCCGCCGGACCTCGGCCGCAGACCACAGTTTGATGAGCGGGACCGCGCGCAGCGCCCGGAACCGCGTGGCGACTGGCAGCAGGACCGCGAGCGGTCCCGTGAGCCGCTGCCGCCGCGCATCGGCCCGCGACAGCAGTTTGATGATCGCCGAACCGAAGGTAAAGCACACGACATTGATGCCGATCGGTTACTGGCCGAGAGCCATCGCTTGCGAGCTGAGAGCCAGCGTCTGCTGGAGGCGAGCGTGCGTCTGCAGGTGGAAAGCGAGCTTCTGCGAAAAGAGGGCGAACGCCCGCGACCACCAATGGCGCGAGAAGCTGGACGGCCGGAGAATGAACGACCCCGTCAGGCAACCGAAGCACGGCGAGAAGGTGCGCCTCGGCGCGATAACGACGTTCAGCGCGACGCTGAGCCTCGTCGGCCAGCCGAATCCCGTCGCGACGTCCAGGCTCCGCGTCAGTCTGAGCCCTCACGCCGGGAAGCTGATCGACCCCAACCACCCAGCCGCCCCGATACGGCTCGCGATGGTGCCCGTCCGCGAGCTGACAGCGAAAGATCAAGAGGTCCGGATCGGACTGATGGAGCCGGAGTCGGTGGCGAACGGCAGCGCCCGGCCGCGCCGCCTCCTGTCCAGGAACGTGAGCGATCCCGCACGGGTCAAGACCGCGAATAGCCGCCTGCGTTCATAACATTAGCCGACCGGCCCCGGATCTGATTCCGGGGCCGCGTCGTTGCCCGGCCGCCATTTGGATCGGCTGCCCAAACGAGTAACGTTTGCTCTTAAGTCGCGGTATAATCCACAGCGCCACCGACAGTGGTTGTCGGTTCGGCGATGGGATCAGTTTACAGGGAGACCTCATGAGTCAGTTCCCCGAATCGTTTAGCAATCGCAAGCCGATCGAACTTGACTACGGAACCGATGATCGGGCCGTGTTCAATTTCTTCAATGCGGTCTATGCCTGGATGTGTACCGCCCTGGCGGTCACGGCCGCGTCGGCGTGGCTGACCTCGCAGAACTTCGGACTGGTAAAGGTTCTCTACACCAAAGGCATATCCGTCGCGATCATGATCGGGCTGGTTCTGCTGGTCATGGTCATCAGGCCGGTCGCCTATCGCATCTCCGCGGCGGCTGCCACGGGACTGTTCCTGATCTATTCGGCGCTGGTGGGCATGGCCATCTCGGGTATCTTCGTGGTCTATACGCTGTCGAGCATCGGCGGCGTATTTCTGGTAACGGCCGGGATGTTCGGCGGCATGAGCGCCTTCGGATTCATCACAAAACGGGATCTGACGACCATGGGCTCGTTGTGCATCATGGCGATGTGGGGCCTGTTCCTGTCGGCAATTGTGAACATCTTCCTGGGCAGTAGCGCACTGTCGTGGCTGATCAGCTTCATCGGCGTGTTCGTGTTCACCGGGCTCACCGCCTACGACACGCAGAAACTCAGGACCTTGGCGGAGGACACCCGAGACAACGCCGACATGGCCGCCCGCGTGGCCATCCTTGGGTCGCTCGAACTGTATCTGGACTTCATCAACCTGTTCCTGTCACTGCTGCGGTTACTGGGCAGCCGGAAATGAGGCACGCGGCCACCGATAACACCGCGACCTCCAGGCAGGCGAGGTTCTTGACGGCATTATCCGGAGGCACGCACGGGGGCGATAGGTGGCGGACGGAGCGTCTCGAGGTCACGTCAAACGCTGCCGATTGCGACGACGGCAACAGAGCAGCGCCAGCCCGGTCGACCACAGCATCGACACGGGTTCGGGCACGACAAGCGACGAATCCGTTTGCTTCGGCACGTTTACCGCGAACGCAGTCGCCAGCAAGGGCACCGATTGCGTTGCGGAGAGCGGCGTAAAATCCGAATACCACGCCAGAGCGAAGGTCTCCTGGCGATTGCTCTTCACCGCCAGCCGATAGGTGCCGGCGATCAATGCCTCACGGGCGATGAACTCAACGTTGTCACCGGTGTGGTAGCTGTGGCCGGCGTCCACCCAGGTCTTTCCCTTTTTTCGTTGCAGTTGCAGATCGAGATTGGCCAGAGTCACCGTCCGATCGACAAACGGGACACTCTCGTTGGAAATCTCGCGATTCCAGATCAGAGCGGCCGAGAAATGAGTGGCCGGGCGTGTGAGTGTGATATCGTAGAAAAGCTGGCGATTGGGATCCGCCACGGCCGAGTCCCAGCCGCGGGATCGGGCAAAGCTGCCCGGTGCCCGTTCGCCGCCCATGAGGATGTCGAACGAATGATCAACGCGAAGCTGCCCGGCGCCCTGCACCGGATCGAGCGGCGAGGCCGCCGTGCTCTTCCAGCCGGAAAGCCGCTGTGCCCCGGCCATGAGAGAGGCCCGCACGCCCAGGGCGGATACAGGTTGCTTGTGGGCCTTGGCCTCGGAGATGAGCAGGGCCGCCGAACCAGCGACATAGGCGGACGCCTGCGAAGTGGTGCCGACCGGCACGATGAGATCGGGCATCAGGTGGAACGACGACGACGCCTGCGCCGTGAAAGTGTTGCCCAACCCGGGAGTGATCCCAACGTTCATGCCGTTAAACGCGGCTGCCAGGAGAACCTTGACCGGAGCCGTATTGGTATTGTCCAGCGCGTTGGCAACAAAGACATTGTCGCGGACGATCATGTAATCGAGGCGGCGCAGCGCATCGGTATTGGCTGCCTTGGTCGACATATTGCCCACCCAGGAATTGTTGATGACCTGCGCTTTCAGCACGGCCGGCAATACCGTCATTCCGGTGCCAAGGCCATCGGCGAACAGAAACGAATCGTTGGAGAAGAGCAGTATCTTCTTGACGCCCGGGGCGACGCCGTCGCTATTGCCGTAAATGTCGGCGGCGATGTTGGTGCCATGGGCACTAACCGGCTGCTGACCGATTCCGAAAAAGCTGAAGCCCTTGCCAAGGAAATCGCCGTTGTTGATGTTCGGGGTATAGGCGCCGTATTCGGCGGCCTCCACCTGCGCAAGAGTGACCCCGGCGCCATTGGCCAGCAGGGCTCCGGGCCGCAGGCGCAGGCTGGTCACGCCGATATCGTCGAACGAATCGGCCGCCGCACAGGCTGCAAACGCCAGCACGATGACAAATTGGGTAAACCGCATCAAAGTTCCGAGGTCACAAAGTCACACGGACTCTGTGAATACTATACACTACCCCGGCCGCAGCGAGCGGACTGAAGAAGGAGAATCGCGTCATTCCTCGTTGGAACAATAGGACTGCAGTTCAATCAGATACTCGTACAGCGCCACCGCGGAGTTGTGTTCGGCATCATCGCCCGTATGGAGGAGCGTGAACGTGCCACGCAAGCCCGCGCTGGCAAGATCTCGGAGAGCATCGCCGTGCTTGCTGCGCGACAGGTGCTCGTGATACTGACCCCGGAATGAAGTATAGGCGTCAGGATGGGCGTCGAACCACCGCGAGAGTTTCACGGGTGGGCCAAAATGCGTCAACAACTGCGTCACGTGGCACCACTCCTGAAGGTCCCTGGTAAGGCCCACAGACTCGACCCAGAATCGGGGACCATCGTCATCTTCAACCCTGTCCATCAGGTGTTTGATTTTTATCATGGCGGGCCTCCAATGCTTCTCACATGAATACTCTTCGGTCCTCTCCACCTGTTAAGACGAGAGAAAGGTCACGAAGTTTGCACGTTAATGAAATTCATACGGACGCGACGCGGAAAAGTTCTGATTTGTAAGGTAAACCGTGGGGAACGGGGCATTATGACGCAACATCAACACGTCCGCTCCCCGTCGAGAAAAGCCCTGGTCGCGCGTCCATGAAACCCATGCGGCTCACCGGAGTTACGGTCATGGAGATCGCTCGTCGTCAGCGTTTTCACTTAGAATTCGGGCCATACAGTCTGAGGCCTTGGATCGTGAAAATATTCCCGAGCCTGCTGTACGAGGTGGTTACCGGGGTCGAGTTCGATGGCCGTGTCGAGCAGTTTCTGCGCCTGGGCCAAATTGCCGCCGCTACGCACAATGACCATCGCCAGACCGGCGTTCATCTCGGCCGAACGCGGATACCGCGCCAGCAGCTTCTCCCGCCGCGCCACCCACCGATCGACGCAGGTCCGGACATCAGCGGCCCAGTCCGGATGGCCAATCATCGCCGGCAAAGCGTCGAAGAGGATGATCGGGTCGTCGGGGAACGTCCGTATCGCATCGTCCAATTCGGACAAGGCAAGCAGTTTTTCGTTGCGGGCAATGGCCGCGCCAACGCGGCAACGCAACAGGCGATGGAGATCGCGGACAATGGACGGGGTCTTCGGTTCATCGCCGAGGAGACGAAGCACCATAGACCTGGAGAGGGCCTTCTCGGCAACCGAGTAGTCACGGCGACGATAGTTGATGTCTGCGAGGAGCGCCAATGCGTCGGCCGCCTCGACCGGCGCGACGACCGCCATACGCTCACATATTCCCAGTTCGGCGGCGGCATCGCGCTCGAAACCTTCGTTCAAAAGCACGTTCGCCTCGTCGAATCGCTGGCGGGCATTGCCCAGCATCATCAGCGAAGCGGTGCGACACAGACTCCGTCCCCTGGGTTCATCGCCACCGCGGACGACGCAAACGCCCCAAAGATGACGCAGAACTGGATCGGGATCGGCCCGGGCGGCCGATTCAAAGAGTTTCGCGGCCTCGGCATATTCGCCGAGGCGCATGAGTTCCTCGGCCACGCCAGCACGGATGCCGTTTAGCGAGAACCGTCCTCTGGACGCCTTGAACAGCAACTCCTTCGCCCGCTGCGGATTCCCGTGGAGGCGAACCTCGCGGCAAACGGTGGGCACCAGCGTATTCACGATCGCCAGGTCGTCGGTGTCCAGCAGAAGCTTGGCAACCATGGCATCGAGTTCAGCGGGCGCAAGCTGGCCGGCCATGATGTGATCCACTCGCGAGAGGGTTGCCGTGAGTGATCGGCCCTTTTCCAGTTCGAGCCAACGTAAGAATTTGCCGGCGTCGTAACTGCGCACGCCATAGAGCGACTGAAAGAGCGTTCGTTCATCCCACTGTCGCGTCTGGTCGACCGTGGCTGAGGCGATTTCCAGAGCCTCGGCACGCCGGCCGCCGTCGAGCAGAACCTCGACGGCCGCCTGCATCTCAAAGAGATCCTTGCGCGACACCAGCGTGCGGTTGAGTTGAGCCAGGCTCTCGTGGGCCGGCAGACCGAGGTGAAGTTCCGCCTGCACGCGCAGGGTCTGCGTACGTACAGGCTCGGGCGATTCAACGTCAGCCAGCAGATCGAGGGCGTCGGCATATCGCCCGAGCTGGGCCAGCAGTTCCGCCCGCGTCCTCGGTCCGCCCAACACCGCCAGCGCATCGTCGGTGTGCCCGGCAAGCAGGAGCGCCTGCGCGACGGCTGGCTCGGCGCCCGCCACCGTCTCGGCAAATTTCTTCAGCCGCGCCGATAACGCAGTTTGCTCGTCGGACCGTGCCAGCCGGTGCACAAGGGCCGCGGCGGCCCACTCCTGCGGCCGCTGCTCCGTCAACGACGCCGGGCTAAGCCGTCGGGCAAGTCCCGACCAGTTGCACCGCTGGGCAAGCACCAGGCGCTCGAATGCGGTGTTCGCATAATCCCCAAGCGCCCGGTCGAGTAACTCGGTCCTGCCGCTCAGGCTGAGAGACAGCAACGGGAGGGCTGTGCGTACTGGAGGAGCATCATCGTCTGGCTGGCGCGGCGCATCGCCGGGCTTCTGGGTGACGCCGAGTTTGGGTTCCGGCACCCCAGGGTCTTCGCTCTGTGGCGAGGTCAGAGCCCGCAGGACGACACAGTGAATCGCGGTGTCAATGTCGCCCATCGACGCGGCCATGCCCAACACGCGGCAAGCGTCGAACTCACGTGAATCCTGAAGAAGCCGAACGGCAACCGATGGCGCAGCCCGCGCGCTGTCCCCGAACATCGCCCGCTTGTCCTTCAATGGCGTCAGGCGGTCCGTCTCGGCCAGTCCGGCCAGAAGCACATAACCATCGGATGAGTTCTGCAGCAGTTGCTTGACGGCAGCCTCCCTCGCCATCTGATCCCCGTGACGGTACTGCTGGACCAACTCGACCAGTTTCACGGGCGTCGCCGGTGTGATTCCGACGGCCATGTCCCGCAATATGCCGCGGGCCGCCGCTCCGATTTCTGAAGTGTTGTCCTCGGCCGCCAAGGCCAGTGCCTTAGCCGACCTGGCACCGCCGGCCAGCAACGTCTCGGCGGCCCGCTTTCGCACGGCCCCATCCGGATCCGCCAGTTTGACGACGGGAAGCCGCCACTCTTCCGGGATGTCCCGGAGTTCCAACCCCAGCACGGATGGGGCGGCAAGACAGCAGCACAGAAATATGGAACGGATCTTAGACATGTGTCGCTAGTCCACCGTCACCGCCACACGCTGTTCGCGGCCGACGGGGCTGCCCGTGCCCTTGATCGACAGCATCCGCTCCAGTGCAACCAGCGACCATTTACGCGTGTTCTCATCAACACTGATCTGGTTTACGACCGTCCCGGCCACGAGGTTCTCAAGTACCCAGCACAAGTGCGGCATGTCGATGCGGTACATCGTGGTGCAGAGACACTGGCAATCACTGAGGACGATGATCTTCTGATCGGGATGCTGCTGGCGCAGGCGGTTCACGAGGTGAACCTCCGTGCCGATCGCCCATTGCGAGCCGGGCGGCGCCGCCTGCACCTGCTTGACGATGTACGCGGTGCTGCCGGCCATGTCGGCCTTCTGCACGACATCCCACGTACACTCGGGATGCACGACCACCTTCATCCCCGGATATTTCTCTCGTGCCTGGTCCACATGCTCCGGCCGGAATAACGCATGAACGGAACAGTGTCCCTTCCACAGAACGAAGTCCGCCTGCCCGATCGTCTCCTCGCTGTTGCCTCCCATGTCCAGCCGCGGATCCCAAAGCGCCATCCGATCCAACGGATACCCCATCGCGTATGCGGTATTACGCCCCAGGTGCTGATCGGGAAAGAACAGGATCTTGATCTTGCGCGTGCTGGGTCCTGACTGCTGACTGCTGCGTGCCGAGTCCTGAGCGCCGGCACCGCCGGCGAGCGCCCACTCCAGCACGTCGCGGCAATTGGAACTCGTGCATACCGCGCCGCCATGCTCCCCGACAAACGCCTTGATGGCGGCCGAGGAATTCATGTACGTGATGGGCACGATCGTCTGGCCGGGGCAGGTGCGTTCGAGCTGTTCCCAGCAGTCGAGCGTCTGGTCGAGGCTGGCCATATCCGCCATCGAGCAACCAGCGCCGAGGTCGGGAAGCACGACCTTCACAGACGAGGCGGTGAGGATATCGGCCGACTCGGCCATGAAATGCACGCCGCAGAAGACGACGTACTCGATCCCCTTCTGCGCGGCAGCAGCGCGGGACAATTCGAAGGAGTCGCCGACGAAATCCGAGAAGGCGATGATGTCATCCTGCTGGTAGTGATGCCCCAGGATAACGGCGCGGCCGGCAAGGGCCTCCTTGGCCGAGGCGATGCGCAATCGCAGTTCGGCGTCGGACAGTTGACGATAGATGGGCGGCAACGGCGGTTGCCAGACAACACTCATGGGACACCTCTTCCCATGATTCTATGGCCAATCCAAGCTGCCGCACAGGGGTCGTTACAGGTCGGGTTCGTTCCCTGTCAGTTGGACGTAAACCGCTGGGTCCGTGCGTACGGCGGCGCCTCGCAGGCAACGGGCGAACTCCGCCACAAGACCGGCCCGTCTTGACCCCGGTTCACCTTCATCAGCAACATCTGATCGTCGAACCAGAACACCAGATCCTCGCCGCCAAACGTGAGGTGCGCACGAATCAGTCGCTGGACTTCGGCCATGTGGGCGGCGGTCTCGTTCTCGCGAAACATCGGGCGCCCTCCAAGCGGATTGGGCGCGCGCCCGGTCAGGCAAGCCCACACTTCAATGGCCTGGCAGTCATTGGCCGCCAGCGCAAAGCCATGCAGGGTGGCCCCGTCAGTCCTACGCGTGTGCGTCGACTTGAAACACAAAAAGTCATCGGGCATACGACCACTCCTCGTCACTTTCGATATATGCTCCGCTGCCGTGAATCAATCCAGATGTGTCGTTCGAAACAATACCCGCGATTATAGGCGTCATGCAATCGAAATCCTGCCGAAAAGCATTACGGTCCATCGCGACATGCACAATTTACACAGTCGTCATCCATTCGGCTTGATCACACGCCCGACTGCCACATGTCAACGTGCGCGGTATGATCCAGCGTATGACGAGCGACTCCATCAGCATGTTGATCGGCAATGCCGAGGCGTTCCCCATCCTGTCCAAATATGACTTCTTCAACCACGCGGGGGTTTCGCCGCTGCCGCGAGCGGCGGCCGATGCCCTTCGAGAGTACGCGAAGCAGGCGGAATCGGCCGCGTATCTCGGCGCCGGCTGGTATCGGCAGATCGAGCAGCTTCGCGAGTTGTGCGCCCAGTTGATCAACGGCCACCGCGACGAGATCGCGTTCGTGAAAAACACTTCAGAAGGCATTGCCACCGTCGCCAGAGGATTACAGTGGACGGCCGGGGATCGGGTGGTCCTGACCAACGTCGAATACCCGGCCAATGTTTACCCCTGGTATGACCTCCGCCAGCGCCTGGGCGTGGAGCTGGTCATGGTGCCTGAAGAAGCGCGCGCCGACGGCACGCGGCATGTCCCGCTCGAGAGAATTCTCCAGGAGACACAGCACCCGCGCACTCGACTGGTGGCCCTCTCGCACGTGGAGTACGCCTCGGGCCAGCGCAACGACCTGGCGGCCATCGGCTCGGTCTGCCACAAACTGGGCAAGCTCTTCTGCGTGGATGCAATCCAATCGCTGGGAGCGCTGCCGGTGGATGTGCGGGCAATGAACATTGACTTCCTGGCGGCCGATGGACACAAGTGGCTGCTCGGCCCGGAAGGAGCCGGGCTGTTCTATGTCCGGCGAGAATTGATCGCACAGCTCCAGCCGCTGTCCATCGGCTGGATGAACGTCATCAATGCCGAGGATTATGGAAACTACGACTTCACGCTGAAGCCCGATGCCGGCCGGTATGAGTGCGGCACACACAACGTGCCCGGACTGCTCGGGCTGAAAGCATCCGTCGAGATGTTGATGGGCGCGGGCATCGACAAGGTTGGCGCTCGCATCAAATCACTGACCGATCGACTCGTGGCGGGCCTGCGGAGCAAGGGCTACGCGATTGTGAGCCCGCGTGATGGCGACGCCTGGAGCGGCTCAGTCAGCTTCACCTCGCCGACGCAGGACCAGGCTCGCCTGGTGCGATCGCTGCGCAAGGACCACAACATAGAAATCGCGGTTCGCGAAGGCCGACTGAGAGTATCAACCCATTTCTATAACACGGAGGCGCAGACCGACCGACTACTCCAAGCCTTGGGAAACGATACCGTTTCTCAGAAAGACAAATCCTGGCCACAGCGGATTTGACTCTTCCCTTCACTCGCAATTCGATTTTCGAATTTCGTCATTCGCAAGGCACATCGCCACCGCGTCCGCTGAAGCGGACCCTGCATTGCGGCACCTGCTTGACGGCTACTTCCCTTCGCCTTTTTGCTTGCCACGAAGATCTTTGATGCGCTGTTGCACATCGCGGTACTTGAACTCCCACTGGGCCACGCGGCTGTAGCGGTTGATCGCCTGATCGATGACGCCCTTGGCCTCAAAGGCCCGGCCCTGCCAGTAGTACATGAGCTTCGACCGCTCGTCGCCGGTGTTGGCGTACTCGTCAACCACGCCTTGCAGCGTCTCGATGGCCTCGTCGGCGAAACCCGCTTCGAGAAACGAGCGGCCCAAAGCGATCGTCGCGTCGTTTTTCTTCTTGGGATCGAGCCTGGACTGCTGGAAGAGCGGGATCGCCTCGTCGTACCGCCGCAGGGCAAACAGCCGGGCGGCCATTTCATATTTCAACGTCAGGTCAGTTGGATACTGCTCGGCCCAGAGCACGTACTCGGACAACTCGAACTCGCGCTGTTCCTTCACGAACTGCTCCCAGTCCTGCCGCAGCCCCTCGTCGTCCGGGGTCTGAGTCAATGCCTGGCGCAGCGAACGCTCCATGCGCTTCATCTGTTCCATCTTGGCCTGGCCAAGTCTCTGGCGGAACTGGAACCGATTAAGCCGCTTGAACGCATCGTCAAGCACTTCGATGGCCCGGTTCTCGTTCTCGAAGTCCTCGGTCCGCAGCAAGGCCTCGGCCAGTTTGTTGATCTTGCCGGGCTCGTTGGGATTGGCCTTGTATTCGGCCTCGGCCTCGCGGATGTTGCGCACCAGCACGTCTTCCGTCAGGACGTCCTTCTCGGCCTCCATCAAGCGCTGCTGGCCATCCTTGTCCTTCTGCACGTCCTTGAAACTGGTGGCTGTCTGGTATCCCTTGCCCATGGTCTCCAGCGCGGAGAGATTCTTCAGCTCGGCCGAAAGATCCATGTCCGTGGGGTCCACCTGCCTGGCCGCACCGCAAGCCTCGATGGCGCGCGTCCACTGCTTGAGTTCCTTGTAGACGTCCTTGAGAATCATGAACTTTTTCTTGTCGGGCTTCTTGGCCTGGGCATTGGCGCGCAGCAACTCCGTGCCGATCCAGAGGACGGTGGCGACGTATCCGGCCCGGTGCGCGTTCTGCATCAGGCCGATCATGTAGTCAGTTTCGCCCGGGTCGTATGAGAGGAGCTTCTCGTGCCCGAGCATATTGAGCTTGTCGTCCTTGGTGTTGGTTTTGACCTTCGCTCGATCGAACATGCCAAGAGAACCGCCACCCGACGCCTTGCGACGCAATGCCACTTCGCGCAGTTCCTGATGCGCCTCGACACAGTCGGGGTCGATGTTCAGGCCTTCCAGATACATCATGATCGCGAAGTCGTACTGGCCTGTGGCGGCCACTGTTCTGGCACGGTCAAAGAATACCTTGGCCTTGCGCTGGTCATCGTCTGAAATATTCCGAATTCCTTCGTCAGCCACGGCAATCATCCTCTTGCTAGAAACCAATTCCCCGCAGACTCATCGTCCAACCGGGGACCGATCCTTTACCACAAGACTCTGTATCCTACAGGAGTTGCGTCCGCGAGTCGAATCGCGGACGGCACCTGTTGAACGTCCTGCCAAGTTGCCTTACTCTTACGCCACTCGATACCAAGACAAGAGAACCGTCCGTATGTTCGAAGACACCAACATCATTTTCTACCCCGATCCGCGGCTCCGCGAGAAATGCCGGACCATCGAAACCTTTGACGATGCACTCAAGGCCCTTGCCGGCCGGATGTTCGAGCTCATGCGCGAACACCACGGCGTGGGCCTGGCTGCCCCGCAAGTGGGACAGACCGTCCGCATGTTCGTCATGAACCACAGCGGCAAACCCGAGGACGACCGGGTCTACGTCAACCCCGTGCTGTCCGATCCCGACGGCGACGAAGAAGCGGAGGAAGGATGTCTCAGCCTTCCGAAAATCAACATCGACGTCCTGCGCAGCCGGGACATGCGTATGACGGCGCAGGATCTCGATGGCAAGCCGATCGAACAGTTCGAATCCGGTTACATTGCCCGGATCTGGCAGCACGAGACAGACCACCTGAATGGAGTTCTCCTCCTCAACCACATGGGTCCCGTGCAGAAACTGAGTTGCCGCAAACAACTGCGCATCCTCGAAGCGGAATACGAAACCGCGAAAAAGAAGAAATGACGCCCGTTCCTTTTATCGCTCCACATTGACCAACCGCATTGCCATCCTCGGATCGACCGGCTCGATCGGCACCAGCGCGCTCGAAGTTATCGAGCATCTCGGTCCTCCATGCCGGACCATTGCCCTGTCCGCGCATCGCCAGTTGGACCGGCTCGTCGAACAGGCAACGCGATATCGTCCGGCCACCGTTGCCATCACTACCGAAGATATCCCCCCTGCCATCGTGGCGAAACTCCGCAAGCTCGAGATCGCCATCTACAGCGGCCCGAATGCAATGGTCGACATGGTGGGCCGAGATGACGTGGATACCGTGGTGGTTGCTGTCGTGGGCGCCGCCGGGCTGCCCGCCGTCCTGGCGGCCGTCGAAGCGGGAAAACGTGTAGCGCTGGCCAATAAGGAATCGCTCGTTGTCGCCGGGTCGCTGCTCATGCCCCTGGCTCGAAAGAAGGGCGTGACGCTGTTGCCCGTCGATTCGGAGCATTCGGCCGTGTTTCAGGCGTGCCGGTGCGGCCGGGCTCAGGAGATTCGCCGCGTCATCCTCACGGCGTCAGGCGGACCATTCCGCAGTGCCTCTCGCGAACAAATCGAAAATGCCACACTTGCCGATGCGCTCAAGCACCCCACCTGGCGCATGGGAGCCAAGATCACGATTGACTCGGCCACCATGTTCAACAAGGCCCTGGAGATAATTGAAGCCCACTGGCTCTTCGATCTGCCGCCCGAGAAGATCGAGGTGGTGGTGCATCCGGAATCAGTGGTTCATTCGATGGTCGAGTTTGTCGACGGCACGGTCATTGCCCAACTCTCGCCGCCAGACATGAAGACCCCGATCCAGTACGCCCTGACGTATCCGAACCGGCTGCCGGGTATCAGCCGCCGGCTGGATCTGACCAAACCAACTTGCCTGCACTTCGAACCGCCGGACATGGAGCGGTTCCCGGCGTTGAAGCTGGCGTATCGGGTAATCAAGATGGGCGGCACGGCCGGAGCGGCGTTGAATGCGGCGAACGAGGCTGCGGTGCAGGCGTTTACGTCGGGGAAAATCCGCTTCCCGGAGATTTCCCGGCTGGTTGAAACTACAATCACCCAGCATCGGTTTCAGGCGGATCCGACGCTGGACGACCTGCTGGAAACGGATCGCTGGGCGAGAAGCCGGGTGGAGTCGCTTGTGTTATCGGGCGGTAGCGGTTTTCCAGTTATCGATTCGCCTGCAACGCAAATGATTTGAATATCGTGTAGGGTGCATTTTGACGCACCGCCTGAGTCTGAAACGCAAAGGATTTGAATTCCCATGCAGTATCTGCTGAATATCCTCGCCATCGCCGGCCTCATCCTCGGATTTGGATTCGTGGTGTTCATCCACGAGCTTGGCCATTTCCTGGCCGCCCGCTGGGTGGGCATCCGCTGCGACCAATTCGCCGTTGGGTTCGGGCACGCAGTCCTCGCCTGGCGCAAGGGACTGGGTGTGCGTCGCGGCACGACACGGCCTGAATTTGAGAAACGCGTACGCGCGCATCTTGGCCTGCCGGCCGACGCCGACACACCACTGACGGGGGCGCAGATCGACCGTGGCTGCAAGGAGCTCGGTCTGGGGGAAACCGAATACCGCTGGAACTGGATCCCCCTCGGCGGTTACGTGAAGATGGTCGGCCAGGACGACATGGACGCCGCCGCCAAATCCGACGATCCGCGCTCGTTCACCCAGAAATCCGTCGGCGCTAGAGCCCTGGTCATCTCCGCGGGTGTGATCAACAACGTGATTCTGGCCGCCGTCATGTTCGTGGTACTGTTCCGCACCATCGGCCTCAAGTCGATGCCGGCGACGGTCGGCGCGGTGCAGACGAGCTCGCCGGCGCAACTGGCCGGCGTCCGGCCGGGCGACACGATTCTCGACATTGATGGCTGGGAAACCGCGGACTTCGCCAAGCTGGCCATGGTCACCGCTCTCTGCGCTCCCGGCTCGCCCGCGACGATAACGATCCGGCGGGCGGACGGAACGGTTGAACACCTGATGATTCAACCGCGCCGGTCGCCCGAGAACCCGCACGGTTTCCTGACGCTGGGCGTCTCTCCGGCTTCCGAACTTGCGGCGCTGTCCCGGAAAGAGTTTGACGAGGTCAAGGCTGCGAGTCCTGAAATGACCGACCCGAGTCACGCTCTTCAGCCGGGCGAGCGGGTTGCCAAAATCAACGATACCGTGGTGACCGATCCAACCCAGTCGTGGATCTTGCATCAGGAACTCCAGAAGTCGACGGGCGAGCCCGTGAAACTCACCGCAGTCGATGCCAAAGGCACTCATCGCACCATCAATATCGAGCCGGCGTTCGCTCCCATGTTCGGCGGCGAGACTACGAACATCGCCGGCATGATCCCGCGCGTAACCGTTGAAAACACGGTGAAGGACTCGCCCGCCTTCAGCATTCTCAAGAAAGATGATTTCATTATCGCCATGAAGGTCGGGGGCAAGCTGATCCCCGGCCCCGGCTATGAGCAGGTGAGGACCAACAATTTCGACGCCGGGGCCAAGGAACTGGCGATCGAATACCAGATCATTCGCGATGGCAAGACGCAGTGGACCAAGGCCGTCTCGCCGACGTACAAAGCAGGCGATGGCCGGCGCGGCGTGGGCTTCGGGCTGGCGCCCGAGGTCGCCCGGCCGGTGGTCAACTCCACTCTGCCCGGCTCGTCAGCGGCACTGGCCGGCGTCGCCGCCAACAGCCTCATCATCCAGGTGAACGGTGAGCCCGTATCACACTGGCTGCAAGTCCGCCGCAAGCTCCTGGATTCGACGAAGCCGCCCGTTCTCACCTTCGTCAAGCTCGATCCCGAAACCGACAAGCCGGTGGCTGGATCCGAGGGCAAAGTCACACTGACGCTGGCCGACGCCGATGTGCAGGGCCTGCGAAATGTCCAGGTGGCGTACATGGAAGGCCCGCTTTTGCGGGAGTTGCTCAAATCGCGCAAGACCTCCAGCACTCCCGAGGCGCTGGTCTGGGGTGTGCATGAAACGCGCGATCTGCTTCTCCAGTTCTATGTGGTCTTGAAACGCACGTTCGTTGATCAGAGCGTCAGCGTCCGTAACATCTCCGGCCCGGTGGGCATCGGCCGCATGGGCTGGTTCTTCGCCCAGCGCGGTCCCGACTGGCTCGTCTGGTTCCTCGCCATGATCTCGGCGAATCTGGCCGTCGTGAACTTCCTGCCGATCCCGATCATGGACGGCGGCCTGTTCGTGATCCTCATCGCTGAGAAACTCCGCGGGAAACCGCTCACGCCCCGGACGCAATCCGCCCTTCAATACGTGGGACTGGCGATCATCCTCTCGGTGTTCCTAGTCGTGACGTTCAACGATATCCGCGGCTTGTTCATGTGAGGACCAACGCCGGATCATGCCGCCAGACTGGCGATCATGCCCTGGTCAACCCAGTGCAGGGCCTGCTGGTATACCTCGGATACGTGAGGCAGCGACAGTTTCATGTCTTTGGCAATGAATTCGGCCATGGCGATGTTGCCACGTTCGAATGCCAGGACAAGCCGATAGGTCTTGCCCAGCAGCGTGTTCGCCCCGAGCAAGGCCGCCGACACGTCTGCGGCCACCGGGATGTCGGAAATCACCAGGTCCAGCGGTTGGTCCATCAGGGCATCCATCGCGGAGAACAACCCCATCAGGAACGTGTCCAGTTCGCGCCCGGGCAGACCGACAAACGGCCCATGCAGTTCGCAGAAGCGAGCCCGCACCAGGCAGGTCACCAGCAATTCGGGAGGCTTGCCATCGCCCAGGGCACTGAGAGCCGCGAGCGATGCCCATTTCCGCAGCGGCTCCTCGCCCAGCATGGCCAGCGCCTGTTTTATCGAGGTGATCCGGTGCCGCACACCAACGGAAGACGAATTGAGATATCGAAGCAGCTTTGATGCCAGGGAGACCTCGCACTTGATGATCTCCTCCAGGCGCTCGAAATTCATCGGCGACTTGTTCAGCTCCTGCACGAATCGGAGGTAGTTCTGCTTGTAAGCCGGGATTTCCCGGCCGGACATGATCTCGGGTTTGCAGAAGAAATACCCCTGGAAATAGTTGTAGCCAAAGTCCATCGCCTCCTGGAAATCGGCATGCGACTCGACCTTCTCGGCCAGGAGCATGATGCGCTGGCCGCCATAGGCGTCGACAAAGTGCTTCCGGCGCGCTGAATCGCTGGCCAGGAAATCTATCTTTAGAATGTCCACATGCTCCATCAGGGGCATGTACTCGGGACCTTCGACGAAATCATCGAGAGCCAGCAGGTAGCCCGCCTGCTTGAGGGCCTTGCACGCCTCGACCACGACGGCGTCGACCTTGACCGTTTCCAGCAGTTCGACAACGGCGCATTCAGCCGGCAGGACAGTGTAGACCTGCTCGAGCAGGAGATTGCGAGTGAAGTTGATGAATGCCCGCCTGGCGCCCACCACATCGTTGAGCGGCAACACATTCAGGCTGTTGTGGATGACCTGCTTGGAAGCACGGTCGTGATCCTGGCTCGTGTAGAGATTGCTCCCGCCGCTGGCGCGATACAATAATTCATAGCCGAATATCTTCTGGCGACGATCGAAGATCGGTTGCCGCCCCAGAAACACCATCTGCATATCTGCCTCCTGCTAGATACCGCACACAATTCAGGCGGCCTTCGCCGGTGAACTCTGCGCCGCCGCGCCGCCCGCGTTCTTTTCGTCGTCGATCACCTGGCATGCCGAACGAGACAGGTCCGCCAGCACTGCAAAGGCTGTCTTGATACCCCCGGCATCAGCCTCCGCCAGCAGCAGTTCCAGTATCTCCTGTGCAGCCTCGCTGATCTTCTGAAACCCGTATCCACCCGCCGAACCTTTTACATCAAGGCAAAGCTTTCGCAAACCGGCGCCGCCCTTGCCGGACTGGACGAGCCGATCCATCTCAGCGATCTCGTCCTTCAACCGGCCAAGGAATGTGCGTATAAGGGGTTGCATGCGTTCATCGCTCCACATGCTGCTCAATAGCGTCTGACAGGAATCAGCCTCGGCACCATGATGCAGGTATGGTTGCAGCAGAGTAATGAGGGCATCGATGGCATATGGTTTCACCAGCACGGCAGTGCAGCCATGCGACATCGCATCCGTGGACACTTCCTCGCGATCGTCGGCCGTCAGTGCAATAATCGGCCCGGTGTAGCCGCTCTGTCGCAGGAAATCGGCCAGGTCGAGACCCGACATCGCCGGCAGCCAGATGTTGGCCAGCACCGCGTCGAATTTCGTCTGACTCGCCAGTTCGACGGCGGCCAGCACGTTCGAAACGGCCTTGACCTTTACTCCGACGTTGAGCAGGTGAAAAGCGAGAAGTTCCTGGTCGCTGACCGAATCCTCCACGTACATCACGCTGCCCGACAATTGCGGCAGTTCCCTGCTCGTCTGCATGTCCTCGCCCACAGGCAGAAGAGAACCAGCGACAAACTCGCGCAGGCGGATTGGTGCGTCAAAATGCAGGCCGATCTGATGGATGTGTTTACGAACGTGCGAACACCTG
Source organism: Phycisphaerales bacterium (assembly GCA_025361735.1). Lineage (GTDB taxonomy): Bacteria > Planctomycetota > Phycisphaerae > Tepidisphaerales > Tepidisphaeraceae > JANYKD01. The sequence goes on from JANYKD010000061.1 coordinate 18,413, forward strand.
ACCACCGTCCCATCGACCCGAAACGTCCTCCTGTCGTTGGCCAGAAGCGATACGGCGCACCGGGTGCCGGAATAGACGAAGGACCCGTGCAGGAACCCGATGCCCCCGCTGCTAAGATCGCGAACTCTCACGAGATAGGTGGCAATGGTCCCGCCGGGATGATGCATCTGCACCATCAGCCCGGCCCGGCGCTGGTATGGCACGCGCGACTGGTGCCGGCGATCCCGGCCGTTGCGCTTGGTCGTCTCGCGATCCAGATCCGCCAGGATCTCGATTTCCTCGGCTGCTGACAGCCTCAGGCTGTCGATGTATTCATTTCTTCGTGAATCAGAAGCTGACACGTGACACCCTGCCTTCATAGTTTTGTATCGCACCAGTATGTCAATCGACACCCGCGAAGAGCGACTGAAGCGAATCGCATTGCGGTCAGACGATTCAGACAACTGTAGCTGACCCGCAACACCCGTCCCCGGCACCGGGCAAATGCCTCCGGCGATGAGGACGCACCCGCTAATACAGCGTACCTCAGTTCTTCGGCCGGAGCTGTTACCGGACGCGGGAGGTTGGGCGCATCCGCCTCATGTGAGCGGACCATATTCCCTCCGGCTCCAGCGTGATGCTGTCAGAATGGAGGCCGGGTGCTACACTGGTCGAATGATCTGCCATCTGGCTTATGCGGACGCGAGTGATCCGTCGCAGTCAAACCTCCTGCTCGTCCTGCTGGGCATCGGCGTCATACTTGTTACCTGTGTACTGGCGTTCGTGCCGGTCGGCATGGCCTGGTCGCGGCGGCACAGACGCTCGGATGTTGTCGTTGCCGCGGCCGTACTGTGGGGATTGGTGACTGTCGGGAGCATCGTCAGCACCATGGCCGCTCAAATGCAGTGGTCGAGAGAGCATGTGCTGCGGATGAAGACCGGATACTTCGATCCTGATGACCGAACCGGTGCTCCAATGCGGCCGTGGGTGCTATGGGCCGGACTGGGGACGGCGTACGGTGGACTGCTGGTGGGATCCGTGGCGGGACCCAAGACGCGATCGAAGAACAGCGCCGCGTAGCGGAACATCTTCCGCTCCCATATCATTCTGCCGTGACGCCTGTTGGATGCCTTACTGTTCTTGCGCGACTGGGGGCGGCGGCTTTGGTGCTGCTCTCGTGCTCTGGACCAGCCTCGGCACTGGATCCCAACCGCACGCTCACCCAGAGTCTTCAGAGAATCTGGCAGGTGCAGCAGGGTCTGCCGCAGGCAACCATCTATTCAATCCGGCAGACACGCGACGGTTACCTCTGGCTGGGGACGCAAACCGGGCTCGTGCGCTTTGACGGCGTGCGATTCACCTCGATTAATCGCGTTGGCGGGGAATCACTCGATAATCTTTGGGTACAGGCCCTGTGCGAGGATCCGCAAGGCGGCTTATGGCTCGGCACAAATGGTGCGGGGCTCATCGGCCTTCGCAACGGCTCCATCAAGCGCTACGGGAAACAGGCAGGGCTGGAGTCAGTCACGATCCAGCACCTCTTCATGGACTCACGGAACAGGCTCTGGATCTGCGGTGACGCTGGCCTGGCGATGTGGGACGGGGGCAAGCTGGTGGCGTACGGACGCTCGCAGGGACTGGCGATGAACGGCGCCTATGCCGCCTGCGAAGCCAAGGATGGCACACTCTGGATTGGTGGAGACAGCAACGAATTGAGCGTATGGAATGGGGTGGCGCTTACATCAGTGCCACTGAAGACAGCGCCGAAGTTCGTCACGGTGCGAGCGATCGTGCGGTCGGCCGATGATGCGCTCTGGGTGGGGACCAGTGGCGGACTGGTGCGGATCAAAGATGGCCAGGAACAGCGATACACCACCGCGGACGGACTGGCCGACAATTCAATCTACTGCCTGAGCGTCAGCCCCGACGGCAGCCTGTGGATCGGGACGAAGGATGGCTTCAGCCGTTTCCGGCACGGCGAATTCGAAAGCTTCCGCACGAAGGACGGTCTTTCGCAAAGCACCGTCTACGCGCTCTGCGAGGACCACGAAGGCAGCCTCTGGGCGGGGACCAAACATGGGCTGAACCAATTCATCGACCGACGGACTATTCCGTTCACGGCCAGCGAAGGACTGGCGAGCAATGACGCCGGTCCGGTGTTGCAGGACATTGCCGGCAACGCCTGGGTGGGCACTCTGGGCGCCGGGCTGAGCCGATTCGATGGACACCGGTTCTCATCCCTCACTACCCAGCATGGGCTGGCAAGTAACTACATCTGTGCCCTGGCGGACGGAGCATCTGGCGAATTGTGGATCGGGACGGACAAAGGGCTGAACACGCTCCGAGGCGGGCACGTGGATCGGACATACACGATCGCGCAAGGTCTGCCAGCGGATTTCATTCGCTGTTTGTTGCGTGACCGCAAGGGCGTACTGTGGGCGGGTACGTCGCGCGGGCTGGCGTCACTGCGGGGCGAACGGTTCATCGAGCCGGAGGCCGCGGGCCAGCCGCTGCGCAGAGATGTGCTCGCCATGGCGGAACGTCGCGATGGCACTCTCATCATCGCCACGGAGAAGGGTGGGTTGTTCACATGCGCCGACGGCAAACTGGGCGGACTGCCGCGTGAAAGCGGTACGCCCACCGACATCGACGCATTCTTTGAGGACAAGGACGGCCTGCTGTGGATGGGTACGCTGGGAGGTGGACTGCGGTTGTTGCGGAAAGGCCGGATCCAGAGCTACACGGTGAGCGACGGCATGTTCGACGATGACATCTACGGCATTGTCGCGGATGCCCAGGACCATCTGTGGATGGCGTGCAGCAAGGGACTGTTTACCGTAGCCCGATCCGATCTGATCAGGTTCGCCGACGGATCACTGAAGTCGGTTATGAGCGCGCCGTTCAGTCCCACCGATTCGCTGCGAACCATTCAGTGCAAGTCAGGAGTCCAACCGGCGGCATGGAAGATGCGCGACGGGCAAATGTGGTTTGCCACGGTGCGCGGTATCGTGGTCGTCGACCCCGAGCGATTCCAGCGCAAACTCTCGCCACCGCCGGTCGTGATTGAGGATGTGATCGTCGACGGCAGAAGCGAAAGCCCCGCCAGGATCGTGGACCTTCCGTCCGGCAGACGCAATCTCGAATTCCGCTACACCGCATTGAGCCTCATCTCACCCAGCCGCATCACCTTCCGCTACAAGTTGGAGGGTTTCGACACCGACTGGATTGATGCCGGCGGGCGGCGCGAGGCGTTCTACACCAATCTGCCACCGAAGCACTATCGATTCCTCGTGAAGGCATGCAACCCCGACGGAACCTGGAGCGAAAGCCCTGGTGTTGTCACTTTCATTCTCCGGCCTCACTACTGGCAACAATGGTGGTTCTGGCCGGCATGCGCGGTGTTCCTGCTGGCTTGCGGCGTGGTGGCGTATCGACTGCGGATCCGACGGATCAAGGATCGCTTGAGGCTCATCGTCGTCGAGCGCGGGCGGATCGCCCGCGAGTTGCACGATACGCTTCTGCAGGGATTCTCGGGAGTGACGATGGAAATGCAGGCGCTGCGGTCTCGGCTGTCGTCGGCCGACCAGCAGGCCGCGCTCGATGACATCATCCGCGACGCGGCGCACAGCATGCAGGAAGCACGTCGCTCGCTGGCCGGGTTGCGCAGCGAGCAGGGCCCGGGGTCCGGCCTGGCCGCGGCGTTGACTCAGGCGGCGCGGCAAATGACCGAGTTGAAGGACGTCCGGCTTCAACTACACCTTCAGGAATTCGACCCGGGTCTTCCCGCCGATGTGAAGTACAATCTGGTGCGTATTGCCCAGGAGGCGATCGCCAATGCCCTGCAGCACGCGGCCGCGCGCCACGTTGATGTGCGCCTGGACTGCGACGCCGAGTTCCTCAATCTGGTCGTGAGCGATGATGGCCGCGGATTTGATGCGCAAGACCACGAGCTTTCGCGGCCCGGTCACTATGGATTGGTCGGCATGAGAGAGCGGGCCGGGCAGATTGGCGCGGTATTCCGCATCGAGAGCGCGGGCGGACGAGGCACGCGGGTCTGCGTGCAGTTACCGGTTTCCAAAGCGGGTCAGGATACGGCGGAGAGCCCGTCTGAAGACGGCGGCACGGAGGCGTGAGATGTCCGAGAGTCAATCGGCTGAGATCATCCGTGTGCTGTGCGCCGACGATCATCCGCTGGTGCGCAAGGGGATCGCTTCGATCTTGGAGAACGAAGCGGACATGCAACTCGTCGCCGAAGCCGGCAACGGGCAGGACGCCGTCACACAGTTTCGGCAGCACCGGCCGGATGTGACGCTCATGGACCTGCGCATGCCGGAGATGGACGGCGTGGCCGCCGTGCGGGCGATTCGGCAGGAGTTCCCGGATGCCCAGATCATCGCCCTGACCAGTTACGACGGCGACCAGGAAATCCATCGGGCTCTGGACGCCGGAGTGCGTGGGTATCTTCTCAAGGAGATGGTTCACACCGAGGTGTTGCGGGCGATCCGGATCGTGCATTCCGGCAAGCGGCTCGTGCCCGAGGCCGTGGCGCAGCGGCTGGGCGAGCATCACTCGCAGGCGGCGCTGACGCCGCGCGAGATCCAGGTGCTTTCGCTGGTGGCCGAGGGGCTGTCCAACCAGGAAATCGGGACGCGCCTGGGTACGGCCGCCGGCACGGTGAAGATGCATATTCAGAACATCCTGGGCAAACTGGCCGCGGCCGACCGAACTCATGCCGTGACCATCGCGATCCAGCGCGGAATCCTGCGGCTGGAGGCGTAAGACCATATGCCGAACGGCATATGCCGAGCCCTGCCGTTGGGCAGTTGCGGGGGTATTCGGAACATGCAACAACCATTTATCGTCACAACATTCGCTTTTCGCCCGAAACACGCGAACAGGTGACCTGTAAGGTCAAGCAGCTATGATTGAATTAGAACAAACCAGAAACCCGACGATGAATTCCGCACCTCCACCAGTCCCTCACGGCAAGCCGCTCCCGTTTGCGGGGACTGCGGACCAGAACGACGAGCGTGCGGGGGGCGGCCATGCGTGGATTTGGATCGTGCTGTTTCTCGCGGCTGTCGGCTTCTCCGTGTGGAAGTTCTATCCGAATCTGCGCAAGGCATTCGCGAGCCCGAGCACGACGCAGCCTGCCGGCGGCGGTGCGGGCGGGCGTGTGGTTCCAGTGCTCGTCGCCACGGCGCGCAAGGGCGACATCCCGATATACCTGACCCAGATCGGCACGGTGCGCCCGCTGAACAGCGTCACCGTGCGTACACGCGTGGATGGGGAAATCGAAAAGGTGGGATTTGTGGAAGGGCAGACCGTCGAGAAAGACAAGACTCTGATCGTGCAGATCGACCCGCGCGCCTTTGAGGTGATGCTGGCGCAGGCGGAGGGGCAATTGATGAAGGACCAGGCCAACCTCGACAACGCCCAGGTGGAACTTGCCCGCGACCTGCGAGCCGAAGACTCGATTCCCAAACAGCAGGTCGACACCCAGCGAGCTCTGATCAAACAGTACGAGGGCACCGTCGAGATCGACAAAGCACAGATCCGCAACGCCAGGCTTCAATTGGAATATGCCCACATCACCGCGCCAATCTCCGGCCGCATCGGCCTGCGCATCGTGGATGAGGGTAACATCGTCCACCCCAGCGATGCCAACGGGCTCGCCGTCATCACGCAGTTGCAGCCGATCTCCGTCGCCTTCGCCCTGCAGCAGGACAACATCCCCGATGTGATGAAGGCGATGAAGGCGGCCACGCCGGACCATCCGGTTCCAGTCGAGGCGTTCGATCGCGATCTCAAGGTGAAGCTGGCCACGGGGAAACTGGCGGCCATCGACAACCAGGTGGACCCGACGACCGGCAGTGTCCAGCTCAAGGCCGAGTTTGAGAACAGGGACGATTCACTCTTCCCCAACCAGTTTGTGAACGTGCGGGTGCTCGTGGACACGAAGAAGAACGTCGTCATCGTGCCGGCCGCAGCCGTTCAATACGGTCCGAACGGCGCGCCCTTCGTCTATCGGGTCAAGCCGGATGAGAAAGTTGAGATCAGAGACGTGGCAACCGGGGACAGAGAGGTGGCCATCGGCATAAATGCGGTGGACCAGATCGCGATTGTAAAAGGGCTGGCTCCGGGTGATACGGTCGTTGTGCAAGGCGTCGACAAGCTTCAGCAGGGAACCAGGGTTGCCGTGCGTTCGACCACGCGCCCCTCGGCCGCAACCCGACCCGCGGGCGCGGTTTCTGAGTCCATGACCCGACCCACGGGCGCCATGCCGCACATCGACGGCGCGCGTCCCACCAATGCAGCACACCCCGCCGCCGGCCCCGAAGGAAAACCATGAACCCGTCGCAACCGTTCATCATGAGGCCCGTTGCGACCGTGCTACTCATGGTCGCGATCATCCTCGTCGGGTTCGTTGCCTACAAGCAGTTGCCCGTGTCGGCGCTGCCCCAGGTGGACTACCCGACCATCCAGGTGCTGACGTTTTATCCCGGTGCAAGCCCGGATGTGATGGCGTCGGCCGTCACCGCGCCGCTCGAGCGGCAGTTTGGGCAGGTACCGGGACTCAAGCAGATGACCTCGACCAGCGCTGAGGGCGCTTCGGTCATCACGCTACAGTTCACGCTCGAGCTGAATATCGATGTGGCCGAACAGCAGGTACAGGCGGCCATCAATGCGGCGTCGACGTACCTGCCGCGCGATTTGCCCAATCCGCCGGTCTACAGCAAAACCAACCCGGCCGATGCGCCAATCCTCACGCTGGCGCTGACGTCCAAGACACTGCCGCTCTCAAAGGTTGAGGATCTGGCCGATACGCGGCTGGCCCAGAAGATCGCGCAACTCCCGGGCGTCGGGCTGGTCAGCATTAGTGGCGGACAGAAACCCGCCGTCCGTGTGCAGGTCAATCCGCTGGCACTATCCGCCCTGGGGCTGAACATGGAGGATCTGCGAACCACGATCGCCCAGGCGAATGTCAACCAGGCCAAGGGCAGCTTTGACGGCCCGCGTCAGGCGTACACCATCGGCGCTAACGACCAGCTCCTGACGAGTGAGCAGTACAAGCCGCTGTTCATGAAGTACGCCAACGGCACCGCCGTCACCCGCAACGGCGCCCCGGTAAAGCTGTCAGATGTGGCCGATGTCGTCGACGACGCCGAGAACCTGCGCCAGGCAGCCTGGATGAACAAGGCACCGGCGGTCATCGTCAACATCCAGCGTCAGCCCGGCGCGAACATCATCAGCGTGGTGGACCGGGTGAAAACCCTGCTGCCGCAACTCAAGAGTTCGCTGCCGTCGTCCGTCGGTCTGGCGATCCTGACCGACCGGACGGTCACCATCCGCGCGTCGGTGGAGGATGTGCAATACGAGATGATGCTCACCGTGGTCCTGGTGGTCATGGTGATCTTCCTGTTCCTGCGCAACTTCGCGGCCACGGTGATCCCCAGCGTCGCCGTGCCCCTGTCGCTGATCGGAACATTCGCGGCGATGTACCTATTGGGCTACAGCCTGAACAATCTATCGCTGATGGCCCTGACAATCTCCACGGGGTTTGTCGTGGACGATGCGATCGTGATGATCGAGAACATCACGCGGTACATTGAGGAGGGTGAAACGCCGCTGCGAGCCGCCCTGAAGGGCTCAGCGCAGATCGGGTTCACGATCGTCTCGCTGACCATCTCGCTGATTGCCGTGCTGATCCCCCTGCTGTTCATGGGCGACATCGTCGGCCGGCTCTTCCGCGAATTCGCCGTGACGCTGAGCATCACCATTCTGGTGTCAGCCGTCGTGTCGCTGACACTCACGCCGATGATGTGCTCGAAGCTGCTGCGCCACAAGCCCGAGGCGCAGCAGGGACGGCTGTATCGGATGTCCGAACACGTCTACCAGGCGATCATCCGCTGGTATGGGTACACGCTGACCGGGGTGTTGAGGCACCAGTTCATTACTCTACTTATCGCCATCGGGACGCTCGTCGGCACGATCTATCTTTACGTTTATGTGCCCAAGGGCTTCTTTCCTGTGCAGGATACGGGCGTCATCCAGGGCGTTTCCGAGGCGCGGCAGGATGTCTCCTTCGCGGAAATGTCGCGACGGCAGCAGGCGCTGGCTGAACGGATACTGGAGGATCCGGCGGTGGAGAGCCTGTCATCGTTCATCGGTATTGACGGCACCAACCTCACGCCCAACAGCGGCCGCATTCAGATCAACCTCAAGCCGCTGCCGGAAACTTACATGGCGATGCTCCTGCATTTCATCAAGCGGGAGCCGCTCCAGGACGCCAGAGAGACCCGCGATATCTCGGCCTCGGAGGTCATCCGCCGGCTGCAGCCGGCACTTAGTAAGGTCGAGGGTATCACGCTGTTCATGCAGCCGGTGCAGGATCTGACCGTCGAAGATCGCGTCAGCCGCACCCAGTTCCAATACTCACTGGAAGATCCCGACGCCGCGGAACTGGCCGAGTGGACGCCGAAGCTCGTGGCCAGGCTGCAATCGTTGCCGGCGCTGCGTGACGTAGCCAGCGACCAGCAGAATTCCGGGCGCCAGGCAAAACTGGTGATCGACCGGAGCACCGCGTCGCGCCTGGGGATTACGACGCAAATGATCGGCGATGCCCTCTACGATGCCTTCGGGCAGCGGCAGATCGGTACGATGTACACGCAGCTCAACCAGTACCACGTTGTGCTGGAGGTCAAGCCCCAGTTCCGCAGAGGCCCGCAGGATTTGTCGAACGTCTACATTCGCTCCTCGTCCGGCGGGTCGGTGCCGCTCAGCCAGTTCACGCGCATCGAGGAGTTGCCGGCGCCGTTGTCCGTCAACCACCAGGGGCAGTTCCCGGCCGTCACCGTCTCCTTCAACCTCGCTCCCGGCGTCGCCCTCGGGCAGGCGGTCGACCGGATCAACGAGGCGACCCGCCAGAGGGGGATGCCGGCGACGGTCAGTGGGACCTTCCAGGGTACCGCCCAGGCATTCCAGGCGTCGCTGGCAAACCAGGGGCTCCTGATCCTTGCCGCTCTCCTCACGGTCTACATCGTCCTCGGTGTTCTGTACGAGAGCTACATTCATCCGGTCACCATCCTGTCGACCCTCCCGTCGGCGGGGGTGGGGGCGATACTGGCCCTTCTGGTCTGCGGGATC
>JANYKD010000063.1 GCA_025361735.1 Phycisphaerales bacterium
AGCCCATCTTCATAAAATTTCCATGCGTCAGATTCCACTCGCTGCCGGGCGGGCTGTAGGAGCGGCCGGCGACGTTGCGCCAGATGTAGAGCGGGCCGATGGAACAGGCGGCGTTGCCGATGGTCATCATCGTGTTCTCAATGTAGTTGTTCCAGATGCGGATGTTCTGGCCGCCGCCTTCCACTTCGATGCCGTCATCCCAACAGTTGGCGAGATAATTGCAATAGATGTCGCTGTCGGGGCCGGGAAATCCGCGGTAGCTGCCGTTCTTGCCGCCGCCGATGATGTCGTTGTAGTAGTGATCCTTGTCCGACCAGCACTCGTTGTAGCGGATCACATGATTGCCATCGCACTCCCAGAAGACGATGGTCTGCGGCCCGTCCGGATGCCGGCTGGGGCGGTCCTTGAAGTGGTCTTCGGCCCAACTGTTCGTGTTCCAGGACGGATGATGGAACTTGCATCGCTGAACGACAACGGCGCGCAGGTCCTTCCTGTTGCTGAAGACGCAGGCTTGCATTTCGAAGCCGAAGCCCCGCTGTTCTTCGCTGCCCCATTGGCTCACATCGCAGTCTTCGACGACGATGTGATGGCCGTTCATGATGCGGATGCCGTGCTTCTGCACGTTCCTGATCGTGAAGCCGCGCAGGATGACGTAGCTGGCGTCCACGGAAATGCCGAGGTCGGACTTGTTGGCGCAATCGATGACGCAGCCCGTGCCGTCGTACAGGATGTAGCCTTCCGGCGTTCCCGATTGTTTCACCATGAGCGTGGCGGCGCCGCTTTGGCACTTGACCGTCGAGGCCACCGGGAACTTTTCGCTCCAGGTGGCGGCCTTGAGGAAAGTGCGAATGCCGGTGCCCTCGAGCGTAAGGGCGATTTCGTAGGCGGTGCCGGGTTTCAAATTGACGATGCTGCCGCGATAGTCGGCCTTGCATTCGGGGGTCTTCACGGGGTTGTAGCGCATGGCCAGCCCATCGTGCCAGGTTGTCTCCGCGGCCTCACGGAACTTCACCAGGACTTTCCTGCCGGCTTCCCCGTTCTCCGGCGACCAGTAGATGCTCAGGCAATGAAAGGTCGACACCGACGTCGCGGCGATTTTGGAGGTAGTGGCCGGAGCGACATCGGTTCCATCCGCGACTGGCTCCGCCGCCAGCGCGATCTGTCCCGCAGCGACAGATGCCAAAGCAAGGAACACGGCCGCCAGGATCCCGATTTTCATTCTTGTTCCCTTCGCTGCAATTAGAGAGATCGGGGCACAACTGCTGCGTCTGCCGCGTTGTTCGTCGCGACGGCATGCGGCCAACCCATCCAATCCTGCGGACGAGCCGTCGACAGGGCGGACGATACCACCTTCCGGCCCGCGGTTCCATGCTCGCCAACCCGCAGGCTGGACACCAGCGCGGCCATTCCCTCGGGACTGCCGCAGTCCCTGCGACCGCCGTTCCGGCCGTGCAGAAGCACGGCCCTCCCGGATTTGTGGTCACGCCGCTGGACACTCGCCACGGGCCGGCCGTTCTACGCCTATTGTGGCGACGGAGCCGTTCGAGGCTCACCGCCACGACCGCCGATTGGGTGCATCCGAGATTGGGTTACGGTAGTGGCGACGCAATAGTGGCAGAGCCGTCTCGGCTCTGTGTGTCCCCAGCCTGCGGCGAGACGCCGTTGCCACCATCCTGCGTTTGACGCTCCTGCCTCATCTGGTAGCCTATCCTTACGACAGCGTGCGGGTGTACCATGGCCTTTCAGGACCGCCCTTACTATCGCGACCGCGAGCCCGGATCGACTGGCAATCCGGCCATGTGGCTCCTCGTCGGCTCAGTACCACTCTTCACCCTATTTGGCGTGCGCGTCCGCATGCACGCGAGCATGATCGTCTACATCGGCATGGAGCTGCTCTTCAGCTCCGCCGGCATCGGGGCCGCCAACGTGCTCACCGCGATGGGCATCCTGTTCATCAGCGTCCTGCTGCACGAGTTCGGGCACATCTTCGGGGCTCGCATGATGGGCGGGTACGGCGATGACATCCTCATGTGGCCGCTGGGCGGGCTTGCCCAAACCGCTCCTCCGCACCGGCCGTGGCCGAGCTTTGTCACCACCGCCTGCGGGCCGCTGGTCAACATCCTCATCTGCATCGCGACCGGCACCGCCCTGGTCATCCTCAGCCACTCCGGCGGCGCCATCCCCTGGTTTCCGCTGACGACCGGGCTCAAGTCGTTCATCCCCACCACCAATCTCACGTACTATCTCTTCTGGATCTTCCTCGTGAATTACGCCCTGGCCGCGTTCAACCTCCTGCTGGTGTTCTACCCCTTCGACGGCGGCCGGATGATCCAGGAATTGCTCTGGTTCAAGGTGGGTTATTACAGGTCGATGATGTTCGCCACCATGGTCGGCATGATCGGCGCCGTCGTCGCGGCCATCCTGGGCCTGGTAACGCTCAACTTCTGGCTGGTGCTGATCGCGGGGTTCGGGTTTTACACCTGCAGGCAGCAGCGGCAGATGCTCAAGGCCGAAGGGCCCGATGGATTTGAAGACGAAGGCCTCTACTCGGCCGCGTACGAGACATCCGATCGGCCGGGCTGGTGGGCACGCCGGCGTGCCGCCCGCGCCGCCGCGGCCGAGCGCGCCGAGCAACAGCAACTTGACAGGATCCTGGCCAAAATCTCCGCTCACGGCCTGCAGAGCCTGAGCGGTTCGGAGAAGCGAGCCCTGCGCCGGGCGACAGAACATCAGCGTCAGCGGGATGCGGGAGGAATCAGGCGGGGATGAGGTGACAGGGCGTGACGATGCGGTACGGACCTCTCGCTGCGTCCCCGTCTCATTTCCTCCGACACGGTCAACCTGTCCCCGTTTCAGGTACGGCCCCGCATTCGGGGCATCGATCGGGGGTGGCGCGAAGGTCGTAACCGCACACCCGGCACATTCCCGGCCGCATCCGCCTCCGTTCCCACCCCGCCAGCCAAAGCACGGGCAGAACCGCGAGCAACCCGCTGACGGCCCACCAGCGAACGGTCAGGTTGCACATGGGCAACTGCTGCACCATGCCTGACATCGCGCTGTGCCACGGCTCGCTCACCCAGCCCTTGCCTCTGACGGCCATGCCGCCGGGCCAGGTCCACACGCGGGCGTCGCCCGCATCGTACCTCATGGCCGGCGTCAGCGGTGCCCAGGCCGGACCCGGCTCGGACCACCAGTCCCACTTCCGTTCCGGCCCGTCTTCTTTGGCCACGGTTACCGTCAACTGCCCCGCCGCGGAAGTCCCAGACAGCTTCGCGGACAAGAGTGAACGCCGAAGTTGACATCAGCACCGAAACGGTCCTATATTCATCGAGTGATCGCGGTGGTCGTGGTGTTCTCTGGCTCAACATTTCGAGGCATCTTGAGGAGGTACAGCATGTCTTCATTCCGGACCTGCGTCGCAATCCATCCGTTGCTTCGCACCGTGCGAAGATCTCCGGCGCCTCTTGGCCATGCCGGCGCCTTCCTCCACTTCGTGCCTCCGTGCCTTCGTGCCTCAATCCCTTTGCTTGCGGCTGTGCCGCGCTGCGTGGCCCGTGCGCACAAGGCGGCCATGGGCCTGGGCGCGGCTCTGCTGGTTAATGCGGTCATGACGAGTCCGGCTCACGCCGGCATCACCGTGTTTGAAGCAGCCGGGGCAAACCCCGCCGCGATCACCCCGACGCGCGATGCCTTTCGCTCGGCCGTCGGCGGCGGCACGGTGGCCGGGGCGAACGGTTCTTTCGGCGGCCTGCGCCGGGAGATTAACTGGGACGGCGTGCCCGATGCCCGATCCGATCCCAACACCCTGCCCGCCGACTTCTTCAACACGACCTCGCCTCGCGGCGTTGTGTTCAGTACGCCCGGGACCAGCTTCCTGGTCAGCGCCAATGCGGGTCAGCCCACGCCTCCCTTGTTCGGTTTCCCCAGCGACTTTCAGGCCTTCAGCACGCAGCGCTTGTTTACGGCCGTGAACAGCAACATCACGGACGTCAATTTCTTCGTGCCTGGGACCAACGCCCCGGCCACCGTCAGTTCATTTGGCGTGGTCTTCGTGGACGCCGAGGTTGCCAACGTGACCCTGCTGGAGTTCTTTGACCAGAACAATTCGCTCCTGTTCAGCCGCAATGCCCTGGTGGCCGGCAACCAGGGGATGACTTTCCTCGGCGGCGTCGCCAACGCCGGTGAGCACATCGGCCGGGTCCGGATCACTTCCGGCGCCAATACCATCGTCTCCAATGCAGTGCTGGGAAATCCGAACGACGACGTCGTGGTGATGGACGATTTCCTCTACTCCGAGCCCCTGGCCCTGCCCGAACCCGGATCCCTTTCGCTGCTGTTCCTCAGCCTGCTCGGTTTGCTCAGATCACGCAAACCCAGGCAGGCGTAGGGAACGCAGAAAATGGGTCAAAACGCAGAACATGGGTCAAAATCTGTTCTCATCCGGCGCTGCCCCCGCCCGCCAGCCCCAAAGGTCCACAAGTCACGCCCACGCAACTCCAGCACGGCCGACCAGACCCATCGTGGCACGGGCGTCTCGCCCGTGATTCCGGCCTCAGCCGCGAATGCCCCAACCGCCAACGCCCACAAGCAGAGAAGCCATGCGATGAACCTCCGCTACCCCGCCATCCCAGATCAGCCCCGTCAATCCGGCCATCTCTCATCCGCGCCATCCGAGTTATCCGCGGTTAACCTCCTTGCATTGGCACAGCGAACGATGCTTGACCGCGGATATCGCGGATCACACGGATGAGGATAAGAGGCGGACGGCGTAGTCAGTGGTCCGTAGTCAGTAGCCGGAGACAAGACGCCGGTGCGGCCGGGTTGGGCGGGCGAGGCAGGGAGTTTTCGCTGGTGGTCGGTAGTCGGTGGTCGGTAGTTGATTGTTGATAGTTGATGGTGGGCGGCAACGGAGTGGTTGAGGGTGGCGGGTTGGGATTGGGTGCGGCCGGCGATGCGGGCACCGGCTGCCCGCTGCGGGAGTCACAGTCCACTATCTGCGTCCCCGTCTCATTTCCTCGGGGACGCGGTTAGTGATTCATTACTCACTAGCCCTTAAGCAAGCGTAGTCTGTCAGATTCTTGCTCTGGCCATAAAAGAAAACACTCAAAACGCCTGTCTTTTCCGCATCGGCGGGGTCTGTGTAGTAGTCAAACACTCACAGCAAGGAGGCGTTTCGAGTG
>JANYKD010000073.1 GCA_025361735.1 Phycisphaerales bacterium
GACTCCTTTCGGATATGGAGACTGGCGGCGGCCGACCCCGTGTCGTCCGTCCGCCGGCCTCTCTGCCATAAAGTCTACACAATCCCGCCACGCAAGGCCCTCCCACGCCCGCCACGGCGACAGCCGTTTAGTCCAACCAACAACGATTAACTGGCAACTACTCCGCCGGGACTGAAAAGGACCCAACGGGACACCTTTTGGACCTTGAAAGGACATTGTTTTTCAGCTCCCGCCCCCACTCCAGATCGCATAACCTGTTGACAAATTTGTACTTATGTTCTCCACGCCCCACCAAAACAACATTTTCCCAATTCCCACCTTGGACCACCGACCACCGACCACTGATCACCGACCACTGCCTGCGGACCACGGACTACCGACTCCCGCGTCATCATTCGAGTTTCGAGTTTCGTCATTCTCCACTGCCGAGCAGCACTCCCTCCGCCATCAGTCCTGGGCCAAAGCCCAGCGCGACACACGGGCCGGTCGGGCGGGACTGCATGAGTTTCTCGAGCACGAAGAGCACGGTACCGGACGACATGTTGCCGTACTCCGCCAGCACCTGCCGCGAGGCCGCGAGATGCTCTTGCGGGAACCCGACTGCGTCGGCAACCGCGGTCAGCACTTTCGGGCCGCCGGGATGAATTGCCCACGCGGATACGTCGGCCGGCGTCAGCCCGTGCGGGCGCAACCAGCCGCAAAGCCACTGGGGAACGCTCTGTCGCACCATCTCCGGGATTCGCGGCGAGAGAGTCATTGCAAAACCATGATCGCCGATGCGCCAGGTCATCGCGTCGGCGCTGTCCGGCACCAGCAGGCTGGCACAATCCTGCACCTGCCACAAAGCACCACCGCCGTGCGCCGGTTGGCCCACCACCGCGGCCGCGGCCCCGTCGGCGAAGAGCGCGTTGGCCACCAGCTTCTGCGGATCAAAACCATATGCCAGATGCAGACTGCACAACTCCACGCAACAGACAAGAACCCGCGCCAGCGCATCGGCCTGTGCGATCTGCCGGGCGGCCGCCAGCGCGTTGAAGGCGCCGTGGCAGCCCATGAACCCCAGTTGCAGACGCTGCACATCCGCGGGCAACCCCAGCCGGCGGATCAGCTCATAATCCAGTCCCGGTGCAAAGAAGCCCGTGCAGGTGACCGTGATCAGATGCGTGATGCCCGGCCCATCCAGCCCGGCCGACTCCAGCGCCCGCCGGCCGGCCGCTTCCGCCAGCCGCGGCGCCTCGGCCGCGTAGATCGCCATCCGTTGCGCCGTCGTCGGCCCGAGATCGGCAGGCGTCGCACGCGGACGGTAGAAGGCCCGGGACCTGTCCAGGTCATCATCGTGTTCGACGAGCACGCTGCCGCGACGCCGCACGCCACTGTTGGCAAACACGCGCCGCAGAAACTGCCGTTGCGGCTCATCGTCGCAGCAGAGCGTTTCGCAGTGCGCGGCCGCATCTGTCTGCAGCGCCATGCCCGGGGCGGCCGTGCCCAGGCCCAGCAGCCCGATGCGAGCCGTGTGTGATCCAGAGCGACGTGGTGCGGCCAGGGTGCGAATCATAGGGCGACTCCGATCTGCGGCGCGGCATTATGCCGGCCGATCATACGCGCGACCGCCCGGCCCAGACCCGGCAGTCTTCCAGCGACAGCAAAAGCAACCGCGGCCATCGTGCTGCGGTGCAGGCAATAGCGAAACCCGCGGCATATCGCCTGCGGTGTGCCCAGCAACCTGCGATGATACGCCGTCCAACGCAGCGGGAGATCAGGGGGCCAGTCAGCGAGCGACCCGGGCAGCATTCTCACCAGCGCCTCGGCCGACAACATCGCCCAGGTCATCCCTTCGCCCGTGAACGGCTCGACGTACCCGCACGCATCGCCGACCGCCAGCACGCGATGCGCGCCAAGCTGTGTGCGCCAACGCGTGAGCAGCGGCGTGGCTAGCACCCGGAAGGCATCAGATGTAGGTGTCTCTGGTAGGGACCGCTCGCCGAGCGCTCCATCGCACGTCTCTGGTAGGGACCGCTCGCCGAGCGGTCCATCGCACGCCGAGAACGGCGGTGTCGGCGAAACCGCCGTACCAAACTCGATCTCCCGCAGATCGGCTACCCCGCTGGATTCGAGAATGCTCCGCATCAGCGCAGCCGGCCCGCCAGCGAGTTTGCACGCCGCCGGATCGAGCGCCGCCGCCAGATGCGTTCGGCCATCGGCCAGCCGCACCGCGCCAACGTACCCGCTCCGCGCAACGTGCATCGCGATGACGCCCGCCGGTACCGATGCCATCGGCGTGTCGAGCGTGATGGCCGCCCCCATCCAGCCATCGTTCGCGATCTTCCACCGGCACGACGTCTCGTCGTCGAGCAGGCTCCCACGAATCCCATCGCACGCCAGAACCAGCGAGCCGGCGACGGTACACCGCCGCCCATCGTGTTGCAGATGGAGGTGCCGGTGGACGCCTGGGGCCACGCTCCCCGCTGACGCATCCGGCGTGCAGACTTTGGTGGCACGGGCTTACAGCCCGTGGTGTCGGTACGCCGACACATCTCCGTTGTCCGGCAAGAGCCGCGCACTGCAGGATGGAATGAAGTGAACCCCCGCCGCGATAGCCTGCTCGACAATCCGCGTATCCAGCACATCGCGCGAGATGCAGACCGAGCCCGGCAGGGCAAGACGTATCTCGCTCCGATGGCGCCGCAGCACCAGTTGATCAAGCCGCGGCGCGGAGTCCACGACATCGCCAAGGCCCGCGCGCCGCAGCACGTCGGCACCGGCCTCGTTCAAGCAACATCCGCACGCCTTGTCGCGCGGGAATGAACTGCGCTCCACCAGCAGCACCCGACGTCCGCGACGCGACAGCAATAGCGCCGCCATCCCCCCGGCCGGTCCGGCGCCGACAACGACGACGTCCCACGGTTGGTCGGCCGCCTCCTCGAGCGACAGGGTGGCGCGCATCGGTCGGTTCACGCCGTCGCCTCTCTCTCCCACGTCAGCAACATCCGCCACGGCCACGTCGGCCGGATGCTCGCCCGCGTCAGACCGGCCGCTATCGCCATGCGTGCCATCTCGTCGATCGTCCATGCCGCCCGGACGCTGGCCGGGCCGTCGTAGCGCACGATGGCCGAGCGGCTCAGCAACCGGCACCCGGCCCACGCCGCCGCCAGCCCCACCCGCGAGCGGCGCAGATCGCTCACCAGAAGCAGCCGCCGCGCTGCTACGGCCATGTTCGCCAGCCCCGCCACCACATCAGCCTCATCCAGGTGGTGCAGGAACAGGCTGTTGCTGACCACGTCGGCCGGTGGCAACTCATGAAGCGCCGACGAGCACACGACCGTGTAGGCGACACCCATCCTGCGGGCGCGCCCGGCCGCATGTTCCAGCGCAGTCTCGCTGCGATCCAGGAGCGTGAGTTTCACATGCACCCCCGCCTCGCCGGCGCGGCGGGCAAGCTCCAACGGCACATCCGCCCCGCCGCAGGCAACGTCGAGCAGTTCGATTTCCTGTCGCGGCAGCCGACCCGCCAGGTCAAGGATCGGCGGAAGCAAGTGGTCGACAACATGCGACAGCCGATTGATCTTCTCCAGCCCGGCCAATGCCAGGTGGTGCTCCCCGGCCGCAATATCCGGCCCGTCCATGAGTTCGTCGACACGCAGGCGGGTTGGAGGTGCCATCGGCCAATTGTAGCCACCGTGGACTCCTCGTCGCGACAATTCACGGGCTTGGCCGCGTGAGTGGTCCGGGAACGCGACTCTGCAGGCTCACATTCAGAAACCCAACCGGACTCTGCGACCAGTCCTTCAGTCCATAGTCGTACGCGGCCACCGCATGCCGGCCGTCCGCAATCCGCACGACCACAAACTGGCTCCGCGCCGTCGGCGACGGCACCTGAATGAACGGCACGCCACGGTAGGTCTTCAGGCTACCGATGTGGTAGTGCCCGCCGAGCGCGAGGACGACGTTCGCATCGCCGAACGACTCGATCAACTCATCCTTGTTGGAGATCGCCTCCAGGCAGTAGTGCATGGCCAACACGACCGGCATGCCCTTTGGCACTCCTGCCAGATCACGCCGGATAAACGCCAGCGCCTCGGGCGTAATCCGCTGCCGAGCGTTGTACTCGGAAAACACGGCCACGAAATGCAGCCCGCCGCGGTCGAAGCTGTAGCTGGTGGCCCCGTGCCGCGACACGATCCACTTACGCATACCGCCATCGTCCGGCGTGAACACAACTGCAATCGCCACTCCCGCCGCCAGCCCCAAGACAAACGCGACCGGCACGCGAATGGCCGTTCGCTGCAACCGGTGCCAACCGCCGGCCATGCGATATGCAAGGGCTCCGACCGCGGTACCTGCCAGCGCGGCCGCGAGCAGCGTACTCCGGCGAAGTGCCGAACGGTCGGCCGGATCGTCCCCCTCATCGTGATTGCCCATGATGTCGAAACTCGGCAACTTGAGCCGCCGCGTGACCATGTCCGCATACGCACGCGTCGCCGCTGGTGTCGGCCAGTCTGTGCAGTCGCCACACCCCAGCACCAACGCCGGCGCCGCCACCCGGCCGCCCACGTCCGGCGGATATTCCCGACCCGCAAGTGCGTTCATCGCCTCCACGGCAGCATCGAGATGCGCGCAGTTACCATCCACCTTCACATGCTGATCGGACCAGACGAGGAATGTCACATCCGCTGGCGCGGTTTCCGCACGCGACTCCGCGCCACAACCAGCGAGCAATGCCCAACCCAATACGACCGCGAATCGCCACATCCGGCCTGCAGGACACCGCACAGGTGGTGATTGGGCTTCCATGCGAGCAGATTCTACCTCGCTCCCTTACAATACGCCCATGGACAGTCTTACACCCCGTCAGATCGTCACCGAACTGGACAAGTACATCGTCGGCCAGGCCGATGCCAAGCGGGCCGTGGCGGTGGCCATTCGCAACCGCTGGCGGCGGCAGCAACTGCCGGAGGCCATCAAGAAGGATGTGTCGCCCAAGAACATCCTCATGATCGGACCCACTGGCGTTGGGAAGACGGAAATCGCCCGGCGGCTGGCGACGCTGGTCAATGCGCCGTTCATCAAGGTCGAGGCGACCAAGTACACCGAGATCGGCTATCACGGCCGCGATGTCGATGCCATCATCCGCGACCTGGTGGACTCGGCGATTCACATGGTGCGGACGGAAATGGCCGAGAAGGTAAAGGATCAGGCCCAGAAGGCGGCCGAGGACCGGCTGCTCGACAAACTGCTGCCGGAGGTCGGCCTGGCCGAGCCCGATGCCCAGCACAAGCGCAGCCGCGAGAAGCTGCGACAGCGGCTGCGGGCCGGCAAGCTTGAGAAACAGGAGATCGAGATCGCCGTTGAAGAACGCGCCGCGGCCGTGGGCGTGCTCGGGCCGGGCGGGATGGAGATGGATGTCGATTTCCAGTCAATGATCGAGAAGCTGATTCCGACGCGGCAGTCCACGCGGCGGCTCAGTGTCGGCGATGCCCGGCGCGTGCTGCTGGCGCAGGAGCAGGATGCGATGCTGGACAAAGAGAAGATCCAGCGCGAGGCCATCGGCCGGGTGGAGCAGTCGGGTATCGTCTTCCTCGACGAGATCGACAAGATCTGCGGCCCCGACAGCAAGAACGGCCCGGATGTCTCGCGACAGGGTGTGCAGCGCGACTTGTTGCCGATCGTGGAAGGCTCCACGGTGGTCACGCGCTACGGGCCAGTGAAGACCGACTTTATCCTGTTCATCGCGGCAGGGGCGTTTCATGTGAGCAAGCCCGGCGACCTGATGCCGGAACTGCAGGGACGATTCCCCATCCGCGTGGAACTACAGGACCTGACCAAGGACGATTTCGTGCGCATCCTCCGCGAGCCGCAGAACTCGCTGACGCGGCAGCAGTCAGCGCTGCTGGCGGCCGAGGGACTCGAGGTGACCTTCGCCGAGGATGCCATCGACGCCATGGCCCAGCTCGCCTACGACCTGAACCGCAAGACGCAAAACATCGGCGCCAGGCGGCTCTACACGATCATGGAGCGGGTGTTCGAGGAAATCAGCTTCGCCGGCCCGGATGCGACGGAGAAGAAGGTGGAAATCACGGCCGAGTATGTGCGCAAACGGCTGGCCGATGTGATGAAGGACGAGGATCTCGCGAAGTTCATCCTGTGACGATTCAGAGTGCCTCAGCCCTCGGTTCCGGAGCGTTGCCTGCCACCGAGTGGTGGCGGAACAACGGGACCGAGGTGAAGACGCGCGGCGAGTTCTGCTGCGATGCGGTTCGTCTCGGCCACATGCGCTGTAAAGTCGCCATGGTGCTGACGTGCAATCTGTTCGCGAACGCGGCGAACGTCGTCGACGCCGGTCTCTTCCTCTGGATGGGTTGGCAGTTTCGGGTTCATGATTTATTCTCCACAATCATCAGATCGGGTGTCACGATTTGCGGCATCAAGTATCCGAGGCGAGCACAGGCGATCATCAAGTGGGTCCGTTTATTGGGATTGGCCAGGTGTTTCTGGTTCCAAGTCATCAGATACTCAATGCGGTGAACAACCGCGGCCGCGAGGTGCATGGCATCGCCTTCGACGGCAGGGCGCGGCATGACTTTTTCGGCAACGAGCAACGACGCGACGCCCATTACGTCGCCGGTCAACTCCAGCAAGGGCAGGCCCGACAGCATGGCCAGTGCCGGACCCCGCACCGCCTCTGGGAAATCCGGGGTGCTCAGTTCGCGGACAACTTCGTTGGAAATGCACAAATCGAATCTGGTGGCGTGTTCATTCCACCAGTTAAGGCTCGTAGCGCGGCGGCCGCGAGCGATTTCGCCAGTGCGAATCGTGCAGCATTCACTGAAGAAGCTCGTTTCAAGATACACCCGTGCCATGGTGAAAATCTACCACGAAGCCACACTATAAGCGATGAGATTCTTAAACACTGCACTGTATGCCGCCTGAGAGTGGCCCGCGTTCGCTGAAGCGGACCCTGCGGGGATTTGAAACCCAGCGAGGGAAAGGACCCCAGTGCGGCACGGCGACAACCAAAGAAGATTAAACACGAAGACACGAAGCTACGAAGTGGTTTCCGGTCGATCCAATGAGTCTGGCTTGCGGACGCCACACTCCAGTCAAAAGAAACAAAGAGCGACGATTTTTGCGGTCGGATTGCGAATACCATACCCCGCTTCGTGCCTTCGTGTCTTCGTGTTTAATCTTCTTTCGTTGCGGCTATGTCGCGATGCAACCTCTGTGATTCATCTTGTGACGAGGTAATAGATCGTTCCCTCTTCCAGCTTGATCTCGGCCGCTGAACCCAGATCCTTTGCCTTGTAACCGTTGCCATCGAGCGCGGTCACTTTCATCTGCCCGGCGTCGGGGCGGGTGAACTTTACGCTGCCGGAAATACTCTTGATCATCCACGGGTCGTTGCCTAGGCTGACGATCTTCTGCGTGCCGGCGCCGGCCGGGTCGGCGCGCCAGCCGGCCGGCCGTTCTTCCGACATGACCTGAAGCAATATCTTCGCCGACTGGGCGAGCGGTTTGTCGTCGAGGCTGACGGCGATGATGTGCGCCAGATCCATGTCGCAGGACACCGACAAGTCGCGCAGCTTGGTTTCGCCGGCCTCTTTCAGATTCCCGCTGACGCCCTGGGCTGCCGGGGCGTTGATCGTCAGCACGCCCTTGCCATAGTCGAGCTTGAGCTGCTGCGTCAGGCTGGTGACTGTCTGGTTCTTGCGGTCGATGTACTTCGAAGTGTCCATGAGCTTGTGCGGGCCGGTGACCTTGGTGAAGTTCAGCGCCGTCCGGCCGACGCAGTGAACCAGCGGATCGATGATATTGCCGGGCTTGATCTCCGCGCCCTTGGGCACATCCTTCAGGCGAAGTTCATCCAGTGACGCCTCCTGCGGCATGGGCGTGCCTTTGAGGGCCTTGATGTCGTCGATGCCCAGGTTGAGCTCGACGACGTTCGGCGTGGTATCGATGAGTCGATTGCGATAGATCAGCGCCGCGGCCGGGAATTGCGCGGCTTGTGACGGACCCATCAGCGTCCATGGTTGCATGAAGAACCCGGGCTTGACCGCCCATCGAGCCGAGTCCAGTGCGAAGTGAACGATGCAGCCCGAGTCCTGCAGCGCGCCGTAGCAGGCATAATAGAGCGGAGCCTCGGAGCGGTAGCGATTCGGGCGGCAGAAGGTCGTTTCGGAAATCATCGTCGGTTTGTTGTCGATGATGACGTCCATGGCCGGGTGGCCGAAGGACTTGGGGCTTCCGGGTTTTTCGCCGTCGAAGCGCAGGGCCGACCGGTCCGACCAGGTGTGGCCCGCGCGCACGGACCACGCCGAGTTGTCGCCCTTCTGGTCACATCCGAAGTAGCCGTGGCGGTCAATGTAATCGCCAACGTTGTACGAATACCGTTCGAGCGGCCCGAGAATCTCGGCCGAAGCGGTGTACCAGTTGGAGCAGGTGACCATGCCCTTGAAACCGAGCGCGCGAAGATACGCGATGGTGTCGGCGTAGAACTGCCGCTGGTGCTCCACGAGAAACGCGGCCGTGTCCTGGTCGCGGAGCGTCTTCTCGTTGGCCATGTTCCAGAGCGGCCGCATGCCCAGCCGGCCTTCGGCGACGTTGTCGCGCTTGGTGCCCTGGTTGTTCCACTTCTTCAGGGCATCCTGGGGCGAACCGTATTTCTTCTTGCACCAATCGGCAAACGCGGTCTCGACCAGCCTCGCCTGCGCGTCGGGCATCTGGTCCGTGCTGAACGTCCAGAAGAAGAACGAATCTTCGTTGACCAGTTCCACGCTCATCAGCGCCGGCTCGTCGATGAGCGCCTTGCCGGTCTTGGCATCGGGCGTCAGCAGCATCACCTTCCACCAGTCGCGGTACTGCTTCTGGAAGTCAGGGTTAAAATAGAGGGACGCAAACGGATGTTTCTGGCCGTCGTATCCCTGCAGCCAGGGCGTGCCCGGCTTGGGGCTGAGCCAGAGCGGGAAGTAGATCGACAGGTGCGAGTAGATGCCCTCCTGTTTCAGCGCCCGCACGGTATCAAGACGACGTTGGACTTCCTGCGGCTTGAACACGCCCGCGGCGTCGTAGAGTCCCCCGTGGATGCGCGCCAGGTTTACTCCGCGCTTGGCGAGCATTCTCGCACAGTTGCGCAGGTCCTCCTCGGTGCTTAGTTCGTGCGGCGGGCCATTGACGGCCCAGAAGCGCACGGGCTGGCCGGTCTTGCTGTGGATGAACTGGCTTCCCTTGACGCCGATGAAGCCACCGTCGCCGGCGAGCTTCTCATTGAGAAATCGCAGATCCATCAGCGCCGATGCATCGAACTTGTCGGCAGGGGGGTCGAAGGCCACAAAGCCCTTCTCCTGTTCGACGACCCGCTTCAGATCCTTTTCGATCTCACCCGGCTTGAGTGTGCCGCGCGGTTTGAACGGCTCATCGGCCAGCACGAAGCAGTCCAGCATCCCATGGTTGTTGTTCTCGCTGTGCATGCGGAAGCTGATGGCGTTGTCGCCTTTGTTCAACTTCACTTTGCCGGCGTTGGACCAGCAGATGAACCGCAGGTCGATCTTGCCATCGGCCGCTATGTTCGCGACCTCGCCTTCCTTGTTTTCCAGATTGACCGGCGCCCAGTCCCCCGAGTTGAGCTT
This sequence comes from Phycisphaerales bacterium, assembly GCA_025361735.1. Taxonomy (GTDB): domain Bacteria; phylum Planctomycetota; class Phycisphaerae; order Tepidisphaerales; family Tepidisphaeraceae; genus JANYKD01. The sequence continues at coordinate 9,621 of JANYKD010000073.1, forward strand.
GTACGAGAGCTTGGTGGCCGTGGGATTGGCGCGGACCCAGAGATCGTATTCGCCGGCCTTGGCCGCGGTGACGGCGTAGCTTGCTTCGGCGGGTTTGCCCTGGCTCCAGTTGCTGATGAAGTCTCCGCCCGAAAGCTGGTCTCGCTTGACGCCCGAATACCAGGGATGCCGTGTCATTGTGGACTTGAGCGGTTTCTCGCCCTCAGTCCAGATCACCTCGGCCCGGGCCGGAGCCGGATGGGCAAAGAACAATGAGGCCGCCAGGCCGGACATCAACGCACACCGCAACCACTTCCGTTCCATATCCACTCCTGTGACAAGACGTATTCGCAGACGATCGGAGCAACCGGCGTGAGCCCCGGGCGCGTGTCGCCCGTACTCACCCTATGCAACAATCGAAACCGGCCGTCGTTGGACGGTTGAGCGTTTTGTATTGGAGTGGAACGAAACCCAATTCACCTGACGCCGGGGATGGCGTCGATCTGTTTTTGCAGCGACGAACCGGCTCCCTTCTCCGGTCCCTTGGGTGGTAGTACAGGTTGCATCGTTGGCGCGGGCTCATTGGTCTGCGGAAGCGTTATCTTCTCTCCATCGCGCAGGACGATCAGTGGCAGTTGTTTCTGATACCCTTCCTGAAAGGTCATGGCGATCGCGAGTTTCTCATCCTCGCCGCGGAAGTCGAATGAGCCCGCCTGGACGATGCAGTCGTCGAGCCTGAGCCCGTAGAACGTGGCCAAGGCATTGTCAGCCTTGATATCGATAACCTTGATCGAGCGCAACTGGCCGCCCTGTGACACCCCTTCGAGCTTGATGCCATCGCTCGCCTTTGTTCCACGGCCTTCGCGGTCGTGGCCGGAAAGCTGGTTGGCTGTTTCCATGGCGGGCTTGGATTTCTCCACGACCACGGTTGTGTGCTCTGTCCAGAGCCACAGGATCAGTGCGACGGTGATCAACAACGCCAAGAGTCCGCCGAACGCTCTCATGATCGACCTCCCGCAGAAATTGAGATCCAGCACTGTAGGGTCCGCTTCAGCGGACGC
>JANYKD010000077.1 GCA_025361735.1 Phycisphaerales bacterium
TCGAAGGCTGGCTCGTCCCGGTGGTCGATGAACGCTCCATTGTCACACAACGCGAGAACGCGTTGCGCGCCAAACGCCCGGCCGTCGTGCTCGTACACGACGGCGAGAGCAACCGCTCGGAAATGCTGCCGCTCGTGCAGCCCCTGCACGACGCCGGCTTCATCGTGCTCGTCGCCGGGTTGCGGACCTCGGGCGGCACGGATGTGGGCGGGACCTTCGGCCTGCGCGAGGAAGCGGATGTCCGGGCGGCCGTGGAACTGCTCGGCCGGCGGCCGGGTGTGGACCAGGCGAGGATTGCCGTGGTCGGCATCGGCACCGGCGCAAACGCCGCGATCCTGGCGGCCGAGAATGAATCGAAAATTGCCGCGCTCGTGCTGGACCGTCCAACGCACGGCACGCGTCGGTTCTTGCTGGAGCGGCTGGTGCCGCCCAAGCCATGGCTGAACTGGCTCGCGCCCCTGTGCAAGTGGGGATTTGAAATGGCTTACAGCGTGGACGCTGACGACCTGGGCCTTAACGGGCACCACGCGTTGTTCATGTCCAGGCCGGTCTTGGTCTTCGATGAAACCACCGGAGCCAGCCCGACGTCACAATCCGCGGGCATTGGGCGCATTGTAGTATTCCTGCAAAAGCACCTGGGTGACAATACGCAGGCCGTGGTGGATCATAAGTAGCCAAGGCGCTGTAAACCAATACCAGTAGCAAACTGCCTTCGGCGCACTCCCTCGCCCGGTACTCCGGGAGAGGGTTGGGGTGAGCGTCTGCGGCCTGTAACTCTGCAACGCCCCTTCACTGACGCTGCCTACGACTGGCCCACGATGCCCGCCGCCAGGATCTCGGCCAGCACCTGGTCACTGAGCACCACGGGGTTGTACCTCATGCTGCTGGCACGCCTGGCCAGTTGCACCATGTCGGCGACGTGGCGCAGTTCCATGCCGTAACGGCTCAGTGGCGGGATGTGCAGATCAACGATAAGGGCGGCCGTGAACCGCTCCGGACTCTCGCCGAGCCGGCGGCCGATCGTGTCATAGCGGGCGAGCAGGGGGGCTTTGGCCGGGTCCTGCCGGGCGGCGCTGATGTTGGCGCGGATGACGTGCGGCAGCAGGGCGGCGCAGACGACACCGTGGGGCACGGGGAAGTTGGCCCCGACCGGTGCGGCAAAGCCGTGGACCGCGCCCAGCCCCGCGTTCGTCAGGGCGATTCCCGAAAACAAAGCGGCCAATGCCATGTCGGAGCGGGCGGCAATGTCGGCCGGGCTGGAGTAGGCCGTGTGCAGCGAGCGGCCGGCGAGTTCGACGCCGTCGAGGGCGATGGCGTCAGTCATGGGGCTGGCGCCGGTGGAGGTGTAGGCCTCGATGCACTGGCAGAGTGCATCCATGCCCGAGGCGGCCGTGACTTCCGCGGGCACGCTCACATGCAGTTCGGGATCAATGAGGATGATTCGCGGCAGCAGGTGTTCGCTGCGCATGGAGGCCTTGAACTGCTTCTCGGGGACGGCGATGACGGCGTTGCGGGTGGCCTCGGCGCCGGTGCCGGCGGTGGTGGGGATGGCGATCCACGGGGCGGCCGGGCGGACGATCTTCGCGCCCGTGCCGACGATTTCCAGGTAGTCCACGACGGACCCCGAATGGGTCAGCAGTCCCGCGACGGCCTTGGCGGTGTCGATGGCACTGCCGCCGCCCAGGCCGATCAGACAGTCGCGGCCCGTATTGCGGGCAAGCTGGGCTGCCGCGTCGATATCGGCGGCCTTGGGCTCGCCGGTCTGCAGGCAGGTGACGATGTTCGTGGGCAGCAGTGAGGCGATGGATTCGGGCAGCGGATAGTTGTGAATGAGCAGGACGCGGTTGCCCAAGCCAGCGAGCAGTTCGGGAAGTTGCTTGATGCGGCCCGGCCCAAAGACGATGCGCGGGATGGGGAAGAAGTCGAAGTCCATGGCTGGCCTCCTCAGAAATTACGGATCTCGAAAATCACGTTGCACGGCGTGGCATCGTGGCAACGGGAAAGATTAAACACGAAGACACGAAGGCACGAAGCAGGATCTGGCATTGGCGAACGCTTTGTGCTGGGTATCGTTTCTGTCGCTTGATCCGATTCGTGATTTCTGGAACAGAAGCCTTCGAATCACCAGTAATCGCTTCGTGTCTTCGTGACTTCGTGTTTAATCTGCTTTCCGAGAAGTCGTTGCTCGGTTGTGGCGTCAAACCGCGGCGTTGTCGTAGAAGATCGGAGCACCCTTGGACGCGACGCGCGGCTGGGCCATCCAATCGGCGACGGCCGATTTCCAGCGGATGTAGTGCGCCGTCTGCTGGTGGGCGATGAAGCCGGCCTCGTCTTTGTAGATCTCGTAGAGCGTGAAGCGCGTTGCGTCGTCTGCCTGCTGGATGACGTCGAAGCGGAGATTGCCGGGTTCCTTTCGCGTGTTCGTGGCGTTGTCGAGAATGGCCGTCTTGAATCGCGCTACGAACTCGGGCTTAACGAAAACTGGGACGACGACTGCGTACATGAGATTCTCCTTCTATGAGGGTATCGAGGAGAGTATAGCAGGAACAAGGATTTGCAATTTCTGCCTACATCGTCTCGCGCGTCCAGTTCTCGGCGGCGTGGCGGGAACATCGCTTGAACGTTCGGGCGAACCAGGCGAGAAGGATGGCCGTGGCGGGGAAATAGACGACCGGGGCCAGGGCGAAGAGCCAGGAGAACTGGTAGGCGAGATAGAGCGTCAGGAACGGCACCGCCTTGCTCAGGGGGATCAGGGGCATCAGCAATATCCAGCCGGAAATGCGCGTGACGGTGGGGTTGGGAATGCGGCGGGCGAGCCGGCGGAAGAACGTCCAGGTGGCGATGATGCTCGCGGCGAAGGTCAACTCGACGAAGAACAGCCAGAAGTCCATGCCGAGGCCGGGAACGGCCGCGCCACGGGGACGCAGCCTGGGTCGGGCGGGTGGCGCGATGGCGCCGACGTGGAGCAGGGGCAGTGCTTGCACGATCAGGAACAGGCCGGCCAGTATGGCGATGATGGAGATGATCTGACTGGCGGTGCGATGCGTCTTGAGCCGGTCGGGGAAGCGGTTCTCGTGGCGGCAGAGCAGCGTGAGCATGGTGGTGTGATAGGCGATGAAATACAGCCCCGTAAGGATCCTGGCCGCGGGCAGCTGGTTGGCGAGTGACTGCGATGGCAGAATGAGGAGAATCCAGGCGAGCATGCCGAGTATCTGCACGCCGGCCATGATCAAGGAGGCGAGGCTGAGGCTGGAGGTCCAGGCGGGGCTGGACCAGTCGAGGTCCTCGTTCTGATTGAGCGACAGCCAGACGGAAAGGCCGCATTCGGGGCAGTGGCGGGCGTCGAGATTGCCGCGCAGGCTGTAACCGCAACGGATGCACGGCTTCTCGCGGGAGCGGGGGTCGGAGAGGACCTGGGTGAAGGGCATGGGGGCTGTGCCTGTGTATGGACCGGAGGGTAATATAACGTGTACCGGCGGACGGGAACAGCCACGGATTTCTTTGTAACACTTGGGCTTTTGCCGAGTGTAGGATATCAGTGATCTACGGTGTTGTGGGATCAAGGGAAGTTCCAACGGTTGTGGCCTTCTAAGGATCATCTATGAATTACACATCTCAAGACTGGTCGCGGTCCATTCTGTCGGTTTGTGCCGGTTGCCTGCTGCTGGCCGGATTCGCACCTGGTGCGCTGGCTGAGGATGTCGCTGCCGAACCTGCGGTTCGCGCGGCCGCGGTGGCCACACCGGTCTACAGTGCGGAGAAGTCGATCGTTCTCGGCGACAAGAGCGCCGGCAACACCGTCGAGACGTTTGCTCTCGGTCCCGATGGCAACCTCTATGGCCTCATGCGGGTGCCAACGAAAAAACGCAGTGGCGGGCTCGGCGCGTTCCTTGCCCGCGCGATGGGAGCGGAGCCTGTCGATGACGATCCGGGCACCAATGAGGTTTTGGTTGCGGATCCGGATGGCAAAGTACTGCGTCGCTGGCCCGTGGCGTTTCGCGCTGATCGCATCAATGTCGCGGCCGATGGTTCGGTTTGGGTCGGCGGCAGCGGCCGCATGATCACCTACTCGGCCGAGGGTAAGGAACTGGCCAACGCCGCGCTGCCTCACGTCGAGGTCGTGCTGGCCAACAAAGAGGAAGTGAAGGCGGTCACGGAGGAACAGCACCAGGAAGCCATCGAGAGCAACAAACAGATGCTGGCGATGTACGAGAAGGCCATCGCCGCCAAAGAGAAGCCGGCGAAGGATGGCAAGAAGGCCGAGGCGGCCAAGCCGCCCAAACCGGCCGACGAGGACGCGGAGCAAGTTTCCGAACTCGGTTACTTCGGCCAGTTGCCCGTAGAGAGCCTGAAGCAGATGGCCGAACAGATGCGTCAGCAGGCGAAGGAGCTTGAGAAGTCAACGCCCGAGCAGCGACTCGAGAAGACCATCAGCAGTTTCCGCTCGCAGACTACGGTGCATGCGATCAATGTCTCTGCCGACCACGTCTACTACGTGGCCCGGTCGTTGAAGGGATATGGTTTTGCTGTGTGGTCGGTTACCCGCGATCTCAAAGCCCCCGTCAAGTTGGTCGATGGTTTGGGCGGATGTTGCGGCCAGTGCGAAGTTCGCCTGAGCGGTGACAAGCTTTATCTGGCCGACAACTGCAAGCACCGCGTCGCCGTGTACGACCTGAAGGGCCAACTGCTCAGCAATTTTGGCAAACGCGAGCGTGCGGCCGACGGCGGGGCCTTTGGCAGTTGCTGTAACCCCATGAACCTCTGCGTGGCCGCCTCCGGGGAGATCATCACCGCCGAGAGCGAGGGGCTGATCAAAAGTTTCTCGCCGGACGGCAAGTATCAGCAGTTGTTGGGCCGCGTAGATATGAAGAATGGCTGCAAGCATGTGCCGGTGGCGATCACGCCCGACGGCAAGCGATTGTATTTGCTGGACTTGACCGGCTCGCGGATCGCCCGGCTGGAAAAGAAGCCGGACGCCAGCGCGGCCAGGTAAGGAGAAGTTGTATGTTCCGCCTATTCACACTTGCCCTGTGCCTGTTCGGCGGTTTGCCGATGCTGGCCGACGAGATCGCGCCGGCCGGGCTGCCGCAGCCGCTGACGCTCATCGTCATGGACCCGTTGGCGCGAGAACTCTCATGCCCGTGCGTCAAGGGGTATGCGCAACGCGACTACAACGCACTGGCGACGTTTATTGAGTCGCGCATTCATCGTCCGGTGAAGGTCACGTTTTCCGAATCACTCGTCAAAGCGGTGACGGAAAAGACCGAGGGCCGGGCGGATATCGTGATCGGCAAGGAATCGGTCGTTCGTGCCGATGCGCTGGCGATCAAGCGCAAGCCGCAGGCCATCGCCCGGCTCAGCGGGAAGGATGGCGCGACCACGCAAACCGGCCTGTTCGTTGTTCCCAAGGATGATCCGGCCCGCACCCTGGCCGATCTCAAGGGCTACCTCGTCGTGTTTGGCCCGCCCGAGTGCGACGAGAAGCACGCGGCCGCCCGGGCGCTGCTGGCCGAGAACAATGTGGCATTGCCGGAAAAGATCGAGACGGCTGAAGGATGCGACGTGGGAGCCACGCGCGTGCTGGAACTGCCGGCCGGGAAACACGGGGTCGCGGTCATCTCCAGTTACGCCAAGCCATTGTTGGAAGGATGCGGCACGGTTCCGAAAGGTGCGCTGCGCATCGTCGGCGAAACCAAGCCTGTCCCCTTTGTCACGGTCTTTGTCGCGGCCGACATGCCGCAGGCGGACTCCGACGCGATCCGCCAGGCGCTGCTCGATGTGGCGACCAATGCGGAACTATCCCACGCGATGGAGACCCGTGGCTTCGTAGCCATCGAGCCCGTCGCAACCCAGGACGCAAAAAAAAGTAACCGATGCCCCGGCCGCAGGGCAATCGCATTTAGTGCCGCCGGTGTCCTCACCGGCGGAATCCCGGGACGCGCAGACAACGCCAAGCCCCGCCCCGGTGCCGGCCGCCGAAGCCTGGCCCGGATGGCGCGGTGCTCGACGTGATGGACATGTCCCCTGGCTGCCGGAGAAACTCCCGGCCGTCCTCAAGCCTCTGTGGGAGAAGCGACTGGCCTCCGCGGGCGTTGGCGGGCTTGCGGCAACAGCGGATGTGGTCATCGTTTCCGATCGCAATCCCGACGACACCATGGATATCTGGCGATGTCTCGACGCCGCCACCGGCCGGGAAATATGGGCGCTGCGTTACCTGGCCCAGGGCAAGCTCGACTACGGGAATTCCCCGCGGGCCACGCCCCTAATCCAAGATGGCAGCGTATGGCTACTTGGGGCGATGGGGCATCTGCACTGCGTGGCGCTGGCGACGGGCGAGGTCATCTGGGAGCAGCACATCGGCCGGGATTACGGCCGCGTGGACAAAGGCAAATGGGGCTACGCCTCATCGCCGCTCATCGTTGATGGCCGGCTGATCGTCAACCCGGGCGCCAAGGACGCGTCGCTGGTGGCGCTGGATCCCGCGACTGGCAAGACGCTGTGGCAGTCCCCCGGCGAGCCGGCCGCGTTCGCTTCGTTCATCGTGGCGGACATCGCCGGCCAGCGCCAACTGATCGGCTACGACCGCACCACGCTGGGCGGCTGGGATCCCGCCACCGGCACCCGTCTGTGGACCCTCAAGCCGCGTCGGGCCAGCGACTTCAATGTTCCCACACCCGTGCTGCTGCCCGATTCCCGCTTGTTGATCGCGACCGAGAACAACGGCACGCGCATCCACGCCTTCGACGCCGGCGGACGGATCATCCCGGAGCCGCTGGCCACCAACTTCGATCTCGTGCCCGACACGCACACACCGGTGTACGCGGCCGGCCGGGTGTTCGGGATCTGGGAAAAGCTCTACTGCCTCGATCCACAAAACGGCTTGAAGCCCGTGTGGATCGGCGGGGACTCCGCTTTCGAAGACTACGCGGCCATTCTGGCCACCGACGATCGCCTTCTGGTAGTCGCCAAAGATGCCCAGATTCTGCTGATCGACGCCCGCGCCGGGGAATTCAAACTGCTCGCCCGCCTGCGCGGCCTTGCTGACGAGCAAGGCCTGTACTCGCATCCCGCCCTGGTTGGCCGGCGACTCTATCTGCGTGGATCGAGTCGCATTGTGTGTATTGAGTTGTAGTCGCCGGGCAACGTGGGCAAAATCCCATCGATGCGTGCCGACATGTGTCCAACTTTCGCCGATCGTATTCCGCGTTGATCATGGTCGCGTGATCGCTCGCCACGAATTGCAATTCAGGCAGGTCAGCGAGGGCGCTGGCCCGCCTGGGGTATGTCGGATTGTGGCAACAGGTCTGGGTTTTCTGTTTTTCGACCGCCGCCGGCAGGAATTGAGGCTGATGCCCAACTAGACTATACCCAAGAAGGCCGGTGAAGCGACTGGTTAACTCGCGCGGTCGTGGTGCTCGACAACCAACTCTCTGGCAAGCCGAGGGTGCAGGAATTCCAGCAGTGGCGGCAAGGTCTCAAGCCAGTGCATCTCTGCCTTGCGACGATAAACCTTTACGGCTCCGGACGTGTCCGTCTCAACAGAACCCACGATTCGCAGATCGATGAATTCCGCGATCCGTGGCCCTCCCTCATTATTCGAATCGAAGAGTTCGATTGTGCAAAAACCCTTTGGCCGGGTGGAGATGATTCCGCTTCGCCCACGAATGCTGATCGTCTGGCCACCACCGTGTCGAACGGGATCGTTCGCAAACCCATACGAGTAATCGTAGCACAGCAAGTCGGCGTCGCGATTGATGCCAGCAAGCAGGGCGCTTGCGGCATTGTGAAGGACGCGACCACGTCGAGTTGCGCGCGAACCTTTGGAAATGCCACCGGCAACCGTGAAGTTGTCGAATACTCCGAAAGCGTTGAGGAAGCACACTCCTTCTTTGAAGAAGGGACCAAATAGCAAACCCGTATCGCGGTCGGTGGTCAAGAGACGGTGGTTGTCTTCACCGTCACGAACGATAATGGCCGATTGTGGCATAAAGAAGAGAAGATAACGCGAGGTCGTTCACTGGCCAAGGCCCGACAACATCACTGCGCTTTCTTGATCTGCCGTTTCACTTTCTCGACGAACTCCTTGTACGCGTCGGCGCTGTTGCCGGCGAAACCGACGTCCAGGCCGGGGCGGCCGGACTTGGTCATGAAGCGCGTAAACCGAATGTATCGGTTGGGATACGTCGTCGCCGTGAAGGCGGCGCCAAGGGCGGCCAGGCTCAGAGTGAGGTAGCCGAGGATGCCGATGGGGCCGCCCTTGGCGTTGTAATACACCATGGCGAAGCATAATGCGCCGATGGCCATGACCCAGCCCGCATAACGGAACATGCGGTAACGGATGGTGATCGGGTTCTGCTCGCCGGAGAGCGTGTTGAGCAGCACGGTGACCTCGTGGCGGCCCTTGAGCAGCCAGCGTGCCTTGACGACCACGCGGTCTTTGTAGAGCGAGAACCTGCGGCTGACCTCAATCAGTCGTTCGGTGTACGTGGCGATCGGTTCTTCTTCGCTCATAGCCATGCGGCCTGCTTCTTGATGTGGTTGGTCAGCCCATTGGTCGAGCTGTCATGGCCGGTCACGGTTCCGGCAGCCGTCAGTTCGGGCAGGATCTTGCTGGCCAGTTGCTTGCCAAGTTCCACGCCCCACTGGTCGTAGCTGTTGATGCCCCAGATGACGCCCTGCACGAAGATCTTGTGCTCGTAGATGGCGACGAGCTGGCCGAGCGTGCGCGGGGTGATCTGCTTGACGACGATGGAATTCGTCGGCCGATTGCCTTCGAAGACCTTATGCGGGATCAGCATCTCCATCTGCGCCGGCGTGAGCTTGCCCTTCTCGACGTCCTTCTTGAGTTCCGCGATCACTTCATCGCGGGTCTTGCCCTTCATGAGGGCTTCGGTCTGGGCCAGGAAGTTGGAGAGCAGGATCGGGTGGTGCTGGCCGACGGGGTTGTGCGACTTGATGGGCGCGAGGAAGTCGCAGGGGATGAGCTTGGAGCCCTGGTGGATGAGCTGGTAGAAGGCGTGCTGGCCGTTGGTGCCGGGTTCGCCCCAGATGATCGGGCCGGTTTCGTAGTCGACGCGCGTGCCGTCGCGGCGGATGGTCTTGCCGTTGGACTCCATGTCGCCCTGCTGGAAGTAGGCCGCGAAACGATGCAGGTACT
>JANYKD010000088.1 GCA_025361735.1 Phycisphaerales bacterium
CCTCCGATTTGTATCTCTGACTGCGACCTGCCCTGCGAGGGGCTCCCCAATCGTTGGACAGCGACACGGCTCTGCTAAGAGGTAAAACCGGCACCTGTTTTTCACTATGTGCGGGGCCGTTGCCGCACTTCCGTTGGTAAGACTGTATCCGAGGCGTCCTCGTAATGCAATGAAGTTCCGTATTTGCATCCCCCCCAAAAAAGGGGCCGGGGCAGACGAAGCCGGTGGCTTGCTTTCAAGGCCGTCCGCAGGAGGTGAAGGCGCGGTCCGGCGTGTTTGAGCAGGCGGACGGGGAACCTTGTTCCTGGATGAGGTTGGAGACCTGCCGCTGGAGATTCATCCCTCCCGCCTACCCGATTGGCCGTGTCCAGCCCTTGGCGTCTCCATGCTCTGTCGCCCCATTCTTCTGCACGCGCAATTTCGCGCCTGGCGACGGTCAGTTGAACTTCCTCCTTGCGCATCCGCCGTTCCAGGCTCAACATGCAAAGCAACGCCGCGTGGTGCTGTCACCCCCGCCCCATCCGCGCCGCTGTCATCCGACTGGACCCTGGAGCGGAAGACGCATGCAGCCTACAAATGCCACCCCGCAGGTCGCAAATCGTTCGGCAGGCCTGCGCATTCTGGCAGCGCTGCTCATCCTGGCTCTGCCTACGCTCACGGCGCCGGCGCAGGAGTGGGCGCCCCCTCACCTCGTGACATGGGCGGATGTTGACGGCACCGTCTCAAACGCCTACTCCGCGCTCACCAATGAAGCCATGATCTACCCGCCGGGGCCGTGGCGCTTCGGCGTTGGCGAGGGGCGCTTCACGTTCGCGTCTGACGGCGAGGTCGCGGCGCTGACCAACCAGACCCAGTGCAGCACGCAGTTCAATGTGCCTGTGTGGCTCGTAAGCGTGATGGAGACGCAGACCACGCCGCGTGCCTGGATCTACTCCGGCGCGGACGGTGTTTCCTTCCGCACAAACGAGCTTTCCACGACCTATGACCCCCTCCAGTGGGTGCGTGACGCCTACCGCCACGACGCGCCGGACTTTCTCTCCGGGACGAATGTCGACAAGTGGTTCGCTGACCGCGACCGAAGCCGCTTTCACCTCGAACTGACGCTGATCAACTCGAACGACTGGCCGGCCTTTCTGGCTGCAGAACTGGTGGCTGCCACCAACAACGCTCCCGATCCCGGCGTCCCGCCCCCCACCCTGCCGGCCGACACCAACAGCCTGGCATTCGCGAACGTCTTCTCTTCACCGAACGCGCTCGACATGTGGATCTATACGCCCAGCAACCGCACTGTGGACGTGCTTACCCGCGCCGCGCTGACCTCCAAAACCAATGGCTGGTCGCTCCACGGATCCTATCAGGCCGTCTCCGCGTTCAAGCTGTGGCACGCGGCCGCCACCGCGGAGTCCGGATTCTTTCTGGCCGGCTGGGGCGACGTTGACACCGATGGCGACGCCATTCCAGACCTACTCGAGGTCTACACGTTCGGCACGAACCCGGAGAGCAATGACTCGGATTCCGACGGCCTCACAGACTGGCAGGAGATATATCTTTATGGCAGCAACCCCAACAACCCGGACACAGCCGGAGACGGACTGGGGGACGCTTGGAAGGTCGCGCACGGCCTCAACCCCACGACAACCGACACGGATGGCGACGGTCTGACCGACGTGGCAGAGATGACCGGCTGGACCTTCCCGCTCGGCTGGGGACAGAATTTTGTCGGCGAATCTGGAGTCCGGTCCGACCTGACAAACGCGGTCGCCGTTTCCGCTGGCGGATTCCACAGCATGGCGCTCCTCGAGGATGGGCGCGTGGTTGCATGGGGAGACAACAGCGAGGCGCAGTGCGACGTGCCGGCAGACGTGACAAATGCCGTCGCAATCTCCGCTGGCGGCGGACATAGTCGCGACGGGCTGATCGGAGCCGCCGACGGCGGCCATAGCATGGCGCTGCTCGCGGATGGCCGGGTTCGCTGTTGGGGATGGAACGGCGAGGGCGAGACAAACGTTCCTCCGGAAGTCACCAGCAATACCGTGATCGCCATCGCTGCCGGAGGTTTCCACAGTGTCGCTGTGCTGTCCAACGGCACCGTGCGGGTCTGGGGCTACGACGGATGCAACGAAGTGTCGTCCATGCCCACAAACCTGACTGGCGTGGTCTCCGTGACCGCGGGGGACTCGTTCACGCTCGCGCTGAAGTCGGACGCCTCCCTTGTCGCATGGGGCTGGAACGATTACGGGCAGACCAACGTACCGTCGGCCCTCGGCACCAATGTCGTTGCCGCGGCCGCCGGCGCCCGACATGCCGTGGCCCTGCTGCGGGATGGCACAGTCACCTGCTGGGGCCGGAACGACAGCGGACAGTGCAATGTGCCCGCCTATCTCGCCACCTCGCACGTTGTGGCCGTGGCGGCCGGCGACCGCCACACGGTGGCCCTGCTCTCCAACAACACCGTGGTCTGCTGGGGTACGAACGACTGGGGGCAATGCGCTGTTCCCGCCTGCGCGACAAACGTGCAGGCCATCGCCGCCAGCGGCACGCACAACGTCAGCCTGGCGCACATCCGCACCGACCCGCGCAACCCGGACACGGATGGCGACGGCGTCTCCGACGGCGCCGAAATGCTGGTCTGGTTCACAAACCCTGCCGATCCGGATAGCGACCACGACGGCATGCCGGACGGTTGGGAAGTCACGGCCTGGCTTGACGCCACCAATGGCGTGCACTACCTCAACCCCAACCGCGACGACTCACTGGATGATCCGGACGGCGACGCCCTTGTGAACCTGCAGGAGTACCAGAACGGCACCAACCCGTTCAACGCAGACACGGATGGCGATGGTGTCGCTGATGGCGTCGAAATCGCGATGGGGACCGGGCCGGCAAACGCGGAGAGCGCTCCGTCCGCAATCGACTTGGCCAAGGTCATGGTTGTGAAACTGTCTGTTTCCGACGACAGCGGAGAACCGGCCACCAGTTACGACGACGACAAGTGGGCGCTGCTGTTCGAGGGCAAGATGTACAGGTATGGGGAGATCATTCCCTGCGCCAACGCCGTCGTGGCGTCCAACGCCGGGAACGTGACCATTCCCG